>NZ_AP019783.1:2792500-3094985 GCF_019670005.1 Methylomagnum ishizawai | reverse complement strand
TATCACTGCTGGATTATTTTTTAGAAAACAACACATGAATTCTGCGATAAAAAATCATACATCGGGCTCCAAGGTCGGGATTTTCGTGGATTCCGCCAATATGTACCGGAATGGCGGGGCCAGGATGCAATACGACGTGCTGCGCGAATATGCCTGCCGGGATCATAGCGATCCGGTCCGGCTCAATGCTTATGTTTCCTACGACGCCCGCCGCGCCAAGGTGGATTATGATTATCGGAAGAAGGCGGAAGGCTTCCACTCGGTACTGCGCGATATAGGTTTCAAGGTCATCATCAAGGAAGTCAAATGGTATGAGGATATCGACGAGGAAGGGAAGCTGACCCTGGTGCCCAAGGCCAACGCCGATTTGGATTTGGCGGTGGACGCCTTGTTGCAGTCGGAGAACCTGGACCGGGTGTTGCTCGCCAGCGGCGACGGCGATTTCGTACAGGTGGTCAGGGCCTTGCAGAACAAGGGCTGCCGGGTCGAGGTGGTGGCGCTGGACAATGTCTCCTCGGCCCTTAGGCAGGAGGCCGATTCCTTCATGTCGGGGTATCTCATCCCCAATTTGATTCCCACGCCGACCCCCGCGCCGGAATGGGGGCAGGTGGGTTCCTGGGTGCGGGGCTGGTGCTATTATTACGACGACACCAAGGGTATCGGTTTCATGCGCTACCTTTCCCGTATCGATAAGAACCTCTGGCTGACCGATAAGCGCAAATACCCGGATTCCCCGTTCGAGACTTCGTTTTTCCATTTCTCCAAGCTCCAGGACGAATCCCTCACCAACCGGCTGCCCAGCCGCGATTTCATCTTCGAGTTCAGGCTGGCGGCGTCCGAGCGCGGCCCGGACAAACTGAACGCCACCGATATCCGTCTGGTCAGCGAGCTATGACGCCGCCGCCGGAGGCTTTCCCGCGGGGGCGTCCGGCGGTTTTCCCCACCCCATCCACGATTCCGAGAGGCGCGGTCCCATGAATATCCCTTCGCTTTGTTCCGCCGACGATAGCGTGTTGGTGGTGGTGGACCTGCAAATCCGCCTGTTGGCCGCCATGGCCGAAGCCGACCGCGCCCATTTGGTCAAGCATACCGAGACCCTGCTGCAAGCGGCCGGGGCGTTGGAAATCCCGGTGCTTTATACCGAGCAATATCCCAAGGGCCTGGGTCCGACCGTGCCCGCCCTGGTCGAGCGCTTGCCGGCCATGGCGCTGCGGTTCGAGAAGACCGCGTTTTCCTGCTGCGCCGCCGAGGGGTTCCTGTCCGCCTTGAAGGCGCCGGGCCGGGGGCAGGTGGTCCTGGTCGGCCAGGAAGCCCATGTCTGCGTGTTGCAGACCGCGCTGGAATTGCTGTCCCTGGGTTTCCGGGTGTTCGTGGTCGAGGACGGGGTGTGCTCCCGCGCCCAGGGCCATAAGCACAACGCCCTGGCCCGGCTGCGCGAGGCCGGGGCCGTCGTCACCAATGTGGAGTCGGTGCTGTTCGAATGGCTGCGCGACGCCGCCCACCCCGAGTTCAAAACCATTTCCCAGTGGGTGCGCTGAACCCCGGTACCCCTCAATGCACGGGTAGCTCGATGTTCTTGAACAGGGCGTCGAGTTCCCGTTTCTCGCGGGTTTCCATGGCCTGGTCGATCAGGTCGCGGGTCAGGTGCGGGGCGAAGGCTTCGATGAATTGGTAGATGAAGCCGCGGATGAACATGTCCCGCCGCAGCCCGATCTTGGTGGTGCTGGCCCCGAACAAATGGCTGGCGTCCAGCGGCACCAGATCGACATCGACCACCGGGTCGTAGGCCATCTTGGCGAGGATGCCCACGCCCAGTTCCAGCCGCACATAGGTCTTGATGACATCGGCGTCCACGGCGGTCAGGGCCAGTTGCGGATGCAGCCCGGCCTTGTCGAAGGCTTGGTCGAGTTGCGAGCGTCCGGTGAAGCCGAAGGTGTAGGTGACGATGGGGTATTCGGCCAAATCCTGGAGTTCGATGCGTTCCAGCCGGGTCAGCGGATGGCCCCTCGGGACCAGGACGCAGCGGTTCCAGCGGTAGCAGGGCAGCATCACCAAGTTCTCGAACAGCTCCAGGGCTTCGGTGGCGATGGCCATATCGACCAGCCCCCGCGAGGCCAACTCCGAAATCTGCATCGGCGTCCCTTGGTTGATGTGGAGCTTGATGCCCGGATAGCGCTGCATGAAATTCTTGACCACCGGGGGCAAGGCGTAGCGGGCCTGGGTGTGGGTGGTGGCAATGGCCAGCGAACCCACCTTGTTGTCGCGGTGTTCCTGGGCGATGTGCTTGATGTCCTGGACCCGGCCCAGGATTTCCCCGGCGATGGCGACGATTTCCTGGCCGGCGGCGGTGACCTCGGTCAGGTGTTTGCCGTTGCGGGCGAAGATCGGCACGCCCAGTTCGTCCTCCAACAGCCGGACCTGCTTGCTGATGCCGGGCTGGGAAGTGTAGAGGCTGTCGGCGGTGGCCGAGACATTGAGTTCGTGCTGCGCGATTTCCCAGATGTAGCGTAATTGCTGGAGCTTCATGGCACCCCGTTTTTTATTCCAAAATCATTGATAGAGCCGGAACCATTATAGCATTATGGTCTGAACGGCGCTGTCCTGCGGGACGGGGCGGATGGAAAGACCGCAACCAGCCGCCGTGCCTGGGCGGCGGCGGTTGGCTTCCGATGGGGGGCTGGTGCGGGGATGGGTTGGTCGCGCCGGGGGGATGCGCGAACCCTGGGCGATGGGGAACGGGGCCGGGTTCCCGGCGCTTATTTTTCCAGCAAATCGCGCTTGCCGGGTTTGCCCTTCCAGGTGTCGGCGTCGGCGTTGGCGGGCTTGACCTCGGTGATGCTGGGCCAAATCTTGGCCAGATCGGCGTTCAGCTTGATGAAGTCCTTCTGGTCGTTGGGCACTTCGTCTTCGGAGTAGATCGCGTTGGCCGGGCATTCGGGTTCGCACAGGGTGCAATCGATGCATTCGTCCGGGTCGATCACCAGGAAATTCGGTCCTTCGTGGAAGCAATCGACCGGGCACACGTCGACGCAATCGGTATATTTGCACTTGATGCAGTTTTCGGTAACTACGAAGCTCATTTCAGGGTCCTATCTGCTGTTTTAATCGCGGGCATAAGGCGCGAACCGCGCGCCATTTTACATGTAGCCCGGTCATTTCCCAAACCCGTCAAGCAAGGGGGAATCCCGCTCAGCGGGGGGCCCGGCCCGGCAGCAACAGGTCCAGGGTTTCCAGGAAATGGCTGTTGGCTTCCGCCAGGACCGGCTCGATCACGGCCTCGTCCAGTCCCGTGATTTCCCAGGCCAGGGGGGAGATGCGGGATTCGCAGCGGGGGAGGATGCGGCCCGGCTCCAGCCGGTTGGCGATGGCGTTGGCGAGATGGACGATGGCGATGTCCAGGGCGTGCGGGGATTCCGCCAGGGGTTCGTGATGGTGGAGGGCGACCGCCTGTAGGCTTTCCGGCAGCCCCCAAGCCTTGAGCAATTCCGCGCCCACCTCGGCATGGGTGTAGCCGAACACCCGCCGTTCGGCCCGGTAGGCGCCATCGTCGGCGGGTTCGGCCAGGACCAGGGCCTGGGCGGAGGCGGCGGGCTGGAACCGGTATAGCACCAGCTGGCCGATATCGTGGAGGATGCCCGCCACCGCCATGCGCTCGCTGTGCAGGACGTGGCAGCGCCGGGCCAGTTGTTGGGCGGCCAGGGCGCAATAGATGCTATGGTGCCAGAAGGTGGATAAATCCACCGCTTGCGGCGGGAGCTTGCCGAAGGTCCGCACGATGGTCGTGGCCAGCACGATATCCCGCAGGATGTGCCCGCCCAACAGCCCCACCGCCTGGGAAACCCGGTCCACCCGCCGTCCCAGGCCGTACAAGGGGCTATTCACCGCCTTGAGCAGGCGGGCGGTGAGGCCGCTGTCGCTTTCGATCAGCCGCGCCAGGGTCGCCGAATTGTGCCGGGGATCGTCGATCAATTCCTGCACGCGGTAATAGACCTCCGGCAGCGAGACCACCCGGTGGGCGCCCCGGACCAACTCGGCCAGTTCGGGAGCCTGGGAAGACGCCGGGGGATCGGCCTGGATGCGCGAGGACGGGGAATGGTTCATGGGATTCAGGGCAGTTTGGCCGGCGTGGTGAAGACCCAATCGGCGTCCTTGGCCGCGCCATGGCAGCCCAGGCACTCTTGGGCGAACTGGGCGTCCTGCCCGTAGGGGGTGAATTTGTCCCCGAGCCAGCGGGCGAAGCCCCAGCCCCCGGTCGCCGCGTATTTGGCGGCGTCCTTCACCATCAGATCGGTATGCACATATTCGCCGGGCACCACGGCGGTGGCGAACTTATCGTGGCCCTTCTGTTTCCAGGCGACCTTGGCGAGCATGGCCCCGTCCGGCCAGGGATGGGTTTGCCCGGAGCGGGCGGCCTCGATGGCCTTGTCGTTGCCCAGGATGGCCCGCAGGGTGCCGTTCTCGGTGCGCTGGGACACGCCCAGCAAGCGCCAGTTCTGGTAATCCTTGGGCAGGGTGATACCGTTCGGGGCCGGGGGGGCGGCGGCGGGGTCGGCGAAGCCCGGCAGGGTGTTGCAGGCCAGGGCCAGGACGAAAAGGGATCGCTTCATGATGGGTTTCCTCTGGGGCTGGGGCATATCAAGTTTAGAGTGGTTTTGCGGGAATCGGTCGGTCGCGTGGTGTTTTGGCCGCTCCCACGGCGGGCGATTATTGCCTAATCCCGCTGCCTGGGGGAGTCCGCGGGGGATTTCGCGGCTGTCAAGGGAACTAATTCCGCCGGGTCCGTGAAATGGTGGGGTCGGTGGGGTTGGCGGAATTCCTTTAAAGTCGGGCAATTGTCGGCAGGGGCGGTGGGTGCCGAGACAACGGGCGGGGAGAAACCCCGCCCGCCCGGACGGTGGGCGGCGGCTTTCGCGGCCCTGGCATAAACTGTAATATCGGTCCGGCGATAGCCGCGGTCTCGGGTGGGTGCCCGGCGGTGGCCATTCCAAGGGGGAACCCTCGATGACAGAATCAGTATCCAATTTCGGAAGTCCCCGGCGGGTTCGATATCAAATCGAACTCCCCGAAGCCAAGACCAAGGCGCTCGCCGCTTGGCTGGATGAGTTGCCGTTGGCGAACCTGTTCCATTGCTTCGATGCCGTGGAGGCGGTGCTGGAATATTTCAACGGCGAAACCGCCATCCCCGGCGCGGTCCGCCTGGAAATGGCCGAACTGCTGAATCCCAAGGTGGCCCTGTTGGTCGGGCAATGCGAGGGGCATTTCATGGACGCCGCCCTGCCTTATCATCCCAAGGCCGAATTCTATGCCGGGGTGGCTTTCCGCCTGCAATATGGCTTGGGGATGGCCTACGCCCTGGCCGCGTTCGACATCAAGCCGGCCCATGGCTGGTTCAACCATGGCGGCAATCAAACCTTGAAGGTGGTGTGCCGGGCTTTGCAGCACCTGGGCTTGGCGCAATTGCGGGTGGCCCAGCAATACCTGAGCCTGCCGATGGATTATTGGGGCACTTGGTTCCGCCTGTACCGCCACGCCGAAGCCCACAAGCTCTTGCTAAGCCATTTCGACTCCCCCGGCGAACCCGACGCCTGCAAAACCCCGCTCGGACTCTTCAAGCGCGGCCTGTTGTTCTATCTGGCCGGCACCCGCCACCTGCGCCAACGCGACATGGCCCGCGTCTACGACTTGCTGGGCCAATGGGCCGACCATGCCGAATGGAGGCCGGAAGCCGTCCGGGGTTGGCATTCCGCCGAATTCATGGTCTATCTCGACGGCGATTGCCCGCCCTCGCGCAGCCTGCCGGGCGGTGCCCCGCAACTGCGCGGCATCCATTTCCTCTATACCCTGGGCTTGGCCCGGGTGGTGGCGGAACTGGCCGAGGAGGCCGGGACCGGCTTGTCCGGGGACCGGCATCCCATCGACGAGTCCGTGTTATCGAGCGTGGCCCGCAACCTGGAAGGCATCCAGAAGCGCAAGGCCGACCGCAAGGTGCGGGACCGTGCCTGCCATTGCATCGTGGGCCTGAACAAACTGATCGCCGCGCTTGCCCCGTCCGGCTCCGACGCCGGCGAAACCGCCGTCCCGGCCGAACCGGGCCCATCCGGCAAGCTGGCCCGGCGGCTCGATTTGATCCTGGGGCGGGATTTGGATAACGAGGACGCCGATCTGCGTAGCGAAATCACCCTGCCCAGACTGATGCGCAAGGGCGGGCTGAGCCGGGATGAGATTTGGACGGCACGGCGGGAGGAAGAACCCGAAACCGCCGGGGACCGGGCCAGGGTCGAGGGCCGGATCGCCAATGTCGGGGTGAACGATTACTGCATCGTATGGCCCCTGGACCAAGTGGCCGAGATCAAGGTCGGCGAGGTGATCGGCGTGAGCGAACCCGGCCAGCCCTTGTTCATCGGCGTGATCCGCTGGTTGCATTGCGGCGAGGGCCGGGTGCGCTTCGGCGTGGAACGGCTGACCCTGTCCGCCCAGGTGGTCGATTTGCTGGACCACGATATGCAACCGACGGCCAAGGGCTTGCTCTTGCCGCCCGAGCCGGGACTCCGGGGCGAGCCGGAATTGTTGGCCCTCCCTGGGAAAACCCATCCCGGCGGCATGGTGCGCCAGAAGACCGGGGAGGGAAGCCGTTTGTTCCGCACCTATACCTTGCTCAAGAACGCGGCCTCGTTCAGCCGCTACGCCATGATCGCCTTGCAATGAACGGGTTCAGCGCCGGAACCACAGGTTGGCGAGCAGCGTCAGCACCGCGCTGACCACGATCATGCTGGTGATGGGGACGAAGAGGACGCGCTTGCCGTCCTGGATATGGATATCGCCCGGCAGCTTCCCGAACCAACCCAGCAAGCCCGGCGCATAGGACAGCGCCAACCCGGCCAACACCAGGACCAGGCCCAGCCCGATCAAGCCTTTTCCCCAATCCATCCTTTGCCCCTCCGCCGGGCCGCCGGCCAGTGCGCCGCCAATAACAAGGCCCAGGCCGCGAGTCCCAGGACGGGCCGCAGATCGGTATCGACCGTGCGGCGGACGGCGAATTCCGGTTCCCGCAGCAAGCGGCCCAGGTCCGCCGGGTCTTCCAGGCGATGGTAGCGCAGCCCGGTGATGGCGGCCAATTCCCGTAGGTGGGCCTCGTCCAGCCAGGACAGGAAATGCCCTTCCTTGGGCAGGGCGGGGGGTTTTTCCTGGGCGTTTTCATAGGCCGCGGTCAGGACCGGCGGGGTTTCGATATCGGTGTTTTCCCAATAGCCGATGAAATGGTTGTCGCGGTCGTAGCGCGGCACCACGGTGGGCAGGGTGCCGCCGGTGCCGACGATCACGCCGCGCACCGCGCCGGGCTGGCCCTGGAACAAGGCGCGGACGCTGGGTGGCGGGGTTTCCTGGCCGTCGGTGAAGAAGGCCAACCGGATCGACGGATCGCGCTTGCCGATCTCGCGCAGCGCCGCGTACAGCCCTTGCTCGACGAAGGTGTTGGCCGACCAGGCCATGCGCCAATCGATATGGGCCAGCGCGTCGTCGATCACCGGGAAATGCCCGCACACCTCCAAAGGCTCGAACAGGAACTGCACATTCTGGGTGGTGAAGAGGCCCAGCCCCGCCTCCGAACCGCAAGGCAGTTCGGCCAGCGCCCGGCGGAGGGCGGCCTTGGCGTATGCCAGCCGTTCCGGGGGCAGCCCCTCGGCGTGGTAATCGCGGGTGTTCATGCTCTGGGTGATGTCCAGCACGAACCAATAGCGGTAGACCGGCCTGGGCAGGGCGAGCCGCGGCTGGAACAAGGCCCAGGCCAGCAAGCCCGCCGCCAACCACAGGGCGGACTTGCGGCCATCGGCCCGGAAGCGCCTCATGGCGCACCGCCCGGCAGGCTGGGCATGGTGGCGTAGACGCTGCCCTTGGAGGCTTTGAAGTCCGATTTGGGTTTTTCCTTGGGCGGCGGGGTGATGCGGTAGGCGTATTCCAGGTTGTAGCGGGCGTCCCAGTGCCCAGGGGAGAGCCGCAGGGCCGCCCTGAGGTTTTCCTTGGCGGCGGACACCAGGGTATTCACCCGCACATATTCCAACACGCCGCGGGCGTTCCAGAGCCGGGCCGCGTCGCCCAGGTAGAGCGTCCCCAGGTTGTAATATGCCCGCGTCCGCAATTCCGCGTCGCCGGTTTGGGTCAGCGCGCCATAGAGCCGGGTGGCTTCCTGGGTATCGCCGTGGCGGGCGAGATCGTAGGCCTTGGCGAAGACCAGGGCCGGCGGTGTGGCGGGATCGACCTGGATGCGTCCGGGCGCGGCGATCAGCGCGTTATCGCGGTTTGCCCGCCACAGGTGCCAGCCTTCGTGGGCGGCCCCCGCCAGCGCCAAGGCCAGCGCCGCCCGGAGCGCGAGGTTCAGGCGTGCCATGTTTCGATCTCCAGGGTTTTGGCGGCGATGAGCAGGAGCAGCCAGGGCAGGGCCGCGCCATAGCACCAACCGGATAAATCCTGCCGCGGCAGTTTTTCGCGGTAGCGCAGGGGCAGGTTTTCCAAGCGCTCCACCTCGGCGATGGCGGCCCGCATCGCCGCCGGGTTGTCGGCCTCGAAAGCCCGGTAGGGAATCCCCAGGCTTTGGAAATATTGGTCCAGGAAATATTCCGGGGTGGTGCTTTCGTTGGGATTGGCGGGTTTGTCGGCCAGCCGCCCGCTGTTGGGATTGCGCAGGTAGATCCAATACAGGCCGGTCTGGGTGTCCTGGAAGCTTTGGCGCAGGCGGTCGCGGGTTTCCTCGTCGATGCGGGCCGCGCCGTCGGAAACCAGCAGCACGATGCGCGAGCCGGTCGGGGGGCGTCCTGCGAAGAAATCCAGGGCCATCGCCAGCCCCGGCGCGATGTGGGTGACGCCATGGCCGCGCCCGCCCGCCGCCGCGATGGCGGCTTCGACCGCCGCCCGGTCCTCGGTCAGCGGCAGCACGTAGACCGGGGCCGCCGCGAAATCCACCATGGCGAACAAATCATGCTCGCGCCGGGCCACGAACTCGCCCAGGAGTTGGCGGGCCACGGCGCTTTTGGATTCGCCGGTCTTGGCCCCCAGGTATTTGCCGGTGAAGTTCTCGTTCATGCTGCTGCTGCGGTCGAGCAACAGCACGATATGGGCACCGGTGCCGGTTTTTTCCACCCATTGCTCGCGTAGATAAGGACCGGCCAGGGCCAGGGCCAGACACAGCGCCGCCGCCGAACCCGCGAATTTGAGCAACCGGTCCAGCCCGGTGGATAAGGGATCGTCCGGCACCAGGGCCAAGGCGGAATAGGGCAGGGCCGGGGGGCGCGCCAGCCAGGGCAGGATGGCACCGAGTCCCAGCAGCAAGACCCAGGGTTCGGCTAGGTCCAGGTTCAAGCCCGCCTCCGTTCGGCCTGGGCGCAGCGGCGGCAGAGTTCTTCCAGCCGGGCGGCGGGATAGTCGGGCGGGAGGGGCGCATCGGGCGCGGCGAAGAACACGCGCCGCGACAGTCCGAAGAATCCGGCCAATTCTTCCCGCAATTCCGCGAAGGCGGGGCGTTCCGCGCAAAAGCCGCCGAGTTGCTCCGCGAACAGGCTATGGCCGGCGGTTTCGTTCAAGGCTTGGTGTAGGCGTTGGACCGCGGCGCGGTAGGTTGCCGCCGTGGCGCCACGCCGGAGTTGCCGCCGCAATTCGCGGTGGGCGCGGGCGAACGGGCGGGGTTCGGAACCATGCCGTTGCCAAGCGATAAGGCCGAGCAGGGCCGAGGCGAGGCCCAGATAGCCCACGAGGCGCGAGGTATGGGGCCGGGTGGGTGTCTCCATCGGCGGCAGCGGTCCGCGGATCGCGACTTGTTCGTCGGCGAGGTCGGGTGGGATCAGCGGCGCGACGGTGAAGCGCCATTCGGGCAGTTGGGCCGCCAGCGGGCTGGGTCCCTGGAAGCGCAAGGGCAGGGCGGGCACCGTCGCGGTTTCGGTGGCGCGCACCCCTTTGAAGACTTGGTAGGCGATACGCACCTCGTACACCGGCCCCTCTTCCTGCTGTTCCATGCGCCATTCGCTGCCTTGGATTTCGAGGTATTCGTCCAGCGCCCCGGTTTGGGGCAGGTATCCGGTTTCGAGCGTATAGCCTCGCGGGAGCGCGACCGTGAAGCTTTGTTCGAGGATATCGCCCATGGCGTAGCCGAAATCGCGGGGGGGCTGGATTTCGAGGCGCGGCGTGGCGGGGTCGGCCAGGACGGGGCCGGCGCAGAGCAGGAGCGGGAGCCACGCCGCGAGGGTGCGGGAGCGGGGGGCCATCATGGGCGCGGCCGCTGTTATTCGTCGTCGTCCCGGAAGCGGTAGGTGTTGTCGCCCACCCCGTCCATGCGGTTGATCTGGAAGCCGATATGGCAGGTGCCTTCCGGTTGCGGGGTGACGCGCACCACCGTGACCAAGCCTTCGACGCTTTGGTCCGGCAGGTTGATCCTGAGGATTTGTTCGGGTTGCAGGCCGGGGTTTGTATCGAACTCGGCTTGCAGTCCCCGCAGGGACAAGTCCAGCAGGGAGAATTTCCGCTCTTCGCCGGATGGTAGAATCAGGTATCCGGTCGATGTCAGTTTTTTCCGGTAGAAGTGCCTTTGTTCGCTCATGTCGTGTCCTTGGAATCTGGGTGGGTTGTGGCCGGGGGAAACCGCGGCACAGTTTAACGTTCCAGGGGGTGGGGGGTGAACGGGGCCGACGTTTTTCCAGCGGGACGTGCCCGACCCGGCATCGATCCCCCTATCCGCGACGAAGTGGAGTTTTATGAAGAAAATCAACTATATGGCCGTCGCGCTGGTTTGCGTCGGCCTGGCCAGCGTCCCGCCCTGCCACGCGCAACGCGAACCGGCCCCGGTCTATCGGGGCTATACCGGCACCATCGCCGAGAAATTCGGGACCGGCGTGACCAATATGGGCTTGGGCTGGGTGGAAATCCCCAAGACCATGTATGTGTCCTCGATGCAGGACGGCGTGTTGTCGGGCCTGACCCTGGGGCTGTTCAAGGGCATGGCCAACACCTTCGGCAGGATGTTCCTGGGGATGGCGGATATGTTCACCTTCATGATCCCGACCAAGCCCATGGTTACGCCCGACGTGGTATGGCGCGATTTCGGCACGGAAACCGCGTATAGCAATAGCTGGGAGTTGTACAACACCCGCTAGCCATGGGCCGTCACTGGCCGATCAACTCGAAGGCGTTGCCGTCGGGGTCGCGGCAGAACAGGGCGGGACGGCCCGAGCGGCTGAGGGTGTAGGGGATGCCCGCTTGTTCCAGGTCGGCCTTGAGGGCGTCGAGGTCGGCCACCCGCAGGGCGGTATGGCGGTCGCGCCCGCCGTGTTCGGGCTTGGGAAGGCCGAATTCGGGGCTGGGCAGGGCGAGCAGGTGGATTTGCTGCTCGCCGATGTCGTACCACGCGCCGTCGAAATCGAAGTTGGGGCGCTTGGGGTTGGGGACCAGCCCCAGGATGCCCTCGTAGAAGGGACGGGCCAGGGCCATATCGCTGACCATGATGGAGGCGTGGTGGAAGGCGGTGATTCGCATGGGAAGCTCCTGTGTCGGGTGGTTCGGGGGCCGGACGATCGCAAAGGCTGGGTGGCGCGGCAGGCTTATGGTTATGCGGAATTTCTCCCCGGTCAACTTGAAGGACCCGGGATTTTCTATTTTGTTTTCAGATAAAAAGGGTTGGAAAACCGCGCTGCAAAATAGGCTATCCGGGTACAACATAGCCTTCGGGGATTTCCGCGCCGTCGATCTGGGCGCTTTCGACCTCATTATCCCGCTGAATTTAAGCGACCAGAGATTTCTCAACGAGGTGGCGGTTGCGCACAAACCGTTGGCCGGCTTGGGTCCTTCGGAATATTGCATGGGGCTTTGCAATGACAAAACGGAACTTTACGCTTTCTTGCAAGATTTGGGTCTTGGCGACGCGGCCCCCAAAATCGATCAGCAATTGCCGCCACCTTACATACTGAAGCCGAAAATCGGGGAATGGGGGATTGGCGCAAGCATCGTCCTCGGCCCGGAAGACGAGCCGGGGAATGCCGATAAACTCAAGTCTGGAAAATATTTCAAGCAGGCATACATCGCGGGCGGACGCGAATATGCGACCCATATCATCATGAAGGATAGGAAGATCGTCTTTTTCAAGACCGTCGAATTCGAATTCGATACCGATGTCTATGTCAAGGGCATCGACAAAACCCCGGTCAAGGCGCGGCGGATCGACCATGGAAAATACCAAGGGATATTCGAGAAAATCTTAGGGGCGATGGATTATCAAGGGATTTGTTGCTTCGATTATAAGGTCGTGGACGACCGTCTTTATCTCTTCGAGATCAATCCACGCTATGGGGGCAGCCTGACGGGTTTCATAGAGGAGGCTTTGGCGGCCTATGCCCTGGCGGTTTATGGGGCGGGTTGATTCCGCGCGCCTACAAATCCCAGCCCATTTCATCCAGCAGCTTCATGAAGTTGCGCTTGGCCTTGAACGCCGCCCGCCACCCGGCCAGCAGCCCCTGGAATTCATCCTCCCGGTCCAGGCGCTGTAGCAATTCCCCGACGATCCCGATCAACTCCACCGCCCGCTGGTAGGCTTCGTTCTTGCCCAGGGCGACCTGCGCCGGGATCATCGGCAGATAGAGCGCCAGGGCTTCCGCCGGGCGCGGTTCTTCGAGTTTTTCGGCCAGCCGCGTCTTGAGTCCCGGTTGGCAATAGCCCCGCTGCGCCGCTTCCCAACCCGCCTCCGGGTCTTCCTCCCACAGGGCGATTTCCACCCGCAACGACGTATCCGGGGTTTGGTTCTGGGTGGCCCAGCGCTTGGGATGTTGGGCCGCGCGTTCCACTTCGGCCAAGGCCCGTTCCCGCTGTTCGGGCCACTTGCCCAAGCGTTCCGCCAGGCCGCGCAGCTTTTGATAGGTGCGGAGGCTTGGGTCTTCGGCGAATTGCGCCCAGGCCAGAGCCAGCGCCTCGTCGTTCCGCCCGAGTTCCAGATACAACTCCGCCAGGAAATCCCGCAGCCGGGAGTCCGGGCGTTCGGGAAAGGCTTCCAGGCCGAGTTCGGCCCACTTCAAGGCTTGGTCCGGTTGCCGGGCCTCCTGGTAGATTTCGGCGATGTCCAGGAAGCGATGGGCGGACGACAGGTCGTGGGCCTTGACGGCGACCAGGGCTTCGATATTGCCGGATTCCCGCGCCAGGTTTTCCATGATCGAGCTGATCCGATAGTTGCCGCCAGGGTTTTCGCGCCAAGCGGCTTCGGCGAGTTCCCGGTAGCGCCGCGTCCCGGCTTCGCCCAGCGCTTCCCGGTAGTCGGGCAGGCTGTTGTGGAAGGCATCGCCTTCGCCGGTCGTGTCGTAGCGGAACAGCCGTTCCGCCAGGGCCACCGGGTCGGGCCGGGCCGACAAGCAGGCTTGGCGGTGGAGTTCGCCCAACCGGTCCAGGATATCGATGGCCTCGCCCTCGTCGTATTCGAGTTCGGGAATGGCCGCCTCCACCCGCTCGACGGCGTATTCGGCCACCTCGACCACGGCGGCGGGTTCGGTGTCCAACAGTTCTTCGAGGCTGTCGAGCAGGGAATCCCAGTCGTCCGGGTTGCAATAACGGGCGATTTGGTCGACTTCCCGGCGCAGGGCTTTGATCTGGTGTAGCGAGCCGCCGACCTTTTCCATGGCCAGCCGCAAGGTCCGGTAGGTGGTTTCGTCGCGTCCGGCGGCTTCGAGCAGCCAGTCCACCAGGGTTTCCACAGGTTGGAGCGGGAGGTATTCCTGTAAACGCACCCAAACGCCTTGCGGAGTGTTTTCCGGGGCCAGATGTTCCATACCGCGCCGCCCGTCCAGGAAGGCCAGCCCGGCCGCGACGCAGTGCTTGCAGAAATTGCCCTCGGCGGCGTGGGGGCAGGTGCAGGCGTATTCGAATTCCTCGCCGTCGGTCCACAACTCGACCTCGTAGTCCTCTGAGCCCGAAACCCGGGCGCTGACCCGGTGGCCGATGTCGCGCAGCCGGGTGACGGTGTTGGCTTGGAAATAATCGAGCCCGCGTTGGAAAACCTTGGGACCGGCGTATTCGGCCAGGGATTTCCGGGTGATCCATTCGTCGAGGTCGGGCATGGGAGCGCTCGGTGGTGGTGGGAGGAGGGGTAGTGTAATGGATGTGCCGTTCCGTGCTAAGCCGTGGGGGGCGGGCGGCGGAATCCGGGGGGAATTTCAAAATTCGGCGTCGATGCCCTGTCGGCGGTGGGGGGAATCGGTTGAAAGCCCTGGGGTTGGAAATCCGCTTCGCGCGGACTTCCGGGCGATAGGACGCATCCAAATTTCTGGATTTCTGGCGCATATCCCGGCACGGCACAGGCGAGAACGGCGCTGAACCGCCCAATACAACCCGCCGGGCCAGGAAAAGGGGAAGAAAAACAGCGGGAAATTCGCCCGACCGGAACCCAGTGGAATCCGTGACCCCCAAGAAACCGGGTCGTCACGGATTCCACCCAACTCCACCCAGGCGGAAGGGGAACCTCAGCCGAACTCCAACACCGACAGCAGCGCGTTCACCAGGATCGTCACATCGTCCCGGCTGCGGGCGTCGGCCTTCAGCACGGGCCAATATTCCCCGCGCTCGGCCAGGCATTGGTAATACTCCTCGATGCCGGGCGTGGCGGCCTCGTCGAGGTGGGTCACGCCGATCACGGCGGGCCGGTCCTTCAGGAAATCGGCGTTGAGGTTGAGGTAGTAGTCCAACTCGTCCAAGGGCGTGGGATGGGCGTTGTTGATGAGTACGATCAGCCCCAGCGCGCCCTTGGTCAGGATATGGCACATGAAATCGAAACGGCGCTGGCCCGGCGTCCCGTACAGGTTCAGCTTGATCCCGCCTTCCAGGGTCAGCTCGCCGTAGTCCATCGCCACCGTGGTGCTGTTCTTGCGGAACGCCACGTCGTCGCTGGGGCGGGCCTCGGTCATGATCGGCGGCACCTCGCTGATGACCGAAATCGCCGTGGTCTTGCCCGCCCCCACGCTGCCGGTGAAAACCAGCTTGATCTGCGGATTGCCCTTAGGAGGTTGGCTCATGCTGCGCGCCCGCCTTCATGGTCTCCAGGGCCTTGGATATCTTCCGGTAGATTTCGCGCTGGCCTTCCGCCACCGGTTTGGCCTTGATGCTCTCGGTCCCGCCGGCCTCGATCAGGCCCAGCGCCGCGCAGGCGTTGTGGAATTCCGCCACCCGCCCCAGCGAGATGCCGGTGTATTCGGAAATCTTCGCCACCGAGGCGGTATTGGCCGACATGAACGCCGCCAGCGCGAAAAACCGCCGGTCCAGTTCCAGGCAGTGGGCTTCCGGCCAGCGGGTCAGGCGCACGGTGTCGCCCAGGGCGCTGCCCGCCACCAACCGTCCGCGCGAGGTGTCCAGCGTGGCCCGGAATAGCAGTTGCGTCAGCGGATAGGACGGTGGCGCGGCCACTTGCACTTCTTTCTTGCGGCGTACCCACATCCGCCCGATCTGCACCAATTCTTCCTCTTCCCCGGTCTGGGTGCCGAGGCCGTCGGCGATGCCGATGTCCATTTCCGCCAGCGAGGCCGTGGCATAGGCCGCGACCGTGGCGGCGTCGCCCTGGGTGTAGTACTTGCCTTCGGCGGGGGCCAGGAACAAAGGGGCGCGGCCCGGCAGTTCGCAGCGCCGCATCTGCCGGTCGACCAGCGCCCGCTGGATCGTCCCGGCCAGGTATTCCCCAGGGTCGAAGGCGTTGCCGCGTTCGATCAAACCCAGGGCGGCGCAGGCGTTGTGGAAGTCGAACACCTTGGCGAGCGGGATGCCGGTGGCCTCGGCCACGGTCAGGAGGTCGCCGCTCTCCTCCATCATGAACACCGCCAGGGTCATGTCGTGTTCGGAATGGGGCAGGATCGAGAAATCCGGGCAGCGCTTGAGCCGCACCAGATCGTCTGCCCGGCAGCCGTGCAGCAATTGCCCTTGCGAGGCGCTGAGGCTGGCGTACCACAGGAGTTCTTGCAGGGGGCGGGCGGGCAGGCTGGGGGCGGCGGTTTCGGCTTTGGGTTTACGCATCCAGAGCCGGCCCGCCTGCACCGCTTCCTTGCCGCCGTCGGGCCGCCAGTCCGGCACCGGTTCCACCGTCAGGTCGAAGGGCGCGGCCAGGCAGAGTCCGCGTAGCGCCTGGACATTGGGGGCCGTCGTGTAGTAGCGCTTGTCGGCGGGTACGATATAGACCTCGGGACAGGCCGGCATCGAACAACGCCGGGGAATGCCGTCCGAGAGGGCTTTCTGGATCAGTCCAAGGAAGTGGAACGAGGGGTTGAATTGGCCTTCTGTCGCTAGTGGCATGATCGTTCACCGGGGAAGTGGGGCAGCGGAGCGGGGTGGTCGCGGGGGCGTCCCGCATATGCCGGGTAGGCAGCAGGTTATGTGCCAAGCGTCCCACGGGTTCGCTGTGTCGGGTGTAGCCGGAATTAACCGGGGCTTGTGACGCCGTCATGGCCTGGGTCCGTTTGGGCTATGGCCCTATGGGGCGTATGGATATGCACCATTATTGAGCTTGGCCGTGAACTTGGTTTGTTCGTGGTGCGTGTGGGTGTCGTCTAAGCAAGGCCGGTGTCGGTGCAGGCGTGGCACGGTGGGGCCGGGGGTCTGGGGCGGGTTTCGTTCCGCCGCCGCCGGTCCCGCGCGGGGCTGCCCTGTATGTTTGGCATCTTTAATGCTAGGACGCATTCCGCTCATCGCGCACCGGCCTGGGGGGCGCGGGGACCACGCATCCCGTCGGCCGGGACCGGATACAGCGACCCATCGCCCTGCGCCGCCGCCCGCGGACGCCGAACAACGGCCAAGGCCCGATCCGCCCATTCGGGGAGGGACGGATCGCGATTTGGCTGGATGGGGTGATTTTTGATGAGAACAACCTTTCAGAAACAACCGTTTAGGGGAGTCCATGATTAAACCATCGACCTCGCTCGCTTTATTGCTCCTGTCCGGCGGCGCGATGGCCGCCGAACCCGTGGCCAGCAAGCCCGACACCGCTTGGCTGTTGGTCGCCACCGTGCTGGTGATCCTGATGACCGTGCCGGGGCTGGCCTTGTTCTATGGCGGCATGGTCCGCGCCAAGAACGTGCTGTCGGTCCTGATGCAGGTGTTCGTGGTCTTCTGCCTGGTCGCGCTGCTGTGGGCCGTCTATGGCTATAGCCTCGCCTTCACCGAGGGCAACGCCGTCCTCGGCGGCCTGGGCAAGAGCTTCCTGAGGGGCATCACGGTGGATTCGGTCGCGGCCACCTTCAGCAAGGGGGTCTATGTGCCGGAATACGTGTACGCGATGTTCCAGCTCACCTTCGCCGCCATCACGCCGGCCTTGATCGTGGGCGCCTTCGCCGAGCGCATGAAATTTTCGGCGGTGCTGCTGTTCATCGTTTTGTGGTTCACCTTCTCCTACCTGCCCATCGCCCATATGGTGTGGTACTGGGCCGGTCCCGACGCCTATACCGACGCCCAGGCCGCCGAGGCCGCGGCCGCCACCGCCGGGTTCATCTTCCAGAAGGGGGCGCTGGATTTCGCGGGCGGGACGGTGGTGCATGTCAACGCCGGGGTGGCCGGCCTGGTGGGTAGCCTGCTGGTCGGGCAGCGCCTCGGTTTCGGGCGCGAACCCATGGCCCCGCACAATATGCCGATGACCATGACCGGTGCCTGCCTGTTGTGGGTGGGCTGGTTCGGTTTCAACGTGGGTTCCAACCTGGAGGCCAACGGCGCGGCGGGGCTGGTGTTCGCCAACACCTTGCTGGCCACGGCGGCGGCGACCCTGGCCTGGATGTCCGCCGAATGGCTGGCGCGGGGGATGCCCTCCGTGTTGGGCGCGGCTTCCGGGGCGGTGGCGGGTTTGGTGGCGGTGACCCCGGCCTGTGGCTGGGCCGGTCCCATGGGGGCGATCCTGTTGGGGTTGGTGGCGGGGGCGGGTTGCTTCTGGGCCGTGACCGGCTTGAAGGGCCATTTCGGCTACGACGATTCGCTGGATGTGTTCGGCGTGCATGGTGTCGGCGGCATCATCGGCTCCCTGGGGACGGCCTTCGTGGCCGCCCCGGTCCTGGGCGGTACCGGGGTCTATGATTACGTCGCCAATGGGATCGGCGAGTACAGCCTGGGATCGCAACTGCTCAGCCAGATTTGGGGGACCGGGGTGGCCTTGGTCTGGTCCGGCGTGGTGGCCTTCCTGGCCTTCAAGTTGGTGGACATGACCCTGGGCCTGCGTGTCGCCCCCGATGCGGAGCGCGAAGGACTGGATTTGTCCGAACATGGCGAAATGGCCTATCACGATTAAAATCCGGGGGCTGCCGCCATGGCGGCCCCCGCTTCGGCTTTCCTCCCTATGGGGTTCGACCGGGCGGCGGACCTGTGACACAGGTCCGATCCGCCACATCCTTGTGGCGCGACCATAGCGCTATCAGCGGATTATCCCCGGACACACCGGCAGCGCGCCCGGATTTTCCTAAGCATTAATACTTATTCCCCCGCTGGCAGGTTTCTGTATATTGGTCCACGATTCCATCGGCGGACGGATGGTGGCCCATCCCATGCGGGTGCGGTCCCCGAGAATCTCTCCCTCATAGCGGTTTGCGCGGATCGTTTTCACAAAACCGGACACCCCGGTATCGCCATAATACCCGCGCTCCCCGTTCGACAGCGTCCACCACCCCGGTTTTCCCCTGTCCGACCGCGATCCCCCGCCGTGGTGTCTTTATGCCCTGTGTCGTCCATTGTCCCGGCCAGTCCAAGGAGTCCCAGCATGAACCCGCAGCCCCACCACACCCCCCCGGTCCGCCTGTTGCTCGTCGCCAGCGATCCCGTCGATAGTGCGGCTTGTCGGCGGGTCCTGGCGCGATCCGGCGGCGCGTTCGCCCTCCACGAGGCCGGGACCGTCGCGCAAGGCATCGTTTTGGTGCAGGACGGTGGCTGCGATTGTGTGCTTTTGGAGCAGCGGTGGCCCGATTGGGAATTGCTCGCGGAATTGGCCGGGACCTGCGAAAGGGCCGGCGTGCCCGTGGTGGTGCTGGCCGGAGCCGAGGACGCCGGGGTCGGGCTGCGGGCGCTGGAATCGGGCGCCGCCGATTATGTGGTCGCGACCGCCGCCGGCCTGGAATGGCTGCCCGCCGCGATTTTCAAGGCCTTGCGGGAAAGCGCGGCCCGTCGCGTGGGCCGTGCGGCCTTGGCCGAGCTCGGGGCCGTGCGGGCGCAGTACCGGGGCTTGGTGGAGCAGATGCCGGCCATCGTCTACCTCGCCGCCTTGGAACCGCCGGGGCGGCTCCTGTACCTCAGCCCCCGCATCGCCGATTGCCTGGGCTATCCCGCCGAGCGTTGGCGGGAGGCGCGGGACGGGCTGCTCGGCGCGGTGCATCCCGAGGACCGGCCCCGGTTGGCCGGGCTGTGGGCGCGGACCTGGGAGGACCATGCGCCCCTGCGGGCCGAATACCGGATGCTCAAGCGCGATGGCCGCGTCCGCTGGATGCTGGACGAGGCGCGGGTGGTGCGGGACGAACTGGGCCGTCCTTTGTTCGTGCAAGGGCTGTTGGTCGATATCACCGAGGACAAGGAGAACGAGCGCGACCTGGAGTATTACCGCCACCGGCTGGAGGATTTGGTGGCCCAGCGCACCGAGCAGCTGGAGCGGCAGAGCGGCTTGCTCCTGGCCGCCAACCAGCGGATGGACCTGGAGCTATGCCACCGCAAGCAGGCCGAGGCCAAGCTCCGGGCCAGCGAGGCGCGGTTCCGGCTGTTGTTGGAATCGGTGGGGGAGGGCATCCTGGGCATGGACCGGCAGGGGCGCTGCACCTTCATCAACCGGGCGGCGCGGGATTTGCTGGGCTGCGAGGACGGTTGGGAGCCGGTGGGGCAGGATTTGCTGGGTTTCCTCTGCCATTGCCAGGGGGAGGTGGCCGAACCCTGCCCCTTGCGGCGCACCCTGCGGGACGGGGTGCCGGCCCGTTTCGACGAAACCTTGCTGCGTTCCGACGGTACCCATTTCGTCGCCGAATTCGCCGCCTATCCCTTGCGGATCGGGGCGGAGGCGGCGGGGGCGGTGGTGGTGTTGCGGGATATCGGCGAGGCCCGCGCCTTCATCGCGCGTTTGGCCCAGGGCGCGGGGTTCGGCGGCCATCTGCCGGGCCGTCTGGATGCGGAATGGCCCGTCGAGGCCCCGTCCTCCGCCCACCACGCCCCCAGGGCCGAGCCGCTGCGGCAGGTCGCCACCGGTTGAGGGCGCGGCGGGGGCCGGTCCCCGGCCCCCGCCCGCCGGGACCGGCTCAATAGGCCGATTCCACCACCCGTTCGTAGATGTTCTGGTAGCGCCGCCGCATCTGGTCCGTGAACAAGGGATCGGACCCCCGCGGCAGGCCCGCTTCGATCCCCGCCCAATCCTCGTCCCCCAGCCCTTCGGCCAGCATCCCGTAGATCGAGCCTTCCTCCAGGTTCAGGTGTTCCCATTGCAGGCGCAGGTAGTCGTCGATCTGCCCGGCGACCTGTTCCCGCGGTATCGGCGAATCGCAATGCCATTGTTCCAGCGAGACCTTGAGCTGGGCGGTGCTGTCCAGCAGGGTTCGATGCTCCGCCATCAGGCGCTCGATCACGTCGATCCCCGGCAGCGCCCGCGCCCGGTAGGCCGCGAAGATCACGTCCTCGCGGGGATGGTGGACGAGGTCGGGATAGCTCTGCACATAGTCGATGATTTCGCCCAGGACGTGGATGTCCGCGTCCGCGCCGGCGCGGAGCAGGCCGAGCTGGTTCTCCAGGATACGCAAGACCCTGCCGAGGTTGACATGGTCTTGGTGCAGTTCATTGAGTAGGCGATGCATGGCGGACCTCCTGCGGGGGAGCCGGGTGGGGACGGAAGGCGGGACCGTCCACGCCGGTGGCGGCGTGGGCTTGTATATCCTGCTCCGATTCGCGGTGGATGGCGAGTCCCTCCCGGGGGTCCGCCGGCCTTAGGGCGGGGAGGCTTTCTTGTCGCGCTTGTCTTCCCAGGAAAATACCGGGAGGCTTTCCAGGGCCAGGATCAGCCCCTTGTTCCAGCGCTCGGACAACTCGTGGGCGAAGGGGTCGTCGTCGGTGAGGAACAGCCTGCGGCCCCCGCTGAGGCTGTCGCGTTCGTAGATCAGGAGTTCCACCGGCGGGCCGACGGTCACGTTGCTGCGGATGGTGGAATTCATCGACACCAGGGCTACCCGCGCCGCCCGTTCCAGGTCGATTTCGCGCTTGATGGTACGGTCCAGGATGGGTTTGCCGTATTTGGTCTCGCCGATTTGCAGGAACGGGTGTTCGCTGGACTCGTGGATGTAATTGCCCTGCGGATAGACCATGAAGGTTTCCGGGGTCGCCGTCCCCAACTGTCCCCCGAAGATGAAGGTGGCCTCGAAATTGGTGTTGGCCGTGTCGCGGGTGGCCTGCTGGCGCTGGATTTGGGTGCTGATCATGCCCACGTAGTCGGCGGCCTCGCTGATGCTGCCCACCGAGAGCAGGTTGGGGACCAGCGCCTGGTCGATATCGCGGTTGAGTTTTTTCACCACGGCCTGGGTGGTCGCCAGGTTGCCCGCCGACAACAGGACGAATACCCGGTCGCCCGGCCAGATGAAGGGATGCATTTTCGAATAGCTGCCGATGTTGTCCATCCCGGCGTTGGTGCGGGAGTCGGAGCAGAAAATCAAGCCGCGGTCTACGTTGATGGAAAGGCAGTAAGTCATGGCTATCCGGGTCCTGAAGGTCTTTTTAATTCTTGAATGCTAGGTCTTGGGCCTCAGGGATGGTCCTGGGCCGCCGTGCGGTCCGGGGAATCGGCCGGGGGCGCGGCACGGATGGCCACATTAGGCAGAAATTAAGCCATTTACGCAAGTCCGGCATTTACCCCCTTGCGGCAGGGATGCGGGGCTGGGCCGGGCGTATGGGGAAAGGTCTTGCCCCGTCGTGGTGCGTGGATGCCTTGCGATGAGGCGGCGCGGCGGGGAGGGAAAGGGCGGGAAGCGGGATTCGCGGGGGCCGAAAAAACGGAAACCCGACCTTGCGGCCGGGTTTCAGTCCCCCAGTCCGAAACGGAACACCGATGCAAAATGTCTCCGCCAGACTTGGTGCCTATTTAACCGCGGTACCGTTTATCGGTAAATTAGTAGATTCCGTCGCTATCTACGAGGAACTACGTAGTCCCCGCTACGGGCACGGGCTTCAGGGGGCGTCGGCGGTATCCTGGATCGGCACCGATCCGCCGGGATCGGCGCTTTGTTGCAGCCGCACCAGCCAGCCATGGACCCGGTTTTCCACGAACTCCTCCATATCCTTCCAATCGGGATGGGGATCGTTCAGGACCGATTGCCGGTAGCCGGGATCGCCCCGGAACGCCACCCGCCATAGCCGCGCCTCTTCCCCCAGGACCGCGATATCCCGCCCGGTGCGGAGGTCCAGGACCGGGAGCCGCAGCCGCGCCGCCTGTTCGTTGCCGATCCCCGAACCCGGCGCGAAGATGCCCGGCACCGGGTCGATCACCACGGCGGCCTTGACCGCGGGGTCGGCCTGCTTCAGTAGATAGCCGAGCAAGGTGCGTACGCCTTGGTCGTGTCCCAACAGGATCAGCGCCCGCAAGTTCTTGCCCTTGAGGAAATCCACGCCCGCCTTGACCCGCGCCTCGGCCTGTTCCAAGGCCTGGGCTTGGCCCGGCGGCGTGTCCGGCAGGACCAGGGACAGGCTGGACCAGCCGCGTTCCGGTAGCCGGACCCGGAGCGGATCGACGACGGCTTGATCGTTCGCCGCCGAACTCCGGCCATGCAGCAGGAGGATCGTGCCCCGGATCCGCCGCGCCGGGGTTTCGCGGAACAAGCCCTCGAAGGACGTGCCGTCCGCCGTCAGCTTGACCACTTCGCTGGGCGGGAACAGGTCGCTCGCTTCCGGAGGCTTGGGTTTCGGTGGCGCGGCGGGTGGGGTGGGTGCCGGGGCGTTGGTGGTCGTGGGCGTCGGGGTGCTGGGGGGCGCGGGCGTACCGCCGGGCGCGGGTGCGGTGGGCGGCGCGGACGCGGGCGGGACTGGAGCCTGAACTTGTCCGGGCGGGCCGGCCGGTGGATTCGCGGGGGGCGTTGGCGGTTCGGGGGCCGCCAGCGGCGGGGCCGTCGCCAGCAGCAGCGGCCAGCCGAGCCAGAGGGTCCGGACCCCACGCCGGGGGCGCGGAATGGAAGCGGAGCGGGATAGGCGGTTCATGGCGGATAAGTTGCATCAAGGCCGGACTGCCGGGTCCGGGGATTCGTGTAAACTCGGGCCGTCGCGGCGGGCCGGTCCCCGTGGGTCCGGTACCGAGCCAACCCCTCCACAGTTTAGAGGAGCCTGCCATGGAACATATTCCCGAATACATCGACGACCTGCCCAATATCTCCGGTTCCGAAGCCTTGATCGAAGCGGCTGTGCGGAACCGTCCCGCCGAGGTGTTCAAGCCCGCCAGTCCCATCCATTTCGATCACATCGAGAGCGCCTGCGCCATCGCCCTGCACATGCACCAGCCCTTGATCCCGGCGGGCGGTGGCGACCTCCGCAGCGCCGATATCATCAGCAACCTGCAATACATGATGTGGAACCAGGGCGTCGGCGACAACCACAACGCCCCGGCATTCCACTGGTGCTATAAACGCATCGGCGAATTCGTGCCGCAGTTGTTCCACGAGGGCAAGAGCCCCCGGGTGATGCTGGAATACTCCGGTACGCTGTTCCACGGACTGCGCAAGATGGGCCTGCACGATGTATTCGATACCTTGCGCAATGTGACCTGCAACCCGGATTACCGCCAGGGCGTGGAATGGCTGGGCGCGCCCTGGGGCCACGCGGTCGCGCCTTCGACCCCGGCCCAGGATTACCGCCTGCACGTCAAGGCGTGGCAGCACCATTTCGCCGCCATCTTCGGCCTGGAGGCGCTGCAACGGGTGCGCGGCTTCTCGCCTTCGGAAATGGCCCTGCCCAACCATCCCGACGTGGCCTACGAATATATCAAGACCCTGCGCGATTGCGGCTTCACCTGGCTCTTGGTGCAGGAACACACGGTCGAGCAACCCGGCAACGGCCATGGCCCGGAGCTCAAACATTTGCCGCACCGGCTGGTCTGCACCAATTCGGCGGGCGAGAGCGTCGATATCATCGCCATTATCAAGACCCAGGGCAGCGACACCAAGCTGGTGGCGCAGATGCAGCCGTTCTACGAGGCCAAGGCGTTGTCGCGCTGGACCTTGGCGGGGCGTTCGGTTCCGCCCCTGGTGACGCAGATCGCCGACGGCGAGAACGGCGGGGTGATGATGAACGAATTCCCCGGCAAGTTCATGGACGCGGTGCGGGAAGCCAGCGGCAGCCGTTCCCCCTTGATGAACGCCACCGAATACCTGGAATTCCTGTTTGCCATGGGCATCAAGGAGAGCGATTTGCCGGTGGTCCAGCCCTTGTTCCAGAAGAAGATTTGGGACCGCTTCGCGCCGGGCGACGGTCCCGCCAAACTGGAAGCCGTGATCGAGGATATCCGCAAGGAGGATCACCGTTTCCACATGGAGGGCGGCAGTTGGACCAACGATATTTCCTGGGTGCGCGGCTATGACAACGTGCTGGGGCCGATGGAGGAGGCCAGTTCGGCGTTTTACCAGAAGGTGCTGAAGTCCGGCGCGTCCACCGCCGATAGGCGCTACCGCAACGCGCTGTTCCATCTGATGACGGCGCAGACCAGTTGCTACCGCTATTGGGGGCAGGGCCAGTGGACCGATTATGGGCGGGAGATTTGCCGGCGGGCGGTGGAGATCGCGACGCACGATTTTTGAGGGGATTTGGGGGCGGGTTGGTTTTTTAAGATTAACCCGCCTTACATAACACGGCAGGATGGGTAAAAGTGATAACAGGAGTTATCACGATGATTGAAAACCAAGGTCTATGAGTAGAGTGTACAACAAGCCAACCTGCTTGGATTTTTTCGCCGGTAGCGGGTTGGTGGCCGAAGGGCTGAAAGACCATTTCGAGACGGTTTGGGCGAATGATATTTGCGAGAAGAAAGCCAAGATTTTTTGTGCTAACCACGATGGAAACATCTTCCACCTCGGCTCGATCAGCGATGTGAAAGGTGGAGACCTACCCCCGGCGGTTTTGTCCTGGGGAAGTTTCCCATGCCAGGATGTTTCATTGGCCGGCAATATGGGGGGTCTCTCTAGTTCACGCAGCGGCTTGGTTTGGGAATGGCTGCGGGTGCTGGATGAGATGCCGCGCCGGCCCCCATTGGCGGTCGCCGAAAACGTTGTCGGTTTGGTGTCCACCGCGCAGGGAGAGCATTATCGTAAACTTCATCGTGCCTTGATCGAGAGGGGGTATAAAGTCGGTGCAGTCATAATCGATGCTTCACACTGGGTACCCCAATCGAGAAAGCGTGTCTTCGTCATCGCTGTGGAGGCCGGGATACCGACAGCCCCCTTTGAAATGGACCAGCCAGCTTGGTGCCATCCCTCCGCCATTACCAGGGTGGCCGAGGGATTGAAGGGCTGGATCTGGTGGAATCTCGCCAGACCACCGGAAAGAAAAAAGAAACTCGATGATTTGATTGAATTCACCGCGCCCTGCGATGGTCCAGAAAAGCAGACACGCCTGCTAGCCTTGGTACCGGACAAACATTACGAGAAAATGGCGGTCGCTTCCAAGGAGGGGCAAATGGTTTTTCCTGGTTATAAACGTATCAGGCAGGGGCGGCAGGTTTTGGAATTGCGCTTCGATGGTCTCGCCGGATGCCTACGCACACCGGAAGGCGGTAGCAGTCGTCAATTTTTGGTGATAAGGGAAAATAATGGTTTGATTAAAACCCGGTTGCTTACCATAGGGGAAGCCGCTGCCTTAATGGGGGCACCCGCAAGCTATAAACTGCCCGGCACTTATAACGATGGGTATAAGGCAATGGGTGACGCTGTTGCCCTTCCAGTATCCCGGTATCTTGCGGAGAACTTATTATCTCCCCTGGCGGAATTGATAAGGAAAAGAGGTTTTTAATGCCCTTCGATGAGAAACTCGATGAGTTCGCCCGGAAAAACCATATGAAGGGCAAAGGGCCGCTTTGCGTCGCCTTGGTCGTGACGCGCCATGGTAGGAAACTTGGAATGCCCCTCGACCCGGAGGCATTGTTGACCGAGGGCGGTGGGCAAGTCGTGGGACTTGGGAAATCCGCTGTGCAGGCCATTTTGAAAGAGCATGGCATCGAACGTGTCCTGGCCGAGGAGGGCGGGCGTACCAGCCGGGGCAGCGTAGGCAATATGCGGAAATATGTCGCCTTCCTGAACGAGGCCCACGCTTCCGGCATCATCGATTTCGCACGGTTGGAAGCGTGGTGGATCGAGCGTGTGCGGGAGTTTTTCTCGGGCAAGCCCTTTGTGCTGCGGTTCGACGGTTCGAAGTCCCTACGCGCCGTGATCCGGGACTTGCTGTCGCAAGCCGAGAAACGGCAGGCCCAGGCCAATGGTTCGACTTTTGTGGGGACTATGCTCCAACATCTGGTTGGCGCGAAATTGAACCTGTTGCTCGATTCGCCGCTACGGCATCATGGCGCGAATGTCGCGGACGATGTGTCGGGCCGTGGAGGTGATTTCATCGTCGAGGATGTCGCGATCCATGTCACCACCGCCCCGTCCGAGGCATTGATACGCAAATGCGGGAGGAATCTCGATAATGGGATGAAGCTCGTCATCATCACCACTGGCCGGGGTGCGGTGGTGGCGGAAGGGCTGGCCGAACAGGCGGGCATAGCCGATAGGCTCGACGTATTCGAGGCCGAGCAGTTCATAGCGGGCAATCTGTATGAGATAGGCAAGTTCGCCCAAGCTGGCCGACGCACCACGACGGAACAACTTATCTCCGAATACAACGCCATCGTGGATGAATGCGAGACCGACCCTGGTTTGAGAATAGAGGTCGCTTAGGGGTTGGCCGGCAATTTGCGGCTCCCACTCACTGTTTGGCGTGGCGCTGGAAGCAGGGCTTCGTATCGGCATTTCCAAACGGAGCTTGGGGATGCGGGTATAGGATGGGCAGAAACAGTAGCCCAAACCCGGTTTGCACGGCCTGGGCACGAGCCGCTTGGTTTGCATCGCCGCGAAGCAAGCCGCTATCGAGCCAGCGCGGTCCGCGCCCGCAAGAATTCCCCGATATACTCCCCCGGCAGCGCCAACCCCCGCCGCCCGCCCGCCTTCCCGAGCAAAGCCAATTCCACCCCCTCGGCCCGCGCCCGCTCCAAAGCGCCCGGCGGCGGGTCGAGGTCCAGCACATCGTGATAAATGCAGCGCGATTGCAGGCTACCGAACACTTGGCAACGCTCCGCCGAATGTTCCAACACCCGCAAAGGCTGGATGCCCAGTCCCGGCCAGTCGATGGCGCGGAAATCGGCGCTGGCGGCCCCATAGCGCAAATCCACGACGAGTTCGTCCCCCGCCGCCGTGTGGCGCAGGCGGTAGGCCGCTTCGTCATAGCCGTAGAATTCGCCGCGCCACCATTGGGCATGTAGGCGCGGGGCTTCGATCACGCCGGGTTCGGTGGCGGGGGGCGAGGCGCAGGCGGATAAAACCACCAATAACAGCGCTATCGACCGGGATCGGAGTCTGGGCATGGCAAACCAGTCAAGGGTATGGGGCCAGGGGAAGGTGCCCGCCGGGATAGCGCCTTTCCGCCACGGCCCGCACCAAGGCCACCTGTTGGGGCAGGCACAGGCGTTCCAGGTCGTAGCGCTCGACCACGGTACGGCGGGCGTTTGCCCGCAAATCCCGTAGCTGTTCCGGCTGTTGCAGTGCCCGTATCACCACCCCGGCGATGGATTCGGGCGAGAAGAAATCCACCAACAGCCCGTTCACCCCGTCCTCGATCACCTCCTCGACCGGCGGCGTGCGGGAACCCACCACCAAGCAGCCCGCCGCCATCGCTTCCAGCACCGACCAGGACAGCACGTAGGGATAGCTCAGGTAGACATGGGCGGCGGACACTTGGAACAGCGTCAACAGCAGCGGGTGGGGCAGGGTGCCGACGAAGTGCACCCGGCCCATGTCCAGCTGGGCGCCGACCTCGGCCAGGGCGCGTTGCTTGTAGCTGTCGCCGGCGGGGAGCGCCGGGCTATAGCTGGCGGTTTCGCCGCCGACGATGATCGTCCGCGCCTGGGGACAGGCCCGCTGGATCAAGGGCAGGGCGCGCATGAAACCCAGGAAGCCGCGGGCGGGTTCCAGGCTGCGGGCCGCGAAGGTTATCACCGGGTCGCCGGGGCGTAGCGTGAGCCGATGGGCGGCCAGCTGGATAGAGGCGTCCGGGTCGGGCCGGGCGGCCTGGGTGTCGATGCCGTCGTGGATGACTTGGATGCGCGGGCGGTGATAGTCCGGGAACTGCGCGGCCTGCCACTGGGTGGGGCTGATGCCGAAGTCCATGGCGTCGAGTCCATGCAGGGCGAAGCTGTTCTTCATCCGCCAGGCGCATTCCGCCTCGAAACCGCGCTCCGGGTATGCGTGATCGAACGCCCCGAAGTGGTTGCCCCGTTGGAAGAAGAATTCCAGATAGCACAAGAGCGGCGCATCCGGCCACACGTCCTTGAGGAACAGGGCTTCGCCCCAACCGGGATGGGCGCAGATCGCATCGGGGACGAAGCCGCCGCGCTTGAGTTCCAAGGCCGCCCGCGCCGCCGCCTCGCCCATGAGGACGCGGGTTTCGGTGGTTTCCAACCAGGGGTGGAGGCCGCTGGCGAAGTCCGGTCGCACCGTGTAGCGCACGGCTTGGAGGCCGGGGGGCAAGGGGCGGCGGTGGGCGCAGAGGACCACCACTTGATTCCCAGGGTCAGCCGCCAGTTGGGGCGCGAGGCGCTGGTATTGGCCGGGGAAATTCTGGTGGACGAACAGGACGTGCATGGGCCGGGTTCAAGTCCTGCCGCACCAGGAACCGCGATAGGCCTTGCGGATATCGCGGGTGCCGAGATTGGCCTGGATGCGCTCGACCCGGTCTTGGATATCGTCGGCGGACTGGCGGCGGTAGTCGGCGATTTCGCGTTCGATGCGCTGCTGGGTTTCGGGCGAGGCCGTCTGCACGAAGCGGTTCAGCAGCCCCGCGAACACCGGGCCGCTGTCTTCGGTCGGGCCGCTGATGCCGTAATGGCGGCGGATGGCGGCGGCGGCTTGGTCGGTGTTGCAGAAGTCCAGGTCCAGCCATAGCCGGAGTTGATCCAGCGCGGTGTCTTTGTTGCCGAGGGCCGTGCCGGTGGCCGCGCCGTTCCCGGAGACGGCGGCATAGGCCGTCCAGCTGCGCTTGACTTCGGCGTCATAGGCTTCGCGGGTGATGGTCCGGGCTTGGTATTGCTTCCAGGCCCGCGCCGTTTCGGTTTGATAGCTGCGCCAAGCTTCCATTTCGGCGAGGTAGTCGGCTTCGCTGGCTGGGGCGGCGGGCGCGGGCGCGCTGGCTTGCGCGGGGGCATGGCGGGTTTTGGGACGGGGTGGCGGCGCGGGTGCCGGTTCCGCCGGGACTGCGGCGGGGGCGGGTTGGACCGGCGCGGCGGATTGGGATTCCGGGAGGGTGGGTTTGGGTTTGGGTTCCGGTGCGTGTCGGGGCCGGGGCGGCGTTTTCGCGGCCACGGGAGCCGGGTGGTGGTGTTTGGGCTCGGTGGTTTTGGCCGGTTGCGCCGCCTTGGCCGGGACCGGGGCGGCGGCTTTGCTGGGGTGGGGTTTGGCTTTGCCAGGGTGTTTTTCTGCGGCGGCGGCGGGGCCGAGCGTACACAGGAGGGCGAGGGCCAAGGGCAATTGTCGGACGATGCTCGGGGTCATTGTGATGCTTGGAGATGGGGAATCAAGGGGGACGCGGGCCGATGGCGTTGCGGATTCCCGGCCCGCGCCCCTGGTGTCAGCCGCCGTGGATGATTTCCTTGATTTCTTCTCCGCCGACGACTTCCTTATCCTGAAGCAGCTGGGCGATTACGTCCAGGATTCCGCGCCGCTCGCCGAGGATTTCCCGCGCCCGGCGCTGGCCTTCCTCCACCAAGCCGCGCACTTCGGCGTCGATCAGCTTCGCGGTTTCCTCGCTGAAATTGCGCTCCTCCATGCCTTCGGTGGCGAGATAGGCCAAGCGCTGGCGGCGGCCATAGGTCAAGGGACCGAGCCGCTGGCTCATGCCCAGTTGGCAGACCATGGCGCGGGCGATTTCCGACGCCTTTTCCAGGTCGTTCTGCGCCCCGCTCGACACATCGCCGAACACCAGTTCCTCCGCCGTGCGTCCGCCCAGGAGGATGGCGATCTGGTCGCGCAATTCGGCCTCGGTCGAGAGGAATTTCTCCTCCACCGGCAGTTGCAGGGTATAGCCCAGCGCCGCCGCGCCCCGCGGGATGATCGATACCTTATGCACCGGCTCGCCGGTCGGCACGATCTCGGCGACCAGGGCATGGCCGGATTCGTGGTAGGCCACCCGGCGCTTCTCGGCTTCGTTGAGGGTGCGGGATTTCTTTTCGGGACCGGCGATGACCCGGTCTATCGCCGCTTCGAAATCTTCCAGGCCCACCGCGTTCTGGTTCTTCCTGACGGCGATGATGGCGGCCTCGTTGCAGATGTTGGCGAGGTCCGCGCCGACCAATCCGGGGGTGCGCTGGGCCACGATGCGCAGGTTCACGCCCGGTGCCAAGGTGATCTTGGCGGTGTGGAGTTGGAGGATGGCGAGGCGGTCTTCGAGGCCCGGTTTGTCCACCACGATCTGGCGGTCGAAACGGCCCGCCCGCAGCAGGGCCTTGTCGAGGATTTCCGGGCGGTTGGTCGCGGCCATCACCACCACGCCGACGGAAGGATCGAAGCCATCCATCTCGGTCAGCAATTGGTTGAGGGTCTGCTCGCGCTCGTCGTGGCCGCCCATGACCACGGGACCGCCACGGGCGCGGCCTATGGCGTCCAGTTCGTCGATGAAGATCATGCAGGGGGCTTTCTGGCGGGCCTGCTCGAACAAATCGCGCATCCGGGCCGCGCCCACGCCGACGAACATCTCGATGAATTCCGCTCCGCTGATATTGAAGAACGGCACGCCCGCCTCGCCGGCCACGGCCCGCGCCAGCAGGGTCTTGCCGGTGCCTGGGGAACCCACCAGCAACACGCCCTTGGGCATGCGTCCCCCCAGGCGCTGGATTTGGCTGGGGTCGCGCAGGAATTCGATGGTTTCCCGCAGTTCCTGCTTGGCTTCCTCGGCCCCGGCCACGTCCTGGAAGGTGACTTTGACCGAGACATCGGCGTTGATCCTGACCCGGTTGCGGCCAATGCTGAGGAAGCCGCGGCCCGCCCCGCCGGTCATGCGCCGGGCCATCCAACTCCATAGCGCGACCATGATGGCGATGGGCAGCAGCCAGTTGAAGATGAAATTGCCCAGCCAATTGCTGCCATAGCGCACGCTGTATTTGACGCCCTTGGCTTCCAAGTCCTTGGCCAAGTCCTGGTTCCACAGGGGCACAGTGATAAAGCGGCGGCGTTCCTCGCCGTCCTTGGGTTTCAGGGTGCCGGTGATGACCTGGTCGGTGACGACGGCGTCCTCGATGCGTTGTTCCTGCACGTATTTGAGGAAATCGCTGTAGGGGATTTCGTCCTGGCGGACTTCCTGGTAGCCCTGCCACAGATAGAGCGTGGCGAAGAACAGCAGGGCGTAGAAAAACAATAAGTTGCGGCGGCGCTGGCCATCGCCTTGGGGATTGATTTCCACCTCGGGCTTCCCGAGCGGGTTGGCGGATTTGAACGAGTCGGCGAGCTTTTGCCAAAGTTCCTGGAGGGTTTTGAGCAGGGGGCTGGAGGGGGAAGGGTCTTTGTTCATGGTGTTCTCCTTAAAAACTCGGGGGGATTGCCGGTTCCGGCCGTTTCGCGGGGCGGAGTTGCCCCGAAGGATAGGGGCCGTCCGCCGTTGTTCAGGGCGCATCCTAGCTTGGATTTGTTGCGGACGGCGCTGTGGACGGGCGGGGCGTCGGTCCGGGGCGAGTGTAGGCGCTAGCCGTGGGGAATGAAAGTTTACAGCCCGAAGCGCGGTTCGCGGGCGGGTTGGCCCGGTGGGGTTGCAAAAGCGGCGGACCCGTCGATTTAAGTGGGTTCGCGTATTTATCCGTATCGACCCGGTTTCTAGGATGTGGTGTCGGCGCGGGATCGGCGGTCGCTCCGGTGGACGGCCCTATCCTGGGCTATATTCCGATTCGGTCCCGCCGTGTCCGCCGTGGGCGGGCGCGGACCGGGCCGAGGTATGGACAAACGACAACTAAAACCGATAAGAGGTGGCTATGCATGCTTTGAATAAATCTGTGGTGGCGGGAGCGATTGCGCTGCTGACGGGAGTGGCCTGGGGGGCCGACGCGCCGGGCGACGCAGCGGCGGCGCGGTCCGGCGCGGCCCACGCCGGGCATCGTATGGATGCCGAGGTGGCCCCGGCCGCGCCGCCGCCCCGGATTCCCAACAGCGTATCCGGCGATATCCTGACCGGCCTGCCCCTGACCGAGCCGCCGGTGATCCGCAGCCGCCAAGGCGTGTTGAAGGTGGAGTTGACCGCTATGGCGACCCCGGTGCGGATCAGCGGCAAGCTGGTCAACGCCCGCGTCTATGCCGCCAGCGCCTACGGGCAGAGCTATCCGCCCGCGTTCGCCCCGCCGACCTTGGTGGTGGACCCCGGCGATAACCTGCAAGTGACCCTCAATAACCAACTGGGCGAACCCACCAACCTGCATACCCATGGCTTCTTCGTGTCGCCGATGGGGAATCAGGATAATATCTTCGTGGATTTGCCCAGCGGCTCCAAATTCCTCTACAGTTATGATTTGCCCAAGGGTATATCGCCGGGCTCGTATTGGTATCATCCGCATTTCCATCCCTTGGTCGAGGAACAGGTGTTCGGGGGTTTGTCCGGGTTTATCTATGTGCGTGGGCAGGAGTCTTTTTTGCCCCAGGATTTGCAGGATATTAAGCAGCGCTTCCTGCAACTCAAGGATTTCCAGTACGACAGCGGGAACACGATCCCGGCGACCAATATCGATTCCAACGCCGCCACCCATCGCACGGTGAACGGTTTGGTCCAGCCGACCCTGGCGCTGCGGGCGGGCGAGACCCAACTTTGGCATCTCGGCAATCTCGGGGCCGATATCTGGTATACGCTGGAACTGTCCGGGCTGAGCTTCACCGTGATCGGCGAGGATGGCAACATCCTCAGCCGCCCTTGGACCACCACGCAATTGCTGATGCCCCCGGCCAAGCGCTTCGATGTGCTGGTGCAGGCCGGGACGCCGGGCAGTTATTCCCTCCTGACCGCGCCGATGGATACCGGCCCGGCGGGCGATAACTACCCCTTGGCCTTGTTGGCGACCTTGAACGTGACCGGCAAGGCCGCGGAACCCGCCGCCCTGCCCAGGTTTCTCAAGCTGTATGACAATCTGAGCGACGCGGCCATTGCCAAGCAGCGCGTGTTCGTGCTGTCCGAGAACCAGAACACCAATCGTTTCTTCATCAATCACCGCACTTTCGGGGCCAACCGGGTCGATGCCACGCCGGAGACCGGCACGGTCGAGGAATGGGTGTTCCAGAACACCACGCAGGAACTGCATCCGATCCATTTCCACGTCAACGATATCCAGGTGATGAGCGTGAACGGCGTTCCGCAGCAGGCGCGGTCCCTGGTGGATACCGTGCCGATTCCCTATGCGACCACGGACGCGGCGGGGAACCGGGTGCCGGGCGAGGTGGTGATACGGACCCGCTTCAGCCGGTTCGTCGGTCCCTATGTGTTCCACTGCCATATCCTGGCGCACGAGGACAACGGCATGATGTCGATTATCAACGTGACCAGTCCGGGATCGGAATAGGGGCGGCGTGCCCACCCGGAACGTGGGCTGATCCTGTCTGGTAGGGTTGACTTATGGATTGGACAAGGATTGTCCGATCCGGGTTGACCTGTCCGGCCACTTGGACGAGCATGGGACACGGTATCGATCCACGGTGGTCCGCCATCCCGGCGACCGGACCCATTTCCTTCCAGGAGACCCGATATGTCCAAAGCGCGTTTTTCCCTGAAGATCGCCGCCTGCGCCTTGTTGTGCGGGGTCGGCCTCGCCGCCCAGGCGGCCCCCGCCCAGGCTTGGCGGCAGAGCGGCTACGACGCCGCCCAGACCCGTTATAACCCCAACGAAAGCCAGTTGAGCAGTAATACCGTTGCCCGGTTGCGTCCGGTGTGGTCGGCGGAAACGGCGTTCTACCGTACCGCTCCCATCGCCGAAGCCGGGGGCGTGGTGTATCAATGCGGCTCCAACCTCACCGCCCACGATCCCGCCACCGGCGTTGTGCTGTGGAGCGTGCCCGGCTGCGGCACGGCCCCGGCCCTGGTGGGCAATCTTGTGTTAGGCAGCGCCCTTTCCGGCCATTCGATGGTGGAGGTCGGCGCCTACAACAGGAACAAGGCGGGGGCCAAGGTGTGGCGGCAGACTTTCGCCGGCGAGCATATTTCCGCGCCCACCGTGGCCAACGGGGTGGTCTATGTCAGTGTTTCCTATGGCTTCCAGAACACCACGCCGCCCTCGGTGTACGCCCTGGACGCCAAAACCGGGGTGGTTTTGTGGCAGGGGCAGGCACCCGCCGACAAGACCGTCTTCCATGACAACGGGGTGAGCGTGGCCGATGGGTTGGTCTATCTTTCGGACCACGATTGGGTACTCAAGCCCAAGGGGAGGGGGCGGATCACCGCCTTCGACGCCACCACCGGAGCCCAGGTATGGAGCGTCATCCGCAGCACCCTATATGTCCCGGTCGCGGTGGCGGACGGTTTGGTTTTCTTCGGCGAGGAGAGCGGCCGGGCCACCGCTTTGGACGCCAAGACCGGCGCCGAGGTCTGGAGCCTGCCCAAGAAGGCCAGCGGCTGGTTGTTCCTGTCCCCCGCCGTGGCCGGCGGGACCGTGCTGTTCCCGGCACCCGGCGGGGTCGCCGCCTTCGAAGGCAAGACCGGCAAACCGCTCCGCGAATTCCGTATCAGCGAGGCCCGGCTCAGTTCCGACATCGTGGTCGCCAACAATGTGGTCTACCTGACCCTGGACAGCTTCGGGCCGGGAGCCATCCATACCTTGTTCGCCCTGGACTTCTTCAGCTTGATGCCGGTCTATATCACCCCGCCCCTGGGGGGCAGCGATTCTATCGCCTATTCGCTCCAGGTGGTGGATGGGAAGCTTTATTCCAGTAACACCAACGGAGGATTGAACGCTTATGGGTTGCCGTCGCAGCCTTGAGGGGCGGGAACCCGAACTCCGCGAATTGGCAATGAGGGCGTCCTGCGGGACGCCCTTTTGGTTGGGGCCACCGGCACCTTGCAAGGCACCGTCGCCGCCGCCCGGCGGATTACGCCTTCGCCTGAGCCGATACTGGCAGCGGCGGCAGCCATGCCGCCATCCGCATCCAGCAGAACTCCCACCGCACCGGGCCAAGGCCTCATCCGCCCAGCGGAAGCCGCCCACCACGGCGGGAATCCCGCCCTCCGACTCCGGGAGAGGCGCTCCCTGTTTTTTCCGTGCCCGGTTTGGTCATGATCCCGCTGCAAGGCTGGGTCAAGGCCGAGGGCACCAAGCGGGTTTCGAGGCCGTTTGTGGGGGATGGGATGGCCTTAAAACCCGCCCATCACCCCGATACCGATCAGGATGGGAGAATCGTACAAGGTGGGTTCCGGCAGCAGTTTCAATTCCAAGGAGCGCAGTACGGGGTGGTGCTGTACGGTGCCGTTGCTGGAGGTTTCGCGCTCGCCTTCGACCCGCGCGGCGGCGGCGATGGAACGCCCCGGCCAATAAACCTTGGGGTCCAAATAGCCGGGATAGCGCAGGAAGAAGCGCGCCAAGGCCGGTTCGCTGGTATCGGGAAAGCCCCGCGCCGTGGTGGGATAGCCGAGAATTTCGAGTATCGCGCCTTCCTTGGGGTTTTCCAGCCCCAGGATGGGACCGGCCAGCAGCACGACCTGCCCGATATGATGGCGGGGAGCCTCCAGCACCGCGCCGGGTGTGACGCCCGGAGTCGCCCAATCCATCGCGGCCCCGGAAAGCGCTGTGGCGCAACCGCCCAGCTGCCAGAGCGCCCAGCAGAGTCCGAGGTGAAACCCGCGCCGGGCCAGGCGGTTCCGTCGCATCAGTACGGATACCAATAGGGGTAATACCCCGCCCAGCCACCCCACCCAAGACCATAGCCATAGGGATAAGCCGGATAGTAATAGGCCGCTTGCGGCTGGGCCGGCCACAAATGGATTTGCTGGCAGCCGATCACCGGATAGGTATAGTGGATTTGATCGAGGGGCCGGGTTTCCGCGCCCTCGACCGGTCCCGCCACCGTGATATCCCGCCCCTTGGCATAGAGCGCCGAGTCCAGGAAGCCGGGACAGCGCACCAGGAAGCGCCCGGCACTGCGGTCGTTGTCCTCGGGGCTGTCGTTGTAGCGGCTGAGGGGTTTCTGCAAGACTTCGATTTCGGTGGTTTTCGGCTGGTTGGTGGTTTGGATCACGCTGCCGCCCAGCACGACCGCCCGGCCCTTGAACGCCCCGGGCTGGACGGCGATGGCGCTGAACGCGGGCTGTTGTTCCGCCGCCTGCCGCAGCGGCTTGGAGATGGGGCTGGCGCTACATCCCGCCAGCAGGAGGGACAGCAAGAACCAGGGCAGGCGGGAGCAGGGCGGGTGGGTCGGGTGGATGTCCATGTCGCGGTCCTCGGTGATGGATGGAAAAGAAGCTTTAAAGAGCGGTTTCATCCTGGGCGATAGTTTAGACCGCCCGCCGCTGCGGCTATCCCGGACGCGGTTGGCACGACTTATGTCCGCGCCCGCAAGAAAAGGCTTGCGCATCCATGAAATCCCGATATAATGAGCGCTCTTGATTGCAGGCGCGTAGCTCAGTTGGTTAGAGCACCACCTTGACATGGTGGGGGTCGTTGGTTCGAGTCCAATCGCGCCTACCAAATCCCAGAAAAAAGCATCGCAGTGCGATGCTTTTTTTGTTAGCGAGGTGATGAAACGATGCCCGTGATAACGTTGCCCGACGGCTCGACCCGGCAATTCGACCGCGCCGTCACGCTGCTGGAAGTCGCCGAATCCATCGGCCCCGGTCTCGCCAAGGCGGCCTTGGCCGGTCGCGTCGATGGCAAGCTGGTCGATCTGTCCCAGGTGATCGAGAATGACGCCCAGGTCGCCCTCGTGACCGGCAAAGACGCCGATGGCCTCGAAGTCATCCGCCATTCCACCGCCCACCTCCTGGCCCAGGCGGTCAAATCGCTGTTCTCCACCGCGCAAGTCACCATCGGCCCCGTGGTCGATAACGGCTTCTACTACGACTTTTCCTACGAGCGCCCCTTCACCCCGGAAGATTTGGCCGCCATTGAAAAGAAGATGGAGGAACTGGCCGCGCAAGCCCTGCCGGTGCGCCGTCAAGTGATGCCGCGCGACGAGGCCGCCGAATTCTTCCTGAAGCAGGGCGAGGCTTACAAAGCCGAGATCATCCGCGATATTCCCGCCGACCAGGATATTTCGCTCTATGGCCAAGGCGATTTCACCGACCTGTGCCGCGGTCCCCATGTGCCGGATACCGGCAAGCTCAAAGCCTTCAAGCTGATGAAGATCGCCGGGGCCTATTGGCGCGGCGATCCCAAGAACGAGATGTTGCAACGCATCTACGGTACGGCCTGGGCCGACAAGAAAGACCTGAAAGAGTACCTGCACCGCCTGGAAGAAGCCGAGCGCCGCGACCATCGCAAGATCGGCAAGACCCTGGACCTGTTCCACTTGCAGGAAGAAGCGCCGGGCATGGTGTTCTGGCATCCCAAGGGCTGGGTGCTGTGGCAGGTGGTCGAACAATATATGCGCTCGGTGTTCCGCGCCAACGGCTACGAGGAAATCCGCACGCCCCTGGTCGTCTCCCGTACCCTGTGGGAAAAATCCGGCCACTGGGACAAGTTCCAATCCGAGATGTTCACCACGAACTCGGAAGAGCGGGACTACGCCATCAAGCCCATGAACTGCCCCTGCCATATCCAGGTGTACAACCAAGGCTTGAAGAGCTACCGCGATTTGCCCCTGCGCTTGGCCGAGTTCGGCGCTTGCCACCGCAACGAGTTGTCCGGCGTGCTGCACGGCCTCATGCGCGTGCGCGGCTTCACCCAGGACGACGCCCATATCTTCTGCGCCGAGACGCAAATCCAGGACGAGGTTTCCCGCTTCATCGACCTATTGCACAAGGTCTATGCCGATTTCGGCTTCGAGAAGGTCTTGGTGAAACTCTCGACCCGTCCCGCCAAGCGTGTCGGTTCCGACGAAGTTTGGGACAAGGCCGAGGCCGCGCTGGAAACCGCCTTGAACAACAAAGGCATCGCTTTCCAATTGCAGCCGGGCGAAGGCGCGTTCTATGGCCCCAAGATCGAATTTTCCTTGAGCGATTGTCTGGACCGGGTGTGGCAATGCGGCACCATCCAGGTCGATTTCTCCATGCCGGAACGCCTGGGCGCGGTCTATGTGGCCGAAGATGGCGCCAAACACACCCCGGTGATGCTGCATCGGGCGATTTTAGGCTCGATGGAGCGGTTTATCGGTATTCTGATCGAGCATTTCGCGGGATATTTCCCCTTGTGGCTCGCGCCCATACAAGCGGTGGTCATGAATATCACCGATAGCCAGGCCGGGTATGTCGAGACATTGGCGGGCGAATTGACCCGGCATGGACTCAGGATTGAAACCGACTTGAGAAATGAGAAGATCGGCTTTAAAATCCGCGAGCATTCCATGCAGCGCGTCCCTTATCTACTCATCGTCGGCGATAAGGAAGTCGAGTCCCGCACCGTTTCCCTGCGTACCCAAAAAGGCAAGGACCTCGGCAGCTTCGAGTGGCCGGAGCTTATCCGTTTGCTCACCGAAGAAGCGGCGACCCGCGCTGTCACTCAATAATCGTCTGTGGAGGATTAGGATATCACTGCCGAAAGAAAAGAACCGCGCCTGAACGACGAGATCATGGTCCCCAGCGTCCGTTTGATCGACTCGGAAGGCAACCAAGTCGGGGTCGTATCGATCAGGGAAGCCAAGCAAATGGCTTATGAGGCCGAATTGGACCTGGTGGAGATTTCCCCAGGGGCCGAGCCTCCCGTTTGCCGCATCATGGATTACGGCAAGTTTCGCTTCGAGCAGAACAAAAAGCTGCAAGCCGCGAAGAAAAAGCAGAAGCAAATTCAGGTCAAGGAAGTTAAATTCCGCCCCGGCACCGACGAAGGCGATTATCAGGTCAAACTACGCAATCTCGTGCGTTTTTTGAGCGATGGTGATAAGGCCAAAGTGACCGTCAGATTCCGCGGGCGCGAATTAAGCCATAAAGATTTGGGTATGGACCTGCTCAAACGGATCGAAACCGATTTGGTGGAGCATGCGGTGGTCGAGCAGTTTCCGAAGATGGAAGGCAAGCAATTGAGTATGACGCTTGCGCCCAAACGCAAAAAATAACCCGACTTCAACCTGGAGACTATGATGCCAAAATTGAAAACCAATCGCGGCGCGGCTAAACGCTTCAAGAAAACCGCGTCCGGCGGCTTCAAGTGCAACCACTCGCACCGCCGCCACATCCTCACCAAGAAAAGCACCAAGCGTAAACGCCAGCTGCGGGGGGCCAATATGGTCCACGATTCCGATGTCCGTGGCGTGGCCCGTCTGTTGCCGCATAGCTGATTCCACTACGATCCGAGAGTTAAGAGGTTTCCATGCCTAGAGTAAAACGGGGGGTAACCGCTAGAGCCCGCCATAAGAAGGTGCTCAAGCAAGCCAAGGGTTACTATGGCGCCCGTAGCCGCGTCTATCGCATCGCCAAGCAAGCCGTCATCAAGGCCGGCCAATATGCCTACCGCGACCGCAGACAGAGGAAGCGCCAGTTCCGCGCCCTGTGGATCGTCCGCATCAACGCGGCGGCCCGCGAATTCGGCCTGTCCTACAGCCGCTTCATCGACGGCCTGAAGAAGGCTTCCGTCGAAATCGACCGCAAAGTATTGGCGGATTTGGCCGTGCGCGACAAGGAAGCGTTCGGCGAATTGGCCAAGATCGCCAAGGGCTGAGACCCCAGCGTTCCCCGGCGGGAAGGGCGTGCCATACGCTGCTTCCCGCGTCTGTTTATCCCCCACAAGTACTGAGCAAGGCAAGGCGCCGTGATGACCCCTCTCGAAGATGTGCTCGCGCAGGCGCGCAAGGATTTGGCCGAGGCCGATAGCCTGGTCAAGCTGGATCAGGTGCGGGTGCATTATCTCGGCAGGAAGGGCTTGTTCACCGAGCGCATGAAGGCGCTCGGCGGTCTTCCGCCCGAGCAGCGCAAGGAGGCCGGTGCCCAGATCAACCGCGTCAAGGATGGCTTCGTCGCCGAGTTGGAAGCCCATAAAACCCTGCTGGAAACCCGCGAGCTGGAACTGCGCCTCGCCCGCGAAACCATCGACGTGACCCTTCCAGGTCGCGGCCAGCACACCGGCGGTTTGCATCCGGTCACGCTGACCCTGCGCCGCATCTCCGAATTATTCGCCCAGGTGGGTTTTGAAATCGTCGAAGGCCCGGAGGTCGAGGACGATTATCATAACTTCGAGGCGCTCAACATCCCCGCTTCCCATCCGGCGCGGGCGATGCACGATACCTTCTATTTCGACGAGCATACCCTGCTGCGCACCCATACCTCGCCGGTGCAGGTGCGGATCATGGAATCGCGCCAGCCGCCGCTCAGGGTGATCGCCCCAGGGCGGGTCTATCGTTGCGATTCCGATTTGACCCATACGCCGATGTTCCATCAGGTCGAGGGCTTCCTGGTCGATGAGAACGTCAGCTTCGCCGATTTGCGCGGCATCCTGTACGACTTCCTCACCCTGTTCTTCGAGAAGGATGTGCAGGTGCGTTTCCGCCCGTCCTATTTCCCGTTCACCGAGCCGTCCGCCGAGGTCGATATCGAGTGCGTGATGTGCGGCGGCTCAGGTTGCCGGGTATGCGGCCAGACGGGCTGGCTGGAAGTGATGGGCTGCGGCATGATCCATCCCAAGGTATTCGACTTCGTCGGCATCGACCCGGAACGCTATACCGGCTTCGCCTTCGGGCTGGGCGTGGAGCGCATGGCCATGCTGCGCTACGGCATCAACGACCTACGGCTGTTCTTCGAGAACGATCTCAAGTTCCTCGGGCAGTTCGCGGCTTTCTAAGAACAAGATACGGCTTTTCCTATGCGTTTCAGCGAAGCCTGGCTCCGGGCCTACGTCAATCCTTCCCTCGATACCGCGCAACTGGTCCATCAACTGACCATGGCGGGGCTTGAGGTCGATAGCGCCGAACCCGCCGCCGGTGCGTTTAGCGGCGTGGTGGTGGCCGAAATCCTGGAAACCGCGCCCCATCCCCAGGCCGACCGCCTGAAGGTGTGCAAGGTGGCGGCGGGGCAGGGCGAACCCCTGCAAATCGTCTGCGGTGCGCCGAATGCGCGGGCGGGACTCCGCGCTCCCTTGGCGATGGAAGGCGCTGAATTGCCGGGCGGCCTCAAGATCAAGCGTTCCGCCCTGCGCGGCGTGGAATCCTGCGGCATGATGTGTTCGGCCAAGGAATTGGGCATCGACGAGAATGCCTCGGGGCTGTTGGAATTGCCCGCCGATGCCCCGGTTGGCACCAGCCTCCGCGACTATCTGCAACTCGACGATACCTTGATCGAGGTCGATCTGACGCCCAACCGCGCCGATTGTCTCAGCGTCGAGGGCATCGCCCGCGAAGTGGCCTTGCTCAACGGCCTGGACCTGAACCCGCCGGCAACCGCGCCGGTGTCCGTGACCATCAATGACACGCTGCCCGTCGGCCTGCCCGCGCCGGAAGCCTGCCCGCGTTACCTGGGCCGCATGATCAAGGGCGTGTCCCGCACGGCGGAAACCCCGCTGTGGATGAAGGAGCGCCTGCGCCGTTCGGGCCTGCGTTCGCTCGACGCCGTGGTCGATGTCACCAATTACATCCTGCTGGAACTGGGCCAACCGCTCCATGCCTTCGACGCCGCCAAGCTCGACGGCGGCATCCAGGCCCGCTATGCCCAACCCGGCGAAAAGCTGAGCCTTTTGAACGGCCAGGACATCGAATTGCACGCCGACACCTTGGTCATCGCCGACGACCGCAAGGCGCTAGCCTTGGCCGGCATCATGGGCGGCAGCGAATCCGCGGTGGGCGAAACCACGGTCGATATCTTCCTCGAATGCGCCTTCTTCTCGCCCGCGCTGATCATGGGCAAGGCCCGCCGCTATGGCCTCGCGACCGATTCCTCGCACCGCTTCGAGCGCGGTGTGGATTTCGGGATGCAGGCCCGTGCCATCGAACGCGCCACCCGCTTGATCCTCGACATCGCGGGCGGCGAGGCCGGTCCCGTGGTCGAGGCTTCCAGCCCCGGACATCTCCCGAAGCGCGAACCCATCGCCCTGCGTTCCGAACGGATTGGCCGTTTGCTCGGCCTTTCCATCGAACCCGCACGGGTCAAGGACATCCTGTCCCGCTTGGGCTTGAGCCCAAAAGAAACCCCGGAAGGCTGGTCGGTCACGCCGCCCGGTTTCCGCTTCGATATCGCCATCGAGGCCGATTTGATCGAGGAACTGGGCCGAGTCTATGGCTACGACGCCTTGCCGCGCCGCCAGCCGGCCATCCCCACCGCGATGCGCCCGGTGTCCGAACACAGCTTGGCGCTGGACCGGGTCAAGGATGTGCTGGTGGATCGCGGTTTCCAGGAAGCCATCACTTATAGCTTCGTCGATGACGCCATGCAAAAGCTCATCGAGCCGGGGATTTCCGGCCTGCCGCTCAAGAACCCGATTTCCGCCGAACTGGCGGTGATGCGGACCGGCCTCTGGGTCGGCCTATTGGACGCCGCGCTCAAGAACGCCAATCGCCAGCAAACCCGCGTCCGTCTGTTCGAAACCGGCCTCCGGTTCGTCCAACGTCCCGAAGGACTGGAACAACGCAAATCCATCGCCGCCCTGGCCATGGGCACGGTGAACGCCGAGCAATGGGGCGAAAAAACCCAGCCGGTCGATTTTTACGATCTCAAGGCCGATGTCGAGGCCATTGTGCGTTTGACGGGCCGTTCCGACGCCTTGAGTTTCGCGGCGGGCAGCCATCCGGCCCTGCATCCGGGGCAGGCCGCCGCGGTCAAGCTGGACGGTGAGTTCCTGGGTTGGATCGGCATGCTGCACCCGCGCTTGGAAAAACAACTGGGCTTCGAGCAGAACGTGTTCTTGTTCCAATTGGATCAGGACATCCTGCTCCAGCGCGCTGTCCCCAAGTTCAAGCCGCTGTCGAGATTCCCGCAGACCCGCCGCGATATCGCCTTGATCGTCGATGCCAATCTGCCGGTGGACCGCTTGGTGGATTGCGCCCGGACCCACGGCGGCGACCTGCTGCGCGAGGTCTCGGTGTTCGACGTGTACCGGGGGCAGGGCGTGGAACCCGGTAAGAAAAGCGTGGCCTTGGCCCTGATCTGGCGCGACGACGCCGAAACCCTGACCGATGCCAAGGTCGATGCCGCTGTTGCCACGGTGGTGGAAGCCCTCGCCATCGCCCACGAAGCCAAATTGAGGGACTGAACATGGCGCTCACCAAGGCGGATATGGTGGAACATTTGTCCACCGAACTCGGTATGAACAAGAAAGACGCCAAAGACCTGGTCGATCAATTTTTCGAGGAAGTCAAAGCTGCCTTGGCGCAGGGCCGTTCGGTCAAGCTGTCGGGCTTCGGCAATTTCGACCTCCGCGACAAGAATCAGCGTCCCGGCCGCAACCCCAAGACCGGCGAGGAAATCCCCATCACCGCCCGCCGGGTGGTGACATTCAAGCCGGGCCAGAAGCTCAAGGTCAAGGTCGAGGCGTTCGAGGAACTGAACCGGGGCCAGGAAGTCGCGGGCTGAATAATCACGGGGTGGCGGGGGGTCGGCGATGGGTTCCAGTGGAAACGTTCATCCCGGCCACCCGCCACTTTTTTTGTCCGCGCATTCCGGCGCGGCAGCGGTGGAGGTAAGCATATGATCCGAGCGGGCATCGTGGGCGGCACCGGCTATACCGGCGTGGAACTGCTGCGCATCCTGGCGACCCATCCCGGAGTCGAGATCGGAGCCGTGACCTCGCGGGCCGATGTCGGCAAGCGGGTGGACGCGGCCTATCCCAACCTGCGCGGCTTCGTGGACGCGGTGTTTGTCGAGCCTGGTGCCGCAGCCCTGGCCGGGTGCGACGTGGTGTTCTTCGCCACCCCGAACGGCACGGCCATGCGGATGGCCCCGGAACTCCTGGCCCGTGGCGTCAAGGTGATCGACCTCGCCGCCGACTTCCGGCTGCAAGACCCCGCCGTCTGGGCGCATTGGTATGGCGAGCCGCACGCCTGTCCCGAACTGTTGGCGGAAGCCGTCTACGGCCTGCCCGAGGTCAACCGCGAGGCCATCCGCTCGGCCCGTTTGATCGCCTGTCCTGGCTGTTATCCGACTTCGGTGCAACTGGGCTTGTTGCCCTTGCTGGAAGCCGGTGTGATCGATCCGGGCCGCATCATCGCCGATGTGAAATCCGGGGTCAGCGGGGCCGGGCGCAAGGCCGAAATCCCCATCTTGATGAGCGAGACCGGCGAGAGCTTCAAAGCCTACGCCGTCCAGGGCCACCGCCATTGGCCGGAAATCAAGCAGGGTTTGGAGCTAATGGCCGGCACCGCCGTCGGCCTCACCTTCGTGCCGCACCTGACGCCCATGATCCGCGGCATCCATGCCACGCTGTATGCCGATCTCAAGGGCGGCGCGGACGATTTGCAAGCCTTGTTCGAGGCGCGTTACCGGGACGAGCCATTTGTCGATGTGCTGCCCCAGGGTGCCCATCCCGACACCCGCAACGTGCGCGGCGTCAACCGTTGCCAGATCGCCGTGCATCGGCCTTTGGGCGGGGATACCGTGGTGGTGTTGTCGGTCATCGATAATCTGGTGAAGGGCGCGGCGGGGCAGGCGGTGCAGAATATGAACCTGATGTTCGGCTTGGCGGAGACGGCGGGCTTGTGGGCGGTGGGTTTATATCCCTGAGCCGGTTCAAAAGCCAAGCCTGCGTAATGTGAGCGGATTGCCGGAAATGGATACCATGGAAAAACCAACTGGACGAATCACCGTAGACCCCGGAGTCTGCCACGGCAAACCGTGTATCCGCGGTATGCGCTACCCGGTGGAAAACATCCTGGAATGGCTGGGCTCGGGCATGAGTTTTGAAGATATTCTGGCCGACTACGAGGACCTGGAGCGGGAAGATATCGTCGCGGCCTTGGAATTCGCCGCCCGTTTGGCCCAGGTGAAGCGGATTGAAATGCTGGCCGCATGAGATTTCTGATCGATGCCCAGTTGCCGCGGAGCTTGGCGGCTTGTTTGAGATGGCGCGGCCAGGATGTTCTCCATACTTTGGAATTGCCCTCGGGAAACCGCACGCCCGATCAGCGTATCAACGAAATCTCGTTGGAAGAACAACGGGTGGCTGTCACCAAGGACGCGGCTTTTGTCAATTCGTTCTTGGTTTCGGGGGTGCCTTATAAACTCCTGCTGGTCTCGACCGGAAGTATCAGCAACCGCGACCTTGAGGAGATATTCTCCAAGAATCTACCGGCCATCCTCGATGCGTTCGAAGCCTATGATTACGTTGAAATAACCCGGACCGCATTGATTGAACATAGGTAATGGTTCAAGTTATCGGCGATGTAGCCCGGTGTGGTCCTCCTAGTCCATTTACCTTATCGATATCCTGTCCATGAACCGCCAAACCACCCTGGAAACCCTTTCCACCCTGCGCGATTACGTCCGCTACGCCGCCAGCCGCTTCGCCGAGGCGGGCTTGTTCTTCGGCCACGGCACCGCCGGACCCTTGGACGAAGCCGCCGCCCTGGTATTGCACGCCCTGCGCCTGCCCTACGACCTGCCCGGCGGCTATTTCGAGGCCCGCTTGATCCCCTCTGAGCGGGAGCGGGTCTATGCCTTGATCCAGCGGCGCATCGACGAGCGCAAGCCCCTGGCCTACCTGACCCACGAAGCGCCGTTCGCCGGGCTGTCGTTCTATGTGGACGAGCGGGTGTTGGTGCCGCGTTCGCCCATCGCCGAGTTGATCGAAAACCACTTCGCGCCCTGGCTGGAAGAGCCGGACGCCGTGACCGATATCCTCGACCTTTGCACCGGCAGCGGCTGTATCGCCATCGCCTGCGCCCACGCCTTCCACCAAGCGGCGGTGGACGCCGCCGATATTTCCCTGGACGCGCTGGAAGTGGCCCAGGTCAACATCGCCCGCCACGAGATGGAAGACCATGTGCGGGTGGTCGAGTCCGACGTGTATTCCGGGCTGGACGGCAAGTGTTACGACATCATCGTCAGCAACCCGCCCTATGTGAACCGGGCCGAGTGGCAAGCCCTGCCGCCCGAATTCCACGCCGAGCCCAAACTCGGTCTCGAAAGCGGCGAGGATGGCTTGGATTGTGTCCGGCGCATCCTCAAGGACGCCCATCGCCATCTCAAGCCCGACGGTATCCTGGTGGTGGAGGTCGGGAGTTCCGCCGAAGCCTTGGCCGAGGCTTACCCGGAGGTGCCGTTCTGCTGGTTGGATTTCGAGCGGGGCGGGGATGGCGTGTTCCTGCTGACCGCCGAGCAGGTCGAGGAATACCGCGAACTGTTCCAATAATAATAAGGCCGGGCGGCTGCCATGCGCGGATTTTTGAACATCGGCCTTTGCCTGTTCCTGCTGTGCCTGTGGGGTTGCGGTCCATCCGCCAAGCTGCCGCCCTTGCCGGGCGAAGCCAAGGTGCTGGCCTTCGGCGATAGCCTGACCTATGGTACCGGGGCCGGTTCCGGCCAGAGTTATCCCGATCTGTTGGGGGGGATGATCGGTCGCGATATCGTCAACGCCGGGATTCCGGGCGAAACCAGCGCCGAGGGCTTGGTCCGCCTGCCGGAACTCCTGGACGAATACCAGCCCGCGCTATTGATCCTCTGCCATGGTGGCAACGATTTCCTCCGCAACCTGGGCGAAAAGGGCGCGGAGGACAATCTTAGGGCTATGGTCAAGCTGGCGCGGGAGCGTGGCGTCGATGTGGTGTTGATCGCGGTGCCCAGCTTCGGGCTGACCTTGTCGCCGCCCGATCTCTACGAACGCATCGCCGGGGAATTCGCCCTGCCCATCGAAACCGGCACCCTGAGCCGCATCATCCGCGATCCGGGGCTCAAGTCGGATTCGGTGCATCCCAACGCGGCGGGTTATAAGTTGTTGGCGGAGGCGGTGGCGGAGCGTTTGAAGGCGGCGGGGGCGATTTGAGGAAATCGCGGGATCGTTATCCGCGCCTATTCCGGCTTGTCGAAGCCAAAGCGGTTTTATAAAAGGTATCCAGGAATAGTTCACATGTCAGGCAACACCCTAGGCCAACTCTTCACCGTCACCACCTTCGGCGAAAGCCACGGTCCCGCCCTCGGCTGCATCGTCGATGGCTGCCCGCCCGGCCTGCTTCTGTCGGAGGCCGATTTGCAGATCGAACTCGACCGCCGCAAACCCGGCACTTCGCGCCACACCACCCAGCGCCGCGAACCGGACGAAGTGAAAATCCTCTCCGGCGTGTTCGAGGGCAAAACCACCGGCACGCCCATCGGCCTCCTGATCGAGAACGTGGACCAGCGTTCCAAGGACTACGGCAATATCGCCGAGCAATTCCGGCCCGCCCACGCCGATTATACCTACCACATGAAATACGGCTTCCGCGACTACCGGGGCGGCGGACGTTCCTCGGCGCGGGAAACCGCGATGCGGGTGGCGGCGGGGGCCATCGCCAAGAAATACCTCCGCGAACGCTTGGGGGTCGAAATCCGGGGCTATCTGGCCCAACTCGGCCCCATCAAGATCGGGCGCATCGTCTGGGAAGAGATCGATAACAACCCGTTCTTCTGCCCCGACCCGGACCAGGTCGAGGCGCTGGAGAACTTCATGGACGCCCTGCGCAAAGCGGGCGATTCCATCGGTGCCCGCATCAACGTGGTGGCGATCGGCGTGCCGCCCGGCTGGGGCGAACCCGTTTTCGACCGGCTGGATGCCGAACTGGCCTATGCCCTGATGAGCATCAACGCGGTGAAGGGCGTGGAAATCGGCGGCGGCTTCGGCTGTGTCGAAGCCAAGGGCACGGAGTTCCGCGACGAAATCACGCCGGAAGGGTTCCTCAGCAACCATGCGGGCGGCATCCTGGGCGGGATTTCCTCGGGCCAGGATATCCTCGCCAGCATCGCCTTGAAACCGACATCCAGCCTGCGCCTGCCGGGCCGTTCGGTGAATGTGCGGGGCGAGCCGGTCGAGGTCGTCACCACCGGACGCCACGATCCTTGCGTGGGCATCCGCGCCACGCCCATCGCCGAGGCCATGGTGGCCCTGGTGCTGATGGATCACTACTTGCGGCACCGCGCCCAGAATGGCGATGTCGCGCCCGGTGTGCGGCCCATCCCGCCGCAAGCCCCATAAACGCTCCTGCCGGGCCGGGCCTGCCCTACGTCCGGCTGTCCGGCATCTATTTCTTCTACTTCTGCGCCCTGGGCGCGTTCCTGCCGTACTGGCCGTTGTATCTGGAAGGCATCGGTTTCGATCCGGTCCAGATCGGCCAGATCATGGCGATCCCCGCCGCCACCAAGATCGTTTCCCCCAACCTCTGGGGCTGGCTGGCCGACCATACGGGCCGGACCCTGCGCTTGATCCGTTGGGCCGCGTTTTCCACCTTCGCGGGGTTCTGCGCCGTGTTCTGGGTGCGGGACTATGCCGGGGTGGCCTGGGTCATGCTGGGGTTCAGCTTCTTCTGGAACGCCATCCTGCCTTTGTTCGAGACCATCACCCTGGGCCATTTGCACGGGCAGGCGCAACGCTATAGCCGCATCCGGATGTGGGGTTCCATCGGCTTCATCGCCTTGGTGGCATTGCTGGGCAAGGGGCTGGACGGGCTGTTCCCGGTCGCGTGTCTGCCGCAGGCGGTGGCCGTGCTGTTCGGGGCGCTGTGGCTGAATACCCTGGTGGTGCCATCCTCCGGGCGCGAGAACCATGGCGAAGGGCAGGGCAGCTTGGCCGTTATCCTGAAACGCCCGGATGTGATCGCCTTCTTCACGGCCAATATGCTGTTGCAGGTCGCCCATGGGCCGTACTACGTGTTCTTCTCGGTCTACCTGGAGGAACACGGCTTCGACGGGGCCGGGATCGGCCAGCTTTGGGCCTTGGGGGTGTTCGCCGAAATCGTCCTGTTCGCCGGGTTCCACCGGCTGCTGCGCCTCGCCAGTCCCCGCGCCATCCTGCTGGGCAGCCTCGCCCTGAGCGCGGCGCGGTGGCTGATGATCGCCTGGGGCGTGGACCATCTGGCTTGGTTGCTCATCGCCCAGGTGTTGCACGCAGCCAGTTTCGGGGCGGTCCACGCGGTCGCCATCCATTTGGTGCATGGCTATTTCCGGGGGCCGCACCATGGCAAGGGACAGGCGCTCTATAGCAGCCTGAGTTTCGGGCTGGGCGGGGCGTTGGGGAGTTTCCTCAGCGGCTATGGCTGGGAGGCGTTCGGGCCGCATTGGGTGTTCACGGCGGCGGCGGGGTGTTGCCTGCTGGCCTTGCTGGTGGCTTGGCCGGGGGTGGGGCGGAGCCGGTCTCCGGCTTGAGCCGACGCCATCGCCCCGGATTCCCGGCGGGGCCGGGGCGATGGATCGGTTTCATTTGCTCTTCAGCAAATCCCGGATTTCGGTCAGCAGTTGAATATCGGCGGGCGCGGGCGGCGGGGCTTCCGATTCTTCGCTGGCTTTTTTCCGGGAGGCCAGCTCCGCCAGCTTGTTCATCGGCTTGACGATGATGAAGAACACCACGGACGCGGTGATCAGGAAGCTGACGCCGGCCCCGATGATGCTGCCGATATCCAGTTCGATCAGCTTGTTCACGGTGCGGGTGACGGGTTCGCCCGCCGCGTTCTTTTCCGTGACCTCGACCAGCTTGTTCATGATCGGGATGGTCAGCCTGGGCTGGGGACCGCCCCCGGCCAAGGCCAGGATGGGTTCGACGATGCCCTTGGTGAACGCCGTCACGATGCCGGTGAAGGCGGCCCCGATGATGACGCCGGTGGACAGGTCGACGACATTGCCTTTCAGGATGAATTTTTTGAATTCTTCGAACATGGGCGGCTTCCTGGGGGTCCGTTGAGGGGGATGGCCGTTGGGCCGGGTTCAAGGGTGCCTCAAATCATCCCCAACTGCAATTTCGCCACCTCCGACATCCTGTCGCGGCTCCAGGGCGGATCGAACACCACTTCCACCCGCACATCGCCCACGCCCGGCAGGTTCTTCACCGCCGCCTCGGCGTCGTATTGCAGGACCGGCCCCATGCCGCAGCCCGGCGCGGTCAGGGTCATGAGGATATGCACGTCGTTCAACCCGTCTTCCCGTGGCCGCACCCCGCAGTGGTAGACCAGCCCCAGGTCCACGATATTCACCGGGATTTCGGGATCGAAGATGGTCTTGAGGATTTCCCAGGCGTTGCGTTCCACCGTCCCGGCGTCGGTGCCGCTGGCGAGGTTGCCGAGGGCGGGGGGTTCCTTGCCCAGGGCGTCGGCGTCCTCGCCGGCGATGCGGACCATATAGCCCCATTCCGTCGTCACCGTGAAATTGCCGCCCAGGGATTGGTAAAGCGTGACGATATGCCCGGCGGGCAGGGTGCCGGGGGTGCCTTCGGGGATGTTGACCACGTTCACTTCGCGTTGCAGGGCGATGCTCTCGCGCCCGTAACCATGGCTATGACCGTACATAAGCTTTGCTCTCGGTGGGTTCTTACGGATTCGGGGCCAGCAGGGCGAGGATGCGCCCGGCGGCGGTGTCCGGCTTCGCCAGCGCTTCCGGGGGTTCGGCGGGATAGGCCGAACGCCGGATCGGGCTTTGGAGCGGGCCGGGGATGAAATAATGGACCTTGAGTCCATGGCCTTCGGTTTCGTCGGCGAGGATGCGGGCGTAGCCTTCGAGGCCGATTTTCGCCACGCCATAGCCGCCCCAATAGGCTTTGCCCAGCCCGACCGCCGAATCGCCCACAAACACCGCCGCGCCCGCGCCGGCTTTGAGCAGGGGCAGCAGTTCGCGGGTCATGATGGCGGGGGCGGTCAGGTTGACATGGAGCAGGCGTTGCCAGCGTTCGCCGGTGACATCGGCCAGGGGGCCGAGGCTGCCGAGTTCGGCGGCGCAATGCACCAGCCCGTGCAAAGCCCCGAGTTCGCGTTCCAGGGTGTCGGCCAGGTCGGCGTAGTCCTTCTCGGTGGCCCCGGCCAGGTCCAGCGGATAGAGGGCGGGTTGGGGACCGCCCGCGGCGACGATGGCGTCGTAGAGCTTTTCCAGCCGGGGGATTCCGCGGCTCAGCAGCACCACGGTCGCGCCGGCGCGGGCGCAAGCCTGGGCGGTCGCCGAACCCAGGGCGCCCGTGGCCCCGGTGACGAGGACGACGCGGTTTTGCAGGGGTGTGGTCATGGCTGTGTTCCTCCGTCCAACCAAGCGAGCAGGTCCAAGGGCCGGTGGATATGGCCATCGGCTCCCCAGCCCAAGGGGTTGTCGTCCGCCGCGATATAGCCGTACCAAGCCGCCAAGGTGGTCATCCCGGCGCGGCGGCCCGCTTCCATATCCTTGGCGGCATCGCCGATATAGACACAGCGTTCCGGCGCGTGTCCCAGGCGGCGGCTGGCTTCCAGCAGGGGCAGGGGATGGGGTTTGCATTCGGCGGTGGTGTCGCCGCTGACGATGCAGGCGGTCCGCGGGGTGAGCCGGAGCGCCGCCGCCAGGGGGTCGGTGAAGCGGCGGCGCTTGTTGGTGACGATGCCCCAGGGCAGGCCGCGGGCGTCCAATTCGGCCAGCACGGTATCCATGCCCTCGAACAATCCGGTCCGGTCGGCCAGATGGGTTTGATAAAGGTCCAGCATCCGCTGTAGCAACGGTTCCCCCGCCGCCGCCACCGGACGGCCCAGGGCATGGCCCAGCATGGCCCGCGCCCCGCCCGAAATATGGGGTTTCACCGCCGTCGCCGCGCAAGGGGGCAGGCCGGCCTCGGCCAGGGCGGCGTTGAGGGCGAAAACCAGGTCGGGCGCGGTGTCCAGCAAGGTGCCGTCCAGGTCGAACAGCACGGCGGTGATCGCGGGCGCGGTGTTCTTCATGCTTCCGGTTTGGCGAAGGCCGCCAGGTAGTTCACGCCGATGTCGCGGCGGCTCAGGTTGAATTGCCGGGTCAGCGGGTTGTAGACGATGCCTTCGAGTCCCAAAAGGTCCAGCCCGGCTTCCCGCGCCCAGCGCCCGAGTTCCGAGGGTTTGATGAAGGTGGAGAAATCATGGGTGCCCTTGGGGATCATCTTGAGCAGGTATTCCGCGCCGACGATGGCGAGCAGATAGGCTTTGAGGTTGCGGTTGAGGGTGGAGAAGAACACCCGTCCGCCCGGTTTCACCAGGTCGGCGCAGGAACGCACGATGGCGGCGGGGTCGGGCACATGTTCCAACATCTCCATGCAGGTGACGTGGTCGAAACCGCCCGGCTGTTCCCCGGCCAGCGCTTCGGCGCTGATGTGGCGGTAGTCCACGGCCAGCGCGGCGGCTTCGGCGTGCCGGGCTGCGACCTCCAGGAGTTCCTCGCCCAGGTCGATACCCAGCGCCTCGGCCCCGGCCCGCGCCAGGCCTTCGGTCAGGATGCCGCCGCCGCAGCCCACGTCCACCACGCGCCGGCCCGATAATTCGGCATGGGAACGGATGAATTGCAGGCGCAGCGGGTTCACCGCGTGCAAGGTCTGGAATTCGCCGGCGGGGTCCCACCAGCGCTCGGCCAAGGCGCCGAATTTGCGGATTTCGTGTTCGTGTACGTTGTCGGTCGGGGTCATGGGGTTTCCTTGAAGCTTGGGGGGCGGGGGCTACGGCATCAGTTTTTGCCGCCAGTCCTGGGCGCGGCGGCAAATCTCGACGGCGTCCAGCGTGGTCAGTTCGCGCTTGTACAAGAGCCGTTTGCCCGCCACCCAGACATCCGTCACCTGATGGCGGCTGGCGGCGTAGACCAGGTCGGAGATGGGATTGTACAGCGGTTGGGTTTCGATGCCGTCCAGCCGGATCGCGGTGATATCGGCGGCCTTGCCCAGTTCCAGGGAGCCGATTTCGCTATCGAGCCCCAGCGCCCTGGCCCCGTTGAAGGTCGCCATCCTGAGCGCGGTCCGGGCCGGGACCACGCTGGCGTCCTCGGCCACGGCCTTGGCCAGGAGCGCCGCCATCCGCATCTCGCCCATCACGTCCAGGTCGTTGTTGCTGGCCGCGCCGTCGGTGCCGATGGCGACATTGACCCCCGCCGCCACCAGTTTCGCCACCGGGCAGAAGCCGCTCGCCAGCTTGAGGTTGGATTCCGGGCAATGCACCACGCTGGCCCCGCCGCGGGCGATGAGGTCGATGTCCTCCTCGGTGAGCTGGGTCATATGCACGGCGACGAAGTTGGGACCGGGCAGGTTCAGCGCCCCGAGCCTTTCCAGCGGGCGCACACCGTGGCGCTGGAGGCTTTCCTCGATTTCACCGGCGGTCTCGTGGACATGCATATGGATGGGCCGTTCCAGTTCGGCGGCGAGCCGGCGCAGCCGGGACAAGGGTTCGTCGGAGACGGAATAGGGCGCGTGGGGCGCGAAGGCCACGCTGATGAGCGGGTCGCCGTTCAACGCCTCGTGCAATTCCAGGCCTTTGCTCAGGTATTCGTCCGCTCCCGTGGCCCAGGCGCTGGGGAAATCCACCACGATCAGCCCCACCACCGCCCGCATCCCGCACAGTGCGGCTTGCCGCGCCGTGACTTCCGGGAAGAAATACATGTCGTTGAAGCAGGTGATCCCGCCCCGGATCATCTCGGCCAGGGCCAGGTCGGTGCCGTCGCGCACGAAATCCTCGTCCACCCAGCGCTGTTCCAGGGGCCAGATATGCTCGGTGAGCCATTCCATCAGCGGGCGGTCGTCGGCGACGCCCCGCAGCAGGGACATGGCGGCGTGGGTATGGGCGTTGACGAAGCCGGGGATCAGGGCGTGGAGCGGGAATTCCTCGGCGGCGGCGTTGGGATAGCGGGCGCGGGCCTCGGCGGTGGGCAGGATGGCGGCGATGCGGCCCGCCGCCAGGGCCAGCGTGTGGTGTTCCAGCACCAGGCCGTCGGGTTCCACGGGGATGATCCAGCGCGCGCTCAGGAGGGTGTCGATAGGCATGGCATAACCTAGTGTTTCGGTAAACTTTAGCACAGGGGGGCGGGGCGTGGGCCTAGGGATGCAGCAGCCAGGCCCCGGCCAAGGCTTCCTGCCCGGTCTTGAAGAATTCGATGGGGAAGGGCAGCAAGTCCTTGAGGAAGAACAGCAAGGCACCGTCCCGCCATTTCAGGTCGCCGACGATGGCCAGCCGGCTCATGTGGCGTTGGAGGAGTTCGTCGTCGCGGTCGTCGTCCCAGTTCGCGAGGGGGTCCAGGTTGGCGAAACCGGGTTCGATGACGATGAGGATATGGGCCTTGCCTTGCGGTGGAAGGGCGGCGATCACCTGTTGTTTGGCCGCGTCGGCTTCGGGGCGGGTCACTGTGCCCGAGGCCCGGACGAGCATGAGGCCGGGCTGTGGGTGTTCCAAGGTCAGTGGCATGGGTTGGGTGTGTTGGGGAAGCTTGGGGATGGGATGGGGCCGCATTATAGCGCCGTCCCGGCCCGGCGGCTCCGGGAAGCTCGCCCGCCGGGGGTGGCCGATATTGCCAATTCCATCACGTTAAATCCGATTTATACCGCTTGAGATAATTAGTTTTTGCTAATACCCTTAATTTCCAGGGCAGGGGTAAGGAGATGCGGGGGAGGTGGGTGCCGCGTCTGCCCGATGTCCGGCAGGACCGGCGCGGGCCTTCGTCGACCGCCCTCTACGTCCGTATTTATAACCACATGATTCACGCGGTATAAGCCCATGAATAGCCTAGGATTATTACGCCAACGGCGCGGCCCGGCCCTGGCCGCGCTGGGATTTTTGCTCTGTGGCCCGTGGTTCGCGCAGTTCGCCACGGCGGCGGCGACGGCGGCCACCTCCATCAATTCGACCAGCCAGAACAAGCCCAAGAAGCTCAACGCCGTGCCCCAGGCCGCCCAACGCATCGATGGCAGCAAGGGCTACCGGGTGTTGGCGACCAACGACCTGGGGATGCATTGCTCCGATCTCGATTACCGGATCGCGGCCATCCTGCCGCCCTACAACTCGGTGCATTCGCAGGTCGTGCGCATCGGCACCTCCAGCGCCAATCCGCCCCGGTTGCTCGACGCGACCGCCATCGACCTGTATTACTCGGCGGTGGCGAATCCCCAGGAACCCTTGCTGGCGGGCGGCGCTTACATCCCGCCGCCGGGTTACGAGAATCCCCCGGCCGGGACCACGGCGGTGTTCAAGGGTAATTTCTGGGCCTGCCAGTCGGGCGCGGCCACTTGCGCCGTGACCGCCACCAATGCCTACAAAGCCTATAACCCGTTCTATCCGGCGGGCATCCTGGGCCTGTTCAACCTGACGCCGGATTACGGCCTGCCCACGCCGGATGTCGAGCGGCTCTATCTGGGCGATGGCCAATTGACGGCGGACCAGTCGGCGATGCCGGGCCAAAGCGGACCGATGACGGCCAACGCGCCGCGGAAGTTTGGCCGCTATAACCAGAGCTATCCGGTGTTCAAGGATTTCCCGTTCGGTTATGTCGCCCAGCCGGGTTGGTTCTCGGCGGAAGGCATTCCCATCACCAACTGGGACGATGGCGGGCGGCTCAATGCCTATCCGCTGCTGCGGGTGCAGGCCGTGGCCAAGGGCGCTTTGCCCACCGACGCGGCCAACCTGCTGGCGAGCCTGGATACCGTCGCCCCGGTGTCGGGCGAGGCCAATTGCCGCAGTTGCCATACCGACGGCGCGGCGGCCAATGGCGGCCTGGGCGGCAATGGCGTCGCCACCGTCGGCTTGGCCCAGGTGTTCAGCGCCGCCGACGATCCCAAGTTCGGCAAGGTGCCCCTGGCCGTCAGTGTGGAATACGCCGCCGACAAGAATATCGTCGGCCTGCACGACCAGCGCGAAGGCGCGCAATACGTCAATTCGGCCACCGGCAAAGCCGCGCCCTGCGATGCCGCGCATCCGGGCAATTGCTTGATCAAAAAGACCCCGGTCGCCTGCCAGACCTGTCATTACACCCCCGCCCTGGACCTCGCCCAGGTCGGCCCGATGGGGCCGGGCACCAGCGCCAACGGACGCCAACAAACACTGCATGAATCCATGTCGCGGGTGATGCACGGTTTCCACGGTGCCCTGACCGACGGCCACGGGGCCAAGCTCATCCCCGACATGCCCGCGCCGGGCCAGCGCACTCCCCAGCAAACCCAGGCGTTGCTGCAACAAACCTGCTATACCTGCCATCCGGGCAATAACACCAAATGCCTGCGCGGGGTCATGGCCGAGAACAACGTGGTCTGCCAGGATTGCCACGGCGGCATGGCGCAGATCGGCGAGGATTTCTCGAAAGGAGTGTCGCGCAGCCATCCGGGCGCGTTCACGCTGGATGGGAGCCTCCGCGTGCCCTGGGCCGACGAACCCGCTTGCGGTTCCTGCCATACCGGCGACGCCCTCAGCAACCTCGCCAAGGCCGCGAATACGGTGAAATCCGCCGACGGCATCAATCTGGCCCAGGCCTACCGGGTCGGGGACGCCAGCGCCAAACCCATCGTGCCGGGCAACGATGCCCTGGGCGTGGTCGGCGTCAACGGCAATAAGCGCTTCGCCGAGCCGGTGGTCGCGACCGCCCTGGGCGCGAAGCCGATGTTGTACCGCTTCAGCACCGGCCATGGCGGCGTCTATTGCCAGGGTTGCCATGGCAGCACCCATGCCGAGTGGTCGAACACCGCGCTCAACGACAACGACGACGTGCCCTCGGCCCAATTGCAAGGCCATACCGGACCCATCGTCGAATGCTCGACCTGCCATAAGAACGACCTCGGCATCACCCTGGACGGGCCGCATGGGATGCACCCGGTGGGCGCGAGCCGCTTCGTCCAGGGCGGGCACGAGGATTATGCCGAGCATCATCTCAACGAGTGCCGGGCCTGCCATGGCACCGACCTCAAGGGCACGGCCTTGTCCAAGGCCCAGGCCGACCGCACCCTGAAAGTGGAAGACCGCACGGTCAAGATCGCCAAGGGCCAGGCCGTGGCCTGCAATACCTGCCACGAGATGCCCGGCCACTGAGTTTCGCTGTGTTGGCCCCGCCCGTCTTCGATGGGCGGGGCTTTTTTTATGCCACTGTCCCGTGTTGCCTTGCCCTGTTGTCCCCGAACGCATACGATCCGGGCGGCTTTTCCACCGAACCCGACCCGGAACCCCGCATGGATATCCACCCGAACACGCATACCCATCCCCCCAACCGCCAAACCCTCCACGTCCTCGCGGCCCTGCTGCTGGGGGTGGTGGCGGGCGAAATCCTCAACCTGGGCCTGGGCGCGGACAGCCCCGCCCTTGCCGCCCTCGTCGGCGGTTGCGGGGTCGTCACCGATATTTTCATGCGGCTCATCAAGATGATCATCGCGCCCCTGGTGTTCGCCACCCTGGTGGTGGGCATGGCGAAGATGGGCGATGGCAAGGCGGTCGGGCGCATCGGCGGCAAGGCCATCCTGTGGTTCTTCTCGGCCTCCTTGCTCAGCCTGGTGCTGGGGATGATGTTGGTGAACCTGTTCGATCCGGGCGCGGCCCTGCATTTGGAGCCGCCGCCCGCCGGCACCGACACCGGCTTGGCCAAGACCGCGCCGAGCTTCGGCAATTTCGTCGCCCATATCTTCCCCAAGAGCATCGCCGAGGCCATGGCCCAGAACGAAATCCTGCAAATCGTGGTGTTCTCGGTGTTCTTCGGGGTGGCCGCCGCCCAGTTGGAGGAACTGGCCCTGCCCATGGTCAAGACCCTGGACGCCTTGGGCCATATCATGCTGAAGATGACCGGCTATGTGATGCGCTTCGCGCCGGTGGCGGTGTTCGCCGCCATGGTCGCGGTCATCGCCAAGCAGGGTTTGAGGGTGTTGGCGACCTATGGTTTGTTGATCGGCGAGTTCTATCTCGGCTTGTTCCTGCTGTGGGGCGTGCTGGGTTTGGCGGGATATCTATGCCTGGGGCGGCGGGTGCTGTCCTTGGTGCGGCATATCCGCGAGCCGATGCTGTTGGCCTTCGGCACCGCCAGCAGCGAGGCGGCCTATCCCATGCTGCTGCGGCAGCTGGAGCGCTTCGGCTGCGAGGAGCGGGTGTGCGGCTTCGTGCTGCCCCTGGGTTATTCCTTCAACCTGGACGGCAGCATGATGTACATGACCTTCGCGGTCTTGTTCATCGCCGGGGCTTATGGGATCGAGATGCCGCTGGCCGACCAGTTGTTGATGTTGCTGGTGTTGTTGTTCACCAGCAAGGGCGTGGCGGGGGTGCCGAGGGCGTCCTTGATCGTGATTTCGGCCACGCTGTCGATGTTCCATATTCCCGAGGCGGGGGTGTTGCTCCTGCTCGGGATCGACCAGTTGTTGGACATGGGGCGCAGCGCCACCAATGTGCTGGGGAATAGCGTGGCGGCGGCGGTGGTGAGCCGGTGGGAGAAGGCGTTGCGCTGAAATATGCCGCTTTTGTGAGGGTGGTTTTTGGTGTAATCGGGGGCTGGAGATGCGGGTTCCTAAAGCTTGTTTGGTTTTGATTTTCACCGTTTGCTCAATGGGATATTGCACGATAGCGCTATCGACGAAGCTATCGGGGCCATCGACTACCGACACCCAACCGCTAAAATGCGAAGACACCCCTATTCCAAACCCTATCGAGCAGTATGAAACCTTGCCAGTTCATCAGAAATTTGTCGATTATCCGAATTATTGGCCTTACCATGGTCCGTCGAACCGGATTACTTGCCAATCCCGGAAATTCAAATATGAAGGCGTGCAAACCGGCGACACACTCAAGGTGGTTTCACACTACCGGGAAAATGGACATATCCACGCTGAATATCTCGCATTCAACGATAGAAAGATATCCGGGTTATATCGGAAGCACGGGATACTGCGCTCGTTTTGGCCTAATGGGCTTCCCCAGGCAACGGAATATTTCTGTAATGGATTCCCGGTCGGGTTCCATCAATATCTCGATAAGCAAGGGAAGTTGAAGTATGTGGTGGACTATAGCGGCAGCGATTATGAATTGAAAAAGCGTGGAGGCCATAGGATTTTCTATCTCGACAACACTCGTTTTTCTTTTCCTGGTTCCCCTAATGGTTCCCAATTGTTCAGGGAGGTCTATGCCATCGAGGAAGGCCGGGCAATCCACAAAGCCTTCTGGGGAGCTGGGATTTTTCATTTGCCATGGACTCCGCTCGATCCAGCTTCGAACTTCGTGCAATGGACGACGCCGGGTGATCAAGGTTTGCTATTCGTTAATGGACGGCAGGTGCGTATCGTCAACGAAGACTTGGATTACCTGTCCTTCGCGGAGGTTTACCAGCGCCATCAACAAGGCTTGCCGGGGCTGAGGTCGCCCCAGCCTTTCCATCCCGAGATATTGGCCTGTCCTTGGATCGACGAGGCCATGCGCCTTGGGTTGGAAGACCCGCGTTTCAAGCTCAAGCCCATCGCCGCCATCAGCGCAGCGGAGCGGGCCGCTTCCACCGAAGGCCGCTTCGCCGCCTGCATCGCCCATCCAAATGCCGATTGCCTGTTTGAACACGCTGCGGATGGCCTGCGATTCGAGGGCCCCCACTGGCTGACCGATATTCAAGGGTTTGCCCGTAGCGCCTTGTCCGGGGGGCATCCGCGTTGGGCACGGCAGGCCATGGAGGGTGCCCTGGCCAAAACCGAGGGTTTCCGGCTTCCTAATCCTTTGTTCGCGGAACGTGCGGCGCTTAAAGCGGAAGCGGAGTTCGCGCTGGGTTTGGACCAGGAAGCCGAGCGGTCTTTAGGTGTCGCATACAGCCATGCGACCACTGAGGGGACTGGCCATGCACGGGACTGGGACCGGATCGCGGGTTTAATGGCCGTGGGGTCAGTGTGGGCAAAGCAGGCGGACATGGAGCGGACCCGCCAGGTTTACATCAAAGCCGTTGCCGAAGGCGCACCGAAGGCGCTCGATATCATGGCGGCGCTGGGCGTGGCGCTGGCGCGGCAGGGCCAGCCTGATGCAGCGCTCAAACTGGCAGATGAGTTCTTTCCGGCGGAAACCACCAGCGCCTTGAATAACCCATCGAACCCCAGTTTTCCAACTCCTTCCAAACTCCCCTCTATCGCCGAAGCCGACGCCCGCTTGTATTTGCAAGCCCTGATCGGCTTGATGAAAGGCCGGTTCAAGCGGGGCGATGTGATGGCGGCCCGCGAATTATTCCAAGAGATCGACGGCCATCCCCTCGACTCGGATTCGGCGAGTCGGCTTTCCCTGGTCTTCGCCGAAATGGGCGAGGCTGAACGCGCCACACGGATCACGCAACATATCTATAAGTGGAGATATGGCTTATGGATAGATACCGCCGCCGCCCTTTGCCAAGCGGGCAGGAAAGAGGCGGGAACCAAGCTGGTTGCCCAGGTAGGCGCCTTTTCTTCGTCGTCTGGAATCGACAAGGCCACCCATCTAGCGAATCTGGCGAGAGGGGAAACCCTGTGCGGCGATCCTCGGAAGGGCCGGAAAACCTTCGAGCGGGCCAGAAAAATTGCGGCGGCGATTCCGTGTTGCGCCTCGGATGTGATTTCCGATTATGCCGGTCGAATGCTTGCCTTGGTGCGGGCGAACAGATTAGAAGCCGGAATCATGGATGGATTGGATAAGCCGGAACCCTATGATGATCCGACTTTTGCTCTCCAAGTCGCTTTTGAACGGATGCGAAAAGGTGATACGGCGGGGGCTTTGGCGAGGTTGGACGAGTTAGGGCCACGGGAGCCCACGCAATATCCACGGCAGTATTACATCTATAACCAGTATCGCCTTTATGAAAACCTTTTTCCGCAGATACGTGCCGAAGTATTGAGCCTGTTGGGCCGGAAAGCCGAGGCGGGTGCGGAACTTGCCCAAGCCAGGCGGTTGGCGCTGGAGCCTAGTGGGATAGGGGGTGCCGAATCACGGGCGTCGGGATTGACCCAGGTCGCACGGGTGTATTTGCGGTTGGGCCAGACTGGGGAAGCACGGGCTTTGGTACGGGAGGCGTTGGAAAATATTGCCGCGATAGGCATGAGCGATGCTGCCACGACTAACCATTATGGCCGCGATGTATACCCGGCCATCGCCGAAGTGTTGGCGCAGGTTGGGGCTGACGAGGAAGCCCGTGCGGTCGCCGCGGCCCTGAAAGAAACCTACCCGGATCACTTCGCTCGCCGATCTATGTTGGCCGACGGTCGTGCCCGCATCCTGGGCGAGGTGGCGGTTAGCCGATTCAGGGCCGGACGGGCCATCGGCGGACTGGATGCCCTGGATACGATACAACCCGCCCGGCTGCGGCTGGGGTTCCGGCTCGCAGCCGCCGAAATCGCCAATCAATGGGAAGACAAGGCGGCGCTGGAAGCCTTGCGTCCCAGTTTGGCGCAAGAAATCCAAACGATGGCGGCATCGCTCGATACCGGCATGGGCGGCCAGGCAAGGCGCCTGGCGATCCATCGGTATGCCCGCTTGCTGCGCTCGGGTTTCGTCCCACTCATGGCGGCGGAACGGTCGGGGGCGTTCCGGCAACTGGTCGAGGAAGCGCACCGCCTTGGAGCCAAGGAAAGCGCTAATGCCTTGTGCGAGTTGGGCTATACCGCGAAGAAGCTGGACCTGCGGGAAGAAAGCGCCAGGCTATTGGCCGAAGGTTTGTCCCTCACGTCGAAAGCGGGGGGGCCGGCTTCCGCAACCCTCGGTGCTTGTGGGTTTTGGCTCAAGGTTGCCGGGGAAGAAGCGCGTTCCCGCGAGGCGATGGGTGCGTTGTTGAAAGGGATCGATGGCAATAATCCCACGCCCGAGCAGCGCGATGGGCTCAGCCTATTGGGTTACGCCGTCGCCTATGCCGAATACGAGGCGGGTGAAATCCTGGGATTGGACGGAACCCGGCTCCTTCCCTGAAAATTGGGCCGAAATCAAGCGAGCGGATTTTTAAACATTAGGAGTGGTGGTACCCATGCAGCAATGGATTTTCCTGGCGGTGGCCATCGTCAGCGAAGTGGTCGCCACCTCGGCGCTCAAGGCCACCGAGGGCTTCACCCGTTTGTGGCCTTCGTTGATCGTGGCCTTTGGATACGTGTTGGCCTTTTTCTTCCTGTCGCTCACGCTTAAAACCCTTCCAGTGGGTGTGGCTTACGCCGTTTGGTCCGGTGTGGGAACCGCGCTGGTGGTATTGATCGGATGGGCTTGCCTGGGGCAGGCGCTCGATATTCCCGCCATGATCGGTTTGCTATTGATCGTGGCGGGCGTCGTCGTCCTCAATTTCTCCAAGACGGTTTCCCATGCCTGACGTGGCCGCGCCCGGCGGGCCTAGGCCTCCGGTTTCTTCTTCCGCCCGAACACCTTGGCGAATCCGCCCATCGCCACCACCGCCCCGGCCAGGATGACCTTGGCGAACTTGGCGAAGAACACCCCCGCCAAGGCCAATAACCCCAACTTCTTGGCCGCCACCCCGGCCACCAGGGCGGCGAGTCCGTATTCCGCGACCTTATCGGTGTCCGGCTGGAAATCGGCGTAGCGCTTGCCCGCGTCGAACTCCAGCGAGGCCAGCATATTGCGGGCGACGGGCTTGAGCCGCTCGATGCTGGCGAGGTCGGTCACCAGGTTGAGGCTGATATAGCCCTCGCGTCCCAGCATCAAGGTGTTGTAATTGACGCCGCTGGGTTGGTCGTTGCCGGAAAGCCGGCTCGATAGCGACCACACCAGCCGGTGGGTTTCGGGGTCGTACTGGGGGGCTTCCACCCAGCCGGCCACGGTGAGTTCCGGCAAGCCCCGCGTCCGCCGTTCCTCGTTGGCGGTGGCCGTGCCCTTACGGATTTCCTCCAAGAGGGCGTCGGCCTTCCAATCCTTGGCCTCGTCGTCCTTGATATAGCCCGCCGGATTGAAGCTCACCACGATGAACCAGGGGGCCTCCTGTTCGCGGGCCGGGAAGATCATGCCCTGCACATGGTCCGCGCCGGGATTGCCCATGGCCGCCAACAATTGGCGGGCGGGTTCGGCGGGCACGAAGTGATAGCCCGAAGGCAGTTGCAAAACCGCCTGTCCGGCGATGGCGACATCGGTCGGTCCTTTGATGGTGGCCGCGTCCACCGCCTGGAACGCGGTTTCCAGCTGGGAGCGGGTGGTTTCCGGGAGTTCGGGGGCGGCTTGGGCCGGGGCCGCGGCCAACGCGGCCAGGAGCAATAACCACGGGGCCGGGCGGCGGAAGCTATTCATGCGGATTCCTTAGGGTTGGGTGATTCTGGCGTGGGGAAATCGACCTGGGCGTAGATATCGGCGAGGTCCAGCGTGGCTTCCAGCCCTGCGAGCGGGATGCGGCCTTCCCGGTATTCGGTCAAGCGCCAAGCTTCCGCCGACAGCCGTTCATACAGTTCCACATGCGGGCGGTCCGGGTCGATCAGCAGGTAATAGCCGAGGGTTTCGATGCTCCGGTAATGCTCGAACTTGCCGCCCCGGTCGTAGGATTCGGTCGAGGGCGACAGCACTTCCACCACCAGGACCGGGTTTTCCACATAGAGTTTATGGCGGATGCCCTTTTCGCATAGCACCTGGGCATCGGGATAGCAAAAATGGTCGTGGCGGCGGATATAAAGCTTCGCGTCCGAGTTGTAGACCCGGCAGGGCTTGCCGCGCAGGGTGTTGCCCAAGGCGATGACGATATTGGCACCGACCAGGGCATGGCTTTCGGTTCCGCCCGCCATGGCGAAGATTTCCCCGGCGCAATATTCGTAGCGCCAGTCTTCGCGCTGTTCCAAGGCGAAATAATCTTCGTGGGTGTAGCAATGGAATTGAGGTGGGGACGACATGGGTGGGCCTCCTGGGGTTCAGCACCGGGGATTCTAGTGTCGCGACAGCTCCCGCTACGGGGAGGTGAGGATTCTACGCAATCCCGCCGTCAGCCGCCGGATTCCCTCAGCCGCCGTGTCCGGTTCCAAGGCTCCGTAGGCGATGCGGAGATAACAGCCCGTTTCCAAGCCGAAGGCGTTGCCCGGAATCGCCGCGACTTGGTGTTCCCGGATCAAGCGCTCGGCCAGGGTCATGGCGTCCAGCGCGGTATTTGCCTTGAGCAGGCAATAGAAAGCGCCTTGCGCGGGCGGGACGTGGCAGCAATCGGCCACGGTCCGCAATTCGTCCAACACGATGTCGCGCACCTGTTGGAGGCTGCGGAGCTGTGCCCGGCAATAGGCCGCGCCCACGTCCAGCGCGGCCACGGCGGCGTGCTGGGAAATCAGCGGGGCGCAGATGAGGTTGGTGTCCTGGGCTTTCAGCACGGCGTCGTGGAGCTGTTCCGGGATCAGCATGTAGCCGATGCGCCAACTGGCGAAGCCGTAGGCTTTGGACAGCGAATACAGCGCGATGGTGTGGGATTCCGCGCCCGCGCTGCTGGCCGGGGGAAAATGCCGGGCCTCGTCGTGGACGAAGTATTCGTAGGTTTCGTCCGAGATATGGTAGAGGCCGTGTTCCCGGCACAGCGCGTTCACCGCCCGCAGATCGGCTTCCGGGTAGACCGCGCCGCTGGGGTTGTTGGGCGAAATGGTGACGATGGCGCGGGTTTTCGGTGTGATGGCGGCGCGGAGGGCGGCGAGGTCGAGTTGATGGTTGGCGTCGGTCGGTACCGGCACCGGCACGCAATCCAGCATCCTGAGCGCCATTTCCTGGTTGAAATAGTACGGCAAGGGCAGGATGACCTCGTCCCCTGGATCGGCGATGGCGAACAGCGCGTTGAGGAAGCCCATGTTCGCGCCCGCCGTGACCACCACGGTCCGGCCCTCCAGGTTGGCGAGGCCGTTTTCCGCGACCAGCTTGCGCTCGATACGCTCCCGGAGTTCCGGGATGCCCTGGACCGGGCCGTATTTGTGCTGTTCGGGCCGGTCGCCGAAAGCGCGGGCGGCGGCGAGCGCGGCTGGGGGCGGAGGCCATGAGGCCACGCCCTGGCCCAGCGAGATGGTGCCGGGGGTGCTTCGGAGCCAATCGGCGACGACCGGGATGATGGGGGCTTGGACTTGCGCCATGCGGCGGCTGGCGCGGAGTAGTGGCTGGGGAGGCATGGACGCTGGGGAAAAGCGCTATTGTAGCGGGGGACGGCGCGGTTCCGGCAGACGGGCCGGGAAGGAATCGCCCGGAGGCGGCATCCCGGAATCCGGGCGGCGCGGGGTGATGCGCTTCCCGGATTCCGCAAGGCGCCCTGGGCCGAGCGCTTATCGCTTGGAACAGACCACGCCGTCGCACTGGGCCGGATTGCCGTTGAAGCGGGCGCGGTTGCCTCCGCCATCGGTGGCTCCCGGCACATCGAGTCCAAGATCGGCGTTCCGGTCGGCGCTATTGCCCGATAAGGTGATTCCGACGAGGCCATCCGGGTGGTTCATCCCCTGGATATTGGCCCTGGCCGTAACGCCATCGTCGTTGGGGAATTCCGGAGGCGATCCGAACCCGTTGGAGATCAATTGATTGCCTGCTATCAAAGTGCCTTGTCCGGGGCAGGGGGCGGGGGCGTTGCCGGAGGGGGTTCCGCAATTGAGTTCAATAACGATGCCGGAGGTGGCATTGTGATAGAACTGGTTCTTGAGGATCTGATTCCCCTGCAGTGTTAGAGGGCGGTAACCATTATCGAAATTCTCCATATGTATCCCCGCCCGGTTATTTAGGAATTGATTAAGGCGAATCATGTTATTCGTGGCATCTTCCTCAAGCCCTGAATGGAGGCCGACCCCTATACTGTTTCTCCTGAATAAATTTTTCTCGATCAGCACGTCGGGCCTCCAGCTTATAACCGCAATGTTATTGCCGGTAAATGCCGAGTTCCGCACCGTTCCGCCACTATATCCGCGGCAGGCCCCGCCCCAGGTACCGAAGCCTAGCGCGGTTGCCGGGATGTTTTCAAAAACGCTGTTCTCCACGAGGGAAGCGTTGTCGATGGTGCCCCAGCTGGAGGGGGTGCCGGCGCTAACAACCCTAACATTCCTCAGTTTACCGCCATTGGAGCAGCCCCATACGGTATGGTTGGTGCGGAGCGTCCCATTGCTTATCGTGGTTTGATCGGACATGTGGATGGTGATATCCCCTGTGAAGGCAAAACGGTTGAGATCGAAGATCTTGTTTGCGTCGCGCATCCACAAAAAACTGCAAGCCGTGTTCTGGGTAAGCCGATAGCCGCCTGGGGTGGCGATGACTCCGGGGCAGTCCAAGGGGGTATTGGTGGCCGCCTGCGCGGATGGCGCGAAAGCCATGCTGGCCGTGTAGATTGCCAGCGCTTGGATAATGGCGCTTCCATGTCTGGTTTCCATGTCCTTGTCCTCTTGTAATATCATCAGGGATACACAAGCTGAAGGCCGTATTCCTGTGGATTCTTACGCAAAATAACGCTCCGCGATATCGTGCGGTCCGCGATTTTCCTTCCTCGGCTTGTGATGGTTTGACGCTGAATGGCCAGGGTGACTTATACGCTTGTTAGGGATATTTTCAACTGAGCATTTATCTTGGAAATTAATATGACCGGCTCGGCAATATTGAATTGTATCATGGCCTATGGCTTAGGCTTTTTTGGGGCAAAGATAGGGAAAAACAATTACCTTCGGTTGAGTCAAGAGATGGTTTTTGTCTCGCCATGTTATTTAATCTGAAAGAGAAAGGCGGCATGGTTTTCCGGAGCCGTGGGCCCATGCCAGGGCAAGCCCTGGACTTCCCTGGGACTTCGACGGCAAGCCGGAGGTGGTCACGGCCAATGGCCATAGCAACACGGTGTCGGTGTTGGTCAACCAGTCCACGCTGCCTTGAGCGCCCTGGAGGACGCGGTGCCCGGACCTTGCCCGCAATGCGGGTAGAAAGTGAAGAGAATATGAATTTGAATGGGTTCAGGGTTGGCGGTAATGGATACGGTTGTAAGCTTTGATGTTGCCGGTGCGCGGTATTGGGACCGTTCTGGCATTGACCAAAATCATCATCAAAGAGAGGTTGCGACCATGGGAACAGAAACATCGAGACGGCAATTCATGGCGGGGGGCTTGTTGGCGGTGGCCGGTGCCGCCATACCCTGGGCGCTGTCGGCGGGTGATAAGGGCACGGGCGCTGCCCGTTCCAGGCCACCATCGGTGCGGAAGAACGTGAAAAACCTCGCCAAATGGGAAAAGGACCGCTTGGTTCAGGCCATGTTGGCACTCAAACAAACGCGCTCGCCCTACGATGCTTCTCTCAGCTATTACGATCAACTCGTGAGGTTCCACCAACTGGTGGTGCTGCGCGACCGGCTCGGCCCCGGTTATTCCACCGCCCACGACTGCCCTTCCTTCTTGCCCTGGCACCGGAAGTTGCTGATGCTGTTCGAGGACGCGCTCCGCGCCCAGGTCGGCGACGATCTGGCCCTGCCTTATTGGGATTGGACCGATAGCGACAGCCTCGATGTCGTTTTCGCCAATAGTTTCATGGGGCCATACCTGGGCGATTCCAGCGACAACTACGCCTTGACCAAGGGGCCGTTCCGCAAGGGGGAATTCCCGGTCAATATCCTGCCGCAGCCCATCGGCGGGGATACCATGGCCCAGTCGCCGTTCACCTTCCTGACCCGCGGCCCCAAAACGGTGGAGCTGCCCACGGCGGCAGAGGTGGATGCCTTGATGAAGGTTTCCCGCTACGATGCGCCCCCTTACGACATGACCGCCGACATCCAGCAAAGCTTCCGTTGTTACCTCGGCGGCGTGCCCGCCAAGGGAGGCGGGCCGATCCTGCATAGCGCCGTGCATGCCTGGCTCGGCGGCGAGTGGACGGGCACCTACTACTCGATGGCCTACCAATCGTCCAGCACCACCTTCGTCGGTTCCATGACCGCCTTGGACAGTTCGCCCAACGATCCGGTGTTCTGGTTGCACCACTGCAACGTGGACCGGCTGTGGGCGGTTTGGGAAAAGAGGTACGGCAACCTGTACGAACCCAGCTCCGGTTGGCACCAGGGTTGGAACCTCGACGACGAAATGTATCCGTTCACCGAGTACAAGCGCTTCCGCGACATCAAACGGTACGGGATCACCAACGCATCGATGCTGGATATTTCCCAACTCGGCTATACCTACGACGATTTATAACCCTTTGGTTTGGAATGGCCCAGGGACGACGCTCCGGCCCGTCCCGATGACCATCCCCGCCGGTTGCCGCCCGCCACCATTTCCCCATACCGCCCATTGCCCTTATCCTGTGCCATTTGCGGACACACGGGATCGATAGGCATGACCCAGGACAAACAACACTCTGAGACCCACTGGCGATTCACCGCCCTGTGGCTGGCGGTGGCCTTGCTCGGGGCGGCGGCGGTGGGCGGCATCGCCCTGAACCGGGGGGAAAGCGTCAACAGCATTTGGTTCGTGACGGCGGCGGTGTGCGTGTACGCGCTGGGCTACCGCTTCTACAGCGCCTTCGTGGCGACCCAGGTGCTGGTGCTGGACGGTTCCCGCGCCACCCCCGCCGAACGCTTCGACGATGGCCGCGACTTCGTGCCCACCAACCGCTGGGTGGTGTTCGGCCATCATTTCGCCGCCATCGCCGGGCCCGGCCCCTTGATCGGGCCGACCCTGGCCGCGCAATTCGGCTACCTGCCCGGCACCCTGTGGATTCTGGTCGGCGCGGTTTTGGGCGGCTGCGTGCAGGATTTCGTGATCCTGTTCTGTTCGATCCGCCGCGATGGGCGCTCGCTGGGACAGATGGCCCGCGACGAGCTCGGCCCCATCGGCGGCGGCGCGGCCTTGCTCGGGGTGATGTGCATCATGATCATCCTGATCGCGGTGCTGGGCCTCGTGGTGGTGAACGCCATGAAACATAGCCCTTGGGCCACTTCCACCGTGGGCGCGACCATCCCCATCGCCATGATCATCGGTGTGTATATGTCGAAGCTCAGGCCGGGACGGGTGATCGAGGCCACGGTGTTGGGGGTGTCGCTGCTGTTGCTGTCGGTCTGGGGCGGCGGGGTGGTCGATGGGATGCCGGGGCTGCGGGAAGCCTTCGATTATGACGGCCAACCCTTGGCCTTCATGGTCATCGCCTATGGCTTCGCGGCGGCGGTGTTGCCGGTATGGTTGCTACTGGCCCCGCGCGATTATCTCTCCACCTTCATGAAGCTCGGCACCATCGCCGCCCTAGCCGTGGCGATCCTGTGCCTGCATCCCGAGGTGAAGATGCCCGCCATGACCCGCTTCGTCGATGGCACCGGCCCCATCTTCGGCGGCACGCTGTTCCCGTTCGTGTTCATCACCATCGCCTGCGGGGCGATTTCCGGTTTCCATTCGCTGATTTCCTCCGGCACCACCCCCAAGCTCCTGGCGAACGAGGCCGACGCCCGCTTCATCGGCTATGGCGCGATGATGATGGAATCTTTCGTGGCGATCATGGCGATGGTGGCGGCGACCGTGCTGGACCCCGGCGTTTATTTCGCCATCAACAGCCCGGCGGGCGTGGTGGGGAAGGAGGCCGTGGACGCGGTGGCGAAGATTTCCGGCTGGGGTTTTCCGGTGACGGTGGAGCAGATGCAATTCCTGGCCCGCGAGATGGGCGAGACCACGCTGTTCGCCCGTACCGGCGGCGCGCCCTCGCTGGCGGTGGGCATGGCTTCGCTGTTCGCCAGCGCCTTCGGCCAGAGCCTTTTATCGCTGTGGTACCACTTCGCCATCATGTTCGAGGCACTGTTCATCCTGACCACGCTGGACGCCGGGACGCGGGTGGCCCGCTTCATGTTGCAGGATATCCTGGGCAACTGGATTCCGGCGCTGGGCCGGACTTCCTGGTATCCGGGGGTGATCCTGACCTCGGCCCTGGTGGTCGCGGGTTGGGGTTATCTCCTCTATATCGGCGTGATCGATCCCTTGGGCGGCATCAATAGCCTATGGCCCTTGTTCGGCATCGCCAACCAGATGTTGGCCGGGATCGCGCTCTGTGTCGCCACCACCATCATCGTGAAAAGCGGCAAGCTGCGCTATGCCTGGGTGACGGCGGTACCGCTCCTGTGGCTGCTGACCGTGACCACCACGGCGGCGCTGGAGAAGCTGTTCAGCCCGCAGCTGCGCATCGGCTTCCTGGCCCATGCGCGGGACATGGCCGACAAACTGGCGGCGGGAACCCTGCCCGCCGACCAAGTCGCCAAGGCACCGCAATTGATTTTCAACGATTATCTCGACGCCGCGCTGACCGGGCTGTTCCTGCTGGTGTCGTGGACCTTGGCGGGCGATACGTTGCGGGTATGTTGGGCCATCGTGGCGAAAAAGCCGCATCCGCCGTCCAGCGAGTCGGCGCATATTCCGAGCCGGCTGGTGGAGGATTGGGTCAGGGATTGACGGGGCCGGAACCGGGCTGCCAGCAAGCGGCGTGCGGGATTGTTATCCTGGTCGCGCGGGGTATCTGTAGGGGCGGATTCATCCGCCCCTACTTCGTCCAGGCAAGCCGGTTCCGCGACGATCTAAAACTTGCCGTAGCGGTGTTGCAAAACCAATGCGGCCAAGCCGATACCGAACAGGGAGAAGGTGAAGGGTTCGGGTATCACAACCCCATTATGCAAGTCATCGAATATGCCTGTTTCCGAATGGAATATGGTATTTTTCCAATAGAAGCTTTCCAAGGGCGGGGTAAAGGGGATATAGCCGGTATCGGATCCGCTGGTGCTGATCAAGTGCAGGAGCGAAGGACCGGCCAAATCGGCGTATATATCCGCGGTGGCTGTAGTATTGGTACCGGTGATGATCGTGTCCAGCATGGCGTTGTTCCATGCCTGCCCGTCCAACCGCTCCCATTGATAAATCAGCGTGTCGGTGGTTCCCGCCGCCGGGCCGTAGGCGGCGGGATCGAAAGCGAAACCGACGCCGTAATATTCGAGGCCACCGATCTCGGTTTCCTTGAAAGTAACCACCGTATTGCCTGGAAGCACGGTCGAGGAACTATTATTCCAAGTCCAGCGCGTATCCCCGTCGCCATCGACGACCGGATTGGCCTGCCAATCGCTCAAGGTTCTTTGTGTACTCCACACCGAAATCGCCGAAACTTCCCCGCTCGCCATTAAACCAGCCACCATGCACAGTCCCGCAATCAATTGGGCGTTCATGTCGATTACCTAAGGTTATGGTTAAAAACCGCTGGATGTTTGAAAATAATTAGGGGATTACAAGCGAAGTTTTATCCTTCCCTAATCGAAGGGCTTAAAGGCAATGTTGATGCCATAATGTGCGGGGGCCGGGGGCGCAAAAAGTCTTGCCACCGGCGGGTTGTTCCTGGAGCTATCGGAAACCTTCCCCGCTCATCGCGGAAATAGGGGGCTTTATGTTTGATAATGCACGGGAAAACGCTGCGGCGGTCGGGCTGCTGAGGACCACCCTCGCGGAGGAACTGAAGGGGAAGCCGGATGCGCGTTATCTGCATCGGCTGCATTGCGTCTTGCTGGTGATGTTCGGGTTTGAGGCCAAACGGGTGGGCGGATGTTTCTGCGACGATTCCAGCACCGTGGCCCGTTGGGTCCGGCATTTTCGGGAATCCGGCTTGGAGGGTTTGCGCGAGGTCAAGCGGAGCGGGCGGCCTACCGGACTCAGCGAGGGGCAAATGCTTGATTTGGCGGGCGAGTTGCTGCAACCGCCCGGACGGCTGGGCTATGGGACCGGCATGGGCCGCTGGAACGGCAGGCTGCTGAGGGAGCATCTCAAGGCCCGTTACGATGTCGTGTTCAGCGTGCGTCAATGCCAAAGACTCTTGCGCCAAATGCGTATCGAGACGGGGGCAGGCGGCGGACTGGGCGCTACCACCATGGCGGGGCTGTAGGACGGGGCCGGGGACGCACGACTTTTGTCGCGACACGGGCGGGGCTGGAACCGGACGCCGTTATTCCCGCCGGATGGGGATGTTTGTAAGATTTTCCAGCATCGCTGCCCGGATGGCCGTGGTCGATGGGCCGCCGCCGTTGCGCTATGGCAAACGGTCCGCACGCTCAGGGCCACGACGGTTAAGTCCTTACAGTTCAAGGGGTTTATGGTGGGGATGCCGGGTTCCGGGGCGGCTCCGCCCGGCGCGATAGGGATGTCCCCGGCGTCGTAAAATTTGACGCCGGTTTTTCCACCTTCAAATTCAAAGGGATAGAACCATTGATTTGTGGGGCGCTTGAATGGCGGGGGGCTGGACTGTAAGGAATTCCGACGATTCTGCCGCCGTGGTGTCCTTGGGGCTTGGATGGAAGGCGTTGATGCCGGGGCGGCGGCGTTCGCCGTCCGTGGATCGGCGCGATTCCAGCCGCGCGGACCGCCCGGCCCCCGCGCCGATCCGGCTATAATGCCGCCTTTTTCCCACGCCCAAGCCCCATGTCCGAAACCCTCCAGGAACTCCAACGGCGGCGCACCTTCGCCATCATTTCCCACCCCGACGCCGGCAAGACCACCCTTACCGAAAAGCTGCTGCTGTTCGGCGGCGCGATCCAGCTCGCAGGTTCGGTCAAGGGCCGCAAAGCCGCCCGCCACGCCACCTCCGACTGGATGGAGATGGAAAAGCAGCGCGGTATCTCCGTCACCACGTCGGTGATGCAGTTCGAGCATAAGGAGCGCATCTTCAACCTGCTCGACACGCCCGGCCACGAGGATTTCTCGGAGGACACCTACCGCACCCTGACCGCCGTGGACTCGGCCCTGATGGTGATCGACAGCGCCAAGGGCGTAGAAGACCGCACCATCAAGCTGATGGAGGTCTGCCGCTTGCGCGACACGCCCATCCTCACCTTCATCAACAAGCTGGACCGCGAGGGCCGCGAGCCCATCGAGCTTTTGGACGAGGTCGAGGCCGTCCTGAAAATCCAGTGCGCCCCGATCACCTGGCCCATCGGCATGGGCAAGCGCTTCAAGGGCGTCTACAACCTGGCCGAGGACGCCGTGCATTTGTTCAGCCCCTCGCATGGCGACCGCATCGTCGAGGGCGAGAAAATCCAGGGCTTGGCCAATCCCCGCCTCGACGAGGTGCTGGGCGACCAGGCCGACGAACTCCGCACCGAAATCGAACTGGTGCAGGGCGCGAGCCACACCTTCGACCATGCCGCCTATCTGGCGGGCAAGCAGACGCCGGTGTTCTTCGGCTCGGCCATCAATAATTTCGGGGTGCTGGACCTGTTGGACGCCTTCGCCGATTTCGCGCCGGGGCCGCAGTCGCGGCGGGCGCGGGAACGTAACGTCGAGGCCGAAGAGGAAAAATTTAGCGGCTTCGTCTTCAAAATCCAGGCGAACATGGACCCGGCCCACCGCGACCGCATCGCCTTCCTGCGCATCTGCTCGGGCAAATACACCAAGGGCATGAAGATGCACCATGTCCGCATCGGTAAGGCGGTGCAGATCGCCAACGCCATCACCTTCCAGGCCGATAGCCGCGTCAATGTCGAGGACGCCTACGCGGGCGATATCATCGGCCTGCACAACCACGGCACCATCCAGGTCGGCGATACCTTCACCCAGGGCGAGACCTTGAAATACGAGGGCGTGCCGTATTTCGCGCCGGAATTGTTCCGCCGGGTGGTGCTGAAGGACCCGCTCAGGGCCAAGGCGCTGCAAAAGGGTTTGCAGCAATTGACGGAGGAGGGCGCGACCCAGTTGTTCAAGCCTTTGAAGAACAATGATTTGATCCTGGGCGCGGTGGGGGTGTTGCAGTTCGACGTGACCGCGTTCCGCCTGAAAGCCGAGTACAACGTGGAATGCGTCTACGACAATGTGTCCGTGACCACGGCGCGGTGGGTGACTTGCGACGATCCCAAGAAGCTGGAGGAATTCAAGCGCAAGTTGTTCGACAACCTGGCAGAGGACGGCAGCGGCTATCTGGTCTATCTCGCCACCAGCCGGGTGAATCTGGCCTTGACCCAGGAGCGTTGGCCGGAAATCAGGTTCAGCGCGACGCGGGAGTTATAAGCCGGGAGAAGTATGACGTGGAAAGTCCGCGGCCGCATGATGATCGCCCTGGGCCTTTGCGCCTATTTGGGCGGCTATGCCTGGGTCCGGTATGGCGGTTGGATTGTCCACCGGGCGGAGTTTTATACCGCGCCGGATCGGACACGGAAGGTGGCGGGCCACGACTTGGCACCGGGGGATTTCGGTGTGCCTATGTTCCATCCGGTGTTCTCCGGGTTGGCGTATACCGCCTACGGGCTGTATTGGCCTGTCCGGCGATTGGAATGGTGCGTTTGGCGGCTGGCCGTACCATTGGATTCCTCCTGGCCCGCCGAATGGAAGGCGGGGGTCACAGGTAATTGAACAACGACAGTTTCTGCACCTGCGAGAACGCTGTCATCGAGGCTTGCAGCACCGTTTGCTGTTGGCTGAAGCGGCTGATGGCCTCGGCGTAGTCGAGGTCTTGCACCTTGGACAGGTTGGCCTGGGTGTCGATGATGAATTTGCTTTGCAGGGAGTCTTGCTCGTCCAGGGCGTTGAGGCGGGCACCTATGCTGGCGCGGACATCCAACACCCGCTCCAGGCCGGTGTCGATATCGGCCAGCGCCGCGCTGGCGGTGGCGTGGAATTCGGTGGTCGATCCGGTGCCGGTCGAGGGATCGGCCAGCCCCGCGTCGGCCAGGAAGCCGGGCGTGCCCTGGCTGACGGTGACGCTGGCGTTGGGACCGATCTGGGCCGAGGCGAATTGGATCGCCCCGTTGCTGACTTGCGCCGCCACTTTGTCCCGGAGCGGTCCCGCGCTGATTTGGGTGTTGATGGCATCGGCCAAGGCTTGGGCCGAGGGGTAGTTCTGGGCCGGAATGGTGATCGTCTCCGCCGTGCCGCCGTCCACCGCCAGATTGAAACTCGCCGGTCCCGCCGAATAATCCTTCCCGCCCGCGAGGTTCGCCGTGCCGGTGAGCGTGCCGTGGGTGCCGGTCAAATCCCCTTTGAGCGCCTGGGCCAGGGTGTAGACCGTGTTGAGGAGGCTTTGCTTGCCATCGACATTGGCGATGCCGAGCTTGCCCGCCGTCGAGGGCACGTCCTCGAATACCCGGAATCCGGTATCGCCATCCTCGATGTTGCGCAGATCGCCGATCCGCAGCGAGCGCTGCTGTTGACCGCCTTGATAGACATAGCTGGGCGGCGTCCGCTGGTCGTCGAACACATAGGGCGGGGTATCGGTGCGGTAGCCGCCGAAGATGTATTCGCCGTTGGCGTTCTTGGTGTTGGTGAGCCCGGTGATTTCGTCGAGGTATTGCTGGGTTTGATCGCCCAGGGCTTGGCGGTCGCTGGCGGTGAGGGTGTCGTTGAGTCCGCGCACCGCCACTTCCTTGATCCGCTGCAACAGGGTATCCACCGAATCCAGGGCGGAGTCTTCGAGTTGCAAGCGGCCTTGCGCCGTGGTCAGGTTGGTTTGGTATTGCTGGGTGGTCTTGAGCGATTCCGTCATGATCTGGGCGCCGACCGCCCCGCCCGGATCGTCCGCCGGGGTCAACACGCGCAGGCCGGTGGATAGCTGCATCTGGGTCTGGGACACCAGGGACTGCTGGTTCAGCATCGAATTGACGCCCAGTTGTTGTATCCAACCGCTCGATATCCGCATGGCCCTAGCTCCTGACCGCCGCCATCAGCGCGTCGAAAGTGTTGTTCAGCGCCGGGATCAATTGCGCCGAAGCCTGATAGGCTTGCTGGAATTTGACCAGATTGGCCGCTTCCTCGTCCAGGTTCACGCCCGACACCGATTCGCGGGACTGGGTGACTTGGTCGAGCAGGTTCTTCTGGGCCGTGTTGTCCAGGTTGGCGGCATTGGCCTTGACCCCGACCTCGCCGATCAATTGGTTATAGGCGCCTTGGAAGCTGGCTTTGCCTTCCAGCATCCCCTTGGTTTGTTGCAGGTTGACGAGGGCGCGGGCGTTGACGTTGTCGCCGGGTCCGGTCGAGGGCGAACCGGCGGCGGCGACTTGGTTGGGATCGTCCAGGGCCGCTTGGATCGTGCCCGCCGGGGTGCGGAACGGCTGGATCAGGAAGCTATCGCCCGCTTTGGCCGTGCCGCTGGCGATGCCGATCTTGAGCCCATCGACCTGGAACGCGCCCGAACCCGCCGGGTTGTCGGTGAACTTGGTGTTGTCGCTGAGCCGGGTCAGGACGGCGTTGCCGCCGCTGTCGTAGTCCAGCCGGTAATCGCTGGCGGTGAGCTGGGCGGGGGTGTTGGCCGGAGTGGTGGCGGTGGCCGGGGTATTGTCGAAAGCCACGCTCAACCGGGCGTCGCCGCCGTTGGTTTGCTTGGCGAACCAGGCATCGGTGGGCGTGGTGGGGTCGGTGAAGAAATCCTGCCCGGCATTGCCCTTGAGGTCGCTGCCCTGGCGATGCTGGGCGTTGACCGCCAGGGCGAAACCGGCGGCGATGCGGCCTAGGCTGTTCTGGGCGGGGTCCAGCACGTCGTGGCTGAATTTCAGCAGTCCCCCCATTTCGCCGCCGGTCAGGGCTTGGGTAATGACGATGGCGCCTTGGTCGCCGCCGCTGGAGAGGGCGATGTCGTCGGCGCGGGCGTCGTAGGCCGAGGGCTGGGTTTGCAGGCGGTTATAGGCCGCGCCCATGACGAGGCTTTGGCCGTTGCCGATGAACACGTCGATGGCCCCGTCGGCCTCGGTCATGACGCTGGTATCGACCTTGCCCGAGAGCTTTTCCAACAACAGGTTGCGCTGGTCGAGCAGGTCGTTGGGCGGCTGGCCGGTGCCGCTGGCGGATTGGGACACGATCTGGGTGTTGAGCTGGGCGATAGTCGCGGCCCAGGTGTTGATCTGGTCCACGTCGGAACTCAGGGTTTGCTGGACCTGGGCGCGCAGGGTGTTGAACTGGGTGTCGAGGACGTTGAAGCGCTGGGCCACGCTGTCGCCCTGGGTCAGGAGGACTTGGCGGGCGGCGATGGCGCTGGGATCGTTGGCCACGTCCTGGGCGGCGTTGAAGAAGGATTGCAGCGGGGCGGACAGGCTGGCGCTGCGGTCGCCGATGAAGCTGTTGATCTGGGACGTCAGCTGGTTGTAGGCCGTGGCGCCGCCGCTGGCGGATTGGCTGGTGCGGACCTGGGTGTTGAGGAAGTTGTCGTAGAGGCGGGCGACGGTGTCGATATTGACGCCGTTGCCGAGATAGCCCCCGGCGGTATAGGTCGAATCGCGCTCGCTGGTTTCGACCCGCTGGCGGTTATAGCCGTCGGTGTTGGCGTTGCTGATGTTGTTGCCGGTCGTGGCGAGGGCGCGTTGCGCCGCCAATAGCCCCGATGCCGCGATGCCTAGAAGTCCGTCCGCCATGGGTTCCACCTTGGGGGCCGCGGGGTTTGCGCCCGTGGCAAGCCATTATCCCACCTGAAGCTATCGGCCTCCTTGCGCCTTTCCTGAGGTTGCCGCCATTCCCTGGGGCGCGGACCGAGGTTTTCACGCCAGCCCGCTTCGCGTTCAAAAAATCTCCGGCACCTGATCGAAGGCGTCGCCGTCCTGGTAGATCGCCATCACTTTCCGCGCATAGGCCGGGTCGGTGGCATAACCCGCTTTCTGTAGCCCGGCGATGAATTGGCGCGGGTTCTCGGCGTGCTGCAAAGCCTCCTGGTAGCGCGGGTTGCTCTTGAGGAAGCCGACGTAGTCCCGGAAGCTGTCGGCGGGGCTGCCATAGGCCCGGAACGCGGCTTGCTCCCGCACCTGGGCACCGCCGACGAATTCGGTGGTGTTGGCGGTCGATCTCGCGCCTTGCCAATGGCGGTCGGCCTTGATGCCGAACAGGTTGTTGCCGTTGCGGGATTTGCCCCAGCCGGTTTCCAGCGCGGCCTGGGCCACCAGGAGCTTGGGATCGACGCCGATTTCCGCCGCCGCTTTCTGGGCGTGGGGCCAGACCGCCGCCACGAATTGATCCCGATGGTCGAATTCGCCGGAACCGGGGTCCGGGGTCGGCAGGTCCGTTCGAGCGTTACCGCCGGTGTGCTGGACGCCCGCCGCCATGCCGCGCGGACGGTAGTAGGGTGTTTGCCGGTAATCGTCCAGGGTCTTGCCGTTCAGGCCGTTGGATGGGGCCGCGCCGCCACCGAGTTGCCGTTCCAGCATGTTGGCGATGCCCAGCTTGGAATGCTTGCCCAATTCCACGGCCAGTTGCTGGTCGTGCATTTCCTGGAAGGTCTCGGATTGCGGGCTGTCGGTCAGGCCGGATTTCAGCGTGGCCTGCCGCATGCTTTTCAGCGCCATCTGCACGAACAGCGACTCGAATTGCTGGGCGGTTTCCTTCAGCGCCGCCTTGGGGTCTTGCTTGGCCTGGGTGCGGAGCGCCGCCGTGCCTTTGAAATCGGTGTAGACATCGGCCAAGCCGCCGGATTTGATCATGGCCGCATCCCCTTAGATGACGATGAGTTCGGCCCTGAGCGCCCCGGCGCTCTTGAGGGCTTCGAGGATGGCGACCAGGTCGCTGGGGGCCGCGCCCACGTTGTTGACCGCCTTCACGATCTCGTCCAGCGATACGCCCGGATTGAACACGAACATGCGGTTGGCGTCCTCCTTCACCGAAATATCGGAACGCGGCACCACCGCCGTCTGGCCGTTGGAGAAGGGGCCGGGCTGGCTCACCACCGGCTTTTCGCTGATCGTCACCGACAGGTTGCCGTGGGTGACGGCGGCGGGCTGGACCCTGACATGGCTGCTGATGACCACGGTGCCGGTGCGCGAGTTGACGATGATCTTGGCCGGGGTTTCGCCGGGGGAGATTTCCAGATTCTCGACCATGGAGGTGAACGACACCCGCTGCGAGGGATCGCGGGGGGCTTGGACCTGGACCGTGGCGGCGTCGATGGGGCGGGCCACTTCGCCGCCATAGGTGCGGTTGATTTCCTCGGCCAGCCGGTTGGCGGTGGTGAAATCGGGATTGTGCAGGTTCAGGAGGATATGCCCGCCCTGGGCGAAGCCGGTCGGCACTTCGCGCTCGACCGTGGCCCCGTTGGGGATGCGGCCCGCGCTGGGTACGTTCACGGTGATCTTGGAGCCGTCCAGCCCTTGGGCGGCGAGTCCGCCCACCACCAGGTTGCCCTGGGCGATGGCGTAGATTTGGCCGTCCGCGCCTTTGAGCGGGGTCATCAGCAGGCTGCCGCCCCGGAGGCTCTTGGAATCGCCCAAGGAGGCCACGGTGACATCGATGGTCTGGCCCGGTTTGGAGAACGGCGGCAACTCGGCTTGCACCGACACCGCCGCCACGTTGCGGGACTTGAGGTCCAGCCCGGCGGGCAGTTGTATGTTCATTTGCAGCAGCATGTCGCGGAGGGTCTGGCTGGTGAAGCGGTTGGGGTTCTTGTCGCCGGTGCCGGTGAGGCCGACCACGAGGCCATAGCCGATCAATTGGTTGCTGCGGACCCCGGCCACACCGGCGATATCCTTGACCCGCTCGGCCTGGACGCTGGCGGCGAACCCCGAGAGCGCCAAGGCCGCGAGCAAAGCGCGCAGCCAAGGCCGGAGACGGGCCGCGGTGGATGGGAATGTGTGGGTGTTCATGGCCGATTCTCGGGGCATCAATAAGGGAAGATGACGCTGGTGAAGAAGCGTTGCAGCCAGCCCATGCGGTTGGCGTCGTCGATCTGGCCCTCGCCGTTGTAGATCATGGTGGCGTCGGCCACCTTGCTGGAATCCACGGTGTTGGCGGGGTCGATGTCGATGGGGCGCACGATGCCGGACAGCTTGATGTATTCGTTGCCCTGGTTGAGTCCCAGGCGCTTTTCGCCCTGGATGCGGAGGTTGCCGTTGGGCAAGACCTCGACCACGGTCACGCTGATGCTGCCGGTCAGGGCGTTGTTCTGGTTGCTGGTGCCCTTGCCGGTGAAATCGTTGCTGGCCTTCAGGCTGCTTTCCAGGCTGTGGCCGAGGATTTGCGCGGCTTGCTGGCCCAGGATCACCGGGGCGTCCACCGTGGTGGTGCCTTCGCGGCTGGCGCTGCTGTCGGCGCTCTTCTGGGCCTTGGTCTGCTCGCTCAGGAGGATGGTCAGGGTGTCGCCGATCCGGCGGGCCTTGGCGTCCTCGAACAAGCGGATTTCGTAGCCCGGTTGGAAGATCGCGCCCATATTGGTCAAGGGCGGCGTCGAATCCTCGGCGCGGGTGGGGGCGTAGTTGGGGTCGCGCTTGGGCGGCGGATGCAGCAGGTCGGCGCAGCCGGTCAGCAGCAAGCACGCGCACAGGGCGGAGTGGGCGGAAGCGCGGAAGGCGGTCATGGCGGCGGTCCTTACATATTGTTGGAGGCGAAGCTCAACATCTGGTCGGTGGTGGAGATGGCCTTGGAGTTCATCTCGTAGGCCCGTTGGGTCTCGATCATATTGACCAGCTCTTCCACCACGTTGACGTTGGAGGTTTCCAGCGCTCCTTGTTGGATGGAGCCAGCGCCGTCCTGGCCGGGGGTGGCGACGATGGGGGCGCCGCTGGCCAGGGATTCCTTGAACAGGTTTTCGCCCACCGGCTGCAACCCGGTGGGATTCACGAAATCGGCGATTTGGAGATTGCCGATCACGGTGGGCGCGGTGTTGCCGGGCGAGAGGACCGACACCGTGCCATCGGTGCCGACGGTGATGCTTTGCGCCCCTTGCGGTACGGTCATGGCGGGTTCCAGGGCGTAGCCGCCGTTGGTGACGATCTGGCCGTTGGAATCCAGCTTGAAGCTGCCGTCGCGGCTATAGGAAATGCTGCCGTCGGGCATCAGGATTTGGAAATAACCCCGGCCATTGATCGCCATGTCGAGGGAATTCTGGGTCTGGACGATATTGCCCTGGGTGTGGATTTTCTCGGTGGCGACGGTGCGGACGCCGGTGCCGAGTTGCAGGCCGGAGGGCAGGGTGGTGTTCTGGGTGGATTGGGCGCCGACCTGGCGGACGTTCTGGTACAGCAAGTCCTCGAACAAGGCACGCTCCTTCTTGAACCCGTAGGTGTTGCTGTTGGCGAGGTTGTTGGAGATCACCGCCATTTGGGTTTGCTGGGCGTCGAGGCCGGTTTTGGCGATCCAGAGGGAGGGGGTGGTCATGGTCGTTGCCTATGGTGTGGTTCGGTCGTGTTCTTGGGTCGCTTCAGCCCATCCGCATGATCTGGGCGCTGGCCCCGCCATCCTCGTCGATGGTCTTCATCATCTTGATCTGATGCTCGAACTGCCGGGCCAGTTGGATCATCTGCACCATCTCGCCGACCGTGCTGACATTGCTGCCTTCCAGGGTGCCCGTGGTCAGCTTCACGCCGGCGTCGGCGGGGGCGGGTTGTCCGCCCTTGACCCGGAACAGGCCGTCGGTGCCTTTTTCCATCTGGTCCAAGGGCGGCTTCACCAGCTTGATCCGGTCGATCACGGCCAGGTTGGCGATGGGCGTGGCCTGCGGCACGATGTTGATGCTGCCGTCGCGGTCGATCTCGATCTTTTCCTGCGGCGGGATGGCGATGGGGCCGTTGTTGCCCATGACCTGGAGTCCGTTGCCCGTCACCAATTGTCCTTGGGCGGTGATATGCAAGTCCCCTGCCCGGGTATAGGCCTCGCTGCCGTCCTTGGATTGCACGGCGATCCAGCCCTCGCCATCGATGGCCACGTCCAATTCCCGTCCCGTGGTTTGCAAAGCCGCCGCCGAAAAGTTGACGCCGGGCCGCTCCGACATCGCGTAGACCCGGCTGGGATGGCCCACGCCGAACATCGGCATGGTCCTGAATTGGTCGAGGTCGGCGCGGAAGCCGGTGGTGTTGGCGTTCGCGAGGTTGTTGGAGTTGGAATCCTGGGAATGCAGGATTTGCTTGGCACCGCTCATCGCGATGTAAAGGCCGCGGTCCATGGTCTTGGCTCCTCTCTATGAATGCTTGCGCCCACCCCGATCAGCGGATGTTCAGGACCGAATCGATGGCCTGGTTCTCGGTGGTGATGCTTTGGGCATTGGCTTGGTAGGACTGCTGGGCCACGATCAGCTTGATGAGCTGCTGGGCGATGTCCACGTTCGATTGTTCCAGGGAACCCGAATTGACCGCCCCGAAACCGCTGGTCCCGGCCTCGCCGATGATGGCCGGGCCGGAGTTGATGGTCTGGGTCCATTCGGTGTCGCCGATCTTCTGCAAGCCCTGCACGTTCTGGAACCGGGCCAGGGCCACTTGGCCCAGGGTCTTGGTCGCGCCGTTGCTGTAATTGGCGGAGACGATGCCGGTTTTGTCGATGCTGACCCCGCTCAGGTTGCCGACCGGCAAGCCGTCCTGGGTGACGCCGAGCACCCTGGAGCTTCCCGACAGCTGGGTGCTTTTGGCCAGATCCAGGGTGATGTTGAGCGCGGCGGCGTTGCTGTCGGGGATGGTGTATTCGGGCAGGGCGAGCGTGGTCGAGGCGGCCCCGTTGACATTGGTCAGGTTGCCGTTGCTGTCGAAGGCCAGCGGGGTCGAGGTGGTCGAAAGGACGGTGCCGTCGATGGCGCTGTACATGTTCCACTGCCCGGCGGTGTTCAAATCCTTCACGAAATAATTGGTCACCAGATGGCTATCGCCCAGCGAATCATAGGTGGTGATGGCGTTCGACCAGTTGTAGGTGGTCGCGTCGTTGGCGTTGAAGGCCAGGGTGGCGCCGTTGGCGTCCACCGGGGTCTTGCTGTTGGAATTCAGGTTCACCGATTCGTTGACGGTCGTGGTGGCCTGGGGGGCGCTTTGCGTGGTGTCGAGCCGCAGGGCTTGTAGCGAACTGCTGAAGCCGGCGGCGGCGGTGTCGCCATTGGCGGTGTGGAGCAGCAAGGGCTGGTTGTCGTTATTCACCACGTAGCCGTCCTGGTTGGCGTGGAATGTGCCGTTGCGGCTGTAGAGCTGGGCTTGGGTGTTATCGAGGCTCTGGCCCAGCACGAAGAAACCTTCGCCATTGATGCCCAAATCCAGGGTGTTGCCGGTGCTGTCCAGGGTGCCTTGGCGGAATTGCTGGGCGTCGTTGGCGATACGCACGCCCATCCCCGGCGTGGTCGCCGTGATATTGGCGAAGGTGCTGGCGTACATATCCGCGAATTCCGAGCGCGATTCCTTGAAGCCCGTGCTATTGGCGTTGGCGATATTGTTGCCGGTCACGGAGAGGAGGTTCTGGGCGGCGGTGAGTCCGCTGAGGGCGATGCTGAAGCTCATGGGGGCGACCTCGTGTCGTTCGGGTTAATTCACGGATTGGATATCGCTCAGGGCGTAGCTGCCGAGCCCTTGCAGTTCCACCTGCATCCCCTTGGCCCCGCCCAGGGTCACGCCGGTCACTGGCGCGGTGGCCTGGGTGGTCAGGGCCGTGGTTTGGCCGCCGATGACCGCCTCGGCCTTGACGGTGTAAAGCCCCGGCTGGGCCAGGCCGCCGCCGTCCTGGGTGCCGTCCCAGGCGAAGGGTAGGTTGCCTTGGCTTTGCGGTCCCAGGTTTTCCACCTTCATCAAGGTTCCGCTGCTGTCGGTGATCCGCAGCGTCACCGCGGAAGCGGCGGCGGGCAGCACCATCTCGCCCTTCAGCGTGCCATTGCCCGGCAGCATCGCCTTGTCCGAGGCGACCGAAGCCGAATGCCCGACCAGATTGGACGCCGACAGCGATTGGTTTTGTTGGATCGCGCCGGAAAAGCTGTTGAACGAGGACTGCAAATCCTGGATGCCGCTGACCATGCTGAACTGGGCCATCTGGCTGAGGAATTGGGTGCTGTCCTGCGGGCTCATCGGGTTTTGGTTGTTGAGCTGGGCGGTCATCAGCTTGAGGAATTGGTCCTGGCTGACCAGCTTGTTGTTGGCGGTGCGGGTGCCGCTCGCCGCCGCCGTCGCGGCGGGCGAGAGCCCCAGGGCTTGCAAGGTATTGGTATCCACGGCCATGGCGGTTGCTCCTTAGGCTTGGCCCATGCGCAGGGTTTGCAGCATCAGTTGCTTGGCGGTGTTCACCACCTCGGTGTTGTCCTGGTAGGAACGCGAGGCGGACATCATGTTGGTGAGTTCTTCGATGGGGTTGACGTTGGGCCGGAAGATATAACCGTCCTTATTGGCCAAGGGATGGCTGGGGACGTATTCCACCCGCATCGGCGTCTGGCTCTCCACCACGCCCAAGACCTCGACGCCCACGGCTTCGTCGGCCTGGCCCTTGTCCACCCTTTGGCCCAGGGCGTCTTTGAGCTGGGCCGCGAACACCGGCTGGCGCGAGCGGTAGGTGTTGTTGATGCTGCTGCTGACGGTTTCGGCGTTGGCGAGGTTGCTCGCCACCAGGTTGAGGCGCACGGTCTGCGCCGCCATGCCGGAACTGGCGATGTCGAAAATCTTGAAGGAAGGCATGGTTATTCTCCTTTGATGGCGGTTTTGAGGCCGGCGAAATCGCTGCCGACGAAGTTCAGCGAAGCTTCGTATTGCAGGGCGTTTTCGCCGAAACGGACATGTTCCTGCTCCGATTCCACGGTGTTGCCGTCCATGCTGGGCTGGGCCGGGATGCGGTAGAGGGTCGGGGGTTCCTTGGGGATGTGGTCGATATCGATGTGGGCGGGGTGGGTCAGGCTCAGGCCGAGCGCGGGATCGGGGTCGGTCACGCCCTTCAGCACCTTGCGGAAATCGATATCGCGGGCCTTGTAGTGGGGGGTATCGACATTCGCCAGATTGGAGGCCAGGAGTTCGGTGCGGCGGTCGCGCAGTTTGAGCGCGAGCGGGTGGATGCCTAGCGCGTTGGCGAAACTGATGCTGCCCATGTCGGAATCCTCGTGTACGGTTGCGGCGGATTTTGCAGAAGCCGTGCCACGGGAGGGGAATGGCGGAATTCGGACGTGTGGGGAGGACGGGTTCCGGGACGGTTTGTCCTGGCTAATTATTTGAATTTAAAGAGATATGAGGTGCGGAGGGCCGGGGGCGCGATCCGGTCGCGGGCCGGATGGCGCGGAGCGGGTGGGCAGGATTTACGAAGGTAGCAGTGACGGATTCCCGGCGCTCCGTTCCCGCCCAGGCATTTTCGCAATGGGTGTACCGTTGGAAGTTTCCGTCCACCCAACCCGGAAACGCGCTAACCGCCGAGATAACGGGCCGTGACCGCCTCCAAGCCCTGCCCATCGACGAAATCGCGCAGATAAGAGAATATCTTTTCCACTCAATGGCTTATATTTTCGCGTGAAATAAAACGTGAAAACTTTTTTTATTTCACGCTTTGCAGACGGGGTGGTGCTTCGTCCAGCGCCGCCGCCGCGTCCGCCAGGGCTTCGGTCGAAAGATGGGCATAAACCCTATCCGTCACCGCCACCCCGCTATGCCGCATCAATCGACTAATCCGCTGGATTGGCACGCCCTTCTGTGCCAGCCATGAGCCGAACGTCCGCCGCAAATCATGGATGGTCACATCGAACACTTTAGCCCGTCTAGCCGCCGTTCGGACGCCATGGCAGGGCGCGACCTTTGGGAATACCCGTTCTCCCGTTGTTGCCGCCCGCCGCCTAGCCAGCGCCGCCCAGACTTCCCGGTTGAATGGGATCGATTGAGCCTTGCCGTTTTTTTGGTCCTTGCCCGAGAATCGGATTACCCGGCCTTCCAGGTCTATCCGGTCCCACGTCAAGTCGCTGGCCTCTTGCTTCCGTAGCCCCGCGTACAGGCACAGCCGGATATAGTCCGCCAGCCACGCCCATTGTCCTGGCTTCTCCCGGCCCATCGCTTCCGCCGCGTTTAGCAGCTTGTCGGCTTCGTCCGTGGTTAGCCAGCGCTTGCGTGGTTCCGGTTCCGCTGGCTTGCGGCGGTGCCACGGGTTGGGGATGGGCCATTCCAATTCGTGGATAGCCCAATTGGTGGCGGCGCTCATTAACGATATGTCGCCCCGGATCGTGTTCCGGGCGAATCCCTCATCTTCAAGGCGTTCGATATAGCGCCGCACGGTGTCCGCCCTGAAAGCGGACATTTCCATTCCGGTGAAATGCTCGAATAACCGCCCAATGATATAGTGGTATACCCGTTGGGTTTTAAGCGCTCTTTTCGCTACCTCTTGATCTAAGTACAGGTTCATCAAGCGGTCAAACGAAAAGTCATCGGGGGCCGGGTCGGTTTGATGTTCGCTTTCCGCCATCATTGCGGCCCTGGCCTTCCTGGCCTGGGTGCCTTTGGGGTCGGCGCTTACTTTAATCCGAGTCGAGCGGCGAGCCGCGCCGCCTCGGGAGTCCGTCCATGAGACCCACCAGTACGGGCTGTCGGGGCGTTGATAGATGCCGTCGCTGTCGTTTCGCATGTCGGTTCCTCCGTGGTTGTGGAGGACTCGCCAGCTTGCCGCCCCCGAAGATAATCCTCTAGCACTTGTTCGTCCACCCGCAGGCACGCCTTGCCGACCCGGATCAAAGGAATGTGGCGGCGCACGCTGGCCTCGCTGATATTGAGTTTCTTGGCGGCTTGGGCAATGGTTAAGAAAGTCATGTCGCCTACTCTTGGATTCCCGATAAAAAATAGGGCGCTCACGCGCCCTTAGAGGTAGGGGAGGCTCAATCGGCGGGTATTGGTGGCAAGTCTATCCACCAACGCACTTGGTCGGTTACTTCGTGATGCGAACCATCCAGGTAAATGGTCCATTCTTCGCGGTTTTTGAAGAAGGAATATTCGGCCATGACTGGATGGGCGGTTGTGAATCCCAGGTCGTTATCCTCGCACAGCACTACCAAACGGCTATTGCCGTCCGCTGGCGGCTTGATCGATCCGGGTTGCCAGTCCAACAGGATTGAATTACCGGCCAATTGCTTAGCAAGGCAACGGTCCTTTTTACGGCGCAAATCGGAATAGTTCAGCGCTGACCTTATATTGATTTCTTGTTGGCTCATATATTCCTCTTCATCTTATCTTGAAGCTTTTGCAACGCATGTGGATAAACCTCTTTGAGGGCAAAGCGGACCACATATAAATCTTCCTTCGCTTCCCGCCAGCGCTTGAAATCGATCCGGCAACCGGGCGGGATTAGGTCCGGGTGGCGGTCGAGCCATTCCAATCCCTCTTGCTGATAGTCCGAGTCCGGCATGGACCCTGTGTTTTCCAGGTACGGCTTTTCGGTCAAAGCGATTTCCCCGATTTTTTCGCCCTTGGCGCGGGGGGAGCGGTCGTACACATCGATCACTTGCCCGCTCTGGAACTTCGCCGCATGTTCGGGTTTCCAGCCCCGCCGGGTCACGGTTTTGTGGCCCGCCACCAAGGCGGGCCATGTCCAGCCGAATACAATAATCATTGATATTCCCCCATCCATTCATCGGTGTTCGCCCACAGCGAGCTTAAAACCGATATGGGCGCGTCGGTGCCTTGGCAAACCATGACTAGCCAGTTATTCCAGCGGCATAAATCCCGGAATAATTGCCTGTCCATGGTTAACCACCGATGGCGGCGTAGGCGATTAAAACCGCAATGCCCAGTATCAATAGGGTATCGGTTATCCGTTCCATCCATCGCCAAATCCTGTCGGTATCGCGCTTGTGCATGGCGATTTGGCGGGCGTTCATGTGTTGGATGAAGGTGTGGCGCTGGCGTAGGTTCATGGCGATGTCCTTTGTCCATTCGCGGCGCAAACCGCACGTTTTAACCCCGATAATTCTGAGAGGGGATTTAGGATTTCCCCGGCGACTTCGCGGGCAGTGTAAATCCGGGCGCTATAGGGAATATTCGCCAATACGTCCAGGGATATGCCGGGTTCCGGGGGGAGAGATAATGCCGATTCCATGGCCCACACCGCCGCTCTGATTTCATTGCCCAAGGCTGGGTCTACGCTTTCTTTTTCCAGCGTGGATATGAACGCATGGGCGGCTTCTTCAATCGCGGTGAGGCGGGCTAGTTCGGGTTCGGAGATATGGATTATCTCCGGTGCCGGGCGGGGCGGAACGGGATCGTAGGGATATAGCAGTTGGTCCCGCTCATAGGTTTTGTAGGCATAGGCGGCGATCTTGGCGAGACATTCGCGCTGGCGGGCGGGGCTGGGGTTATCCAGGCGGGCCAACCGCCAGTATTCGCCGATGTATTCGGCGATCATGGCCGCGCCTTCGTCCGGGGTACTGGGGCGCTTGGGGGGCAGTTGGTGGAGTTCGGCTCGGGCCTGTGCCCGGAAGTCGAGCAACGGCCAGAACGTGAGGTAGGCGGATTCGGCCAGGGCGGACAGCCGGGGCAGCGCACCAAGCCGGGGGCCGCAATGGTTGAGGGCGTTCCAAGCGCGGTTGAGCCATACCCAAACCTCGTGGGCGCTCACTGGGGCGGTATCCGTGGGGGCGTGGCCCGAATCAAGGAAATCTTCAAAACTTTGTGGGGTTGGCATAAGGGTTTCTCTAAGGGTTAATTCCAGATTTCCAAAGCGCGGGCCGTGGCGGCGCGGCGCTCTTTCAAACCCAATAGGGCCGGGCCGTTCACCCGCTCCGTGATTTCTTCAATATCGCCCTGGTCGGCATACTGGGAACAGTTATTGGCATCCCAATACTTGACCGCGATCAATGCCGCCGATTCGTATTCCCGCGCCAGTTCCGGGCGGGATACCAAATCCATGCCTATCTTGATACCGTAGGCGCGGTAGTTATTCTTGAAAGTCAGATGGATATACCCGGACCCGCGATATTTCCAGCCGTCGCCGCTGGCTTCGTCGCCATTGCCGCCCCGGTAGGCGTAGACGCAATTGGCGATGGCTTCCGGCCCGGCCTTGATAAGGCGGGCGGCGTGGTCGATGCTGCGCACGTTCTTGAACAGCGCGTCCAGGCGTTCGGGCGTGCGGTAGTTGAGGTTTTCGCTTAAAGCCGTGAGCCAGTCGGTTTCCTTGGCGATCTGCCCAAGGAAGGCGGCGAGGCGGCGGGGGGTGTCGATGCTGCTTTGCTGGCGGGCCGCTTCCAGGGCGGCGGCTTGGGCCGGGATGTTCGGGGCGCGGGACGACGCGAAGGCTAGCAACTTGGGTACGGTAATCATGCGTGTCTCTCACTCGGCGGCATCAAGGACGCGATCAATGAGCTTGCTTTTGAAGTGCGTTCCTTGCGCCCCGCAATCGCGGGCCCGGAAGCTTGAGCAAGGCAGCAAGGCGGCATGGACGGTGGTTCGCTCGGCCTGGGGATGGGCGCAAAACCATTCCAGGCTGTGCCTCCCCATGGCGGGGATGCTGTGTAGGCAGTCGATGCAGGCGTTTTGGGTGGGCATGTTGGCACCTTGAAAAAGCGGGGCGGCGGACCGCCCCGGACAGTTGAGGGGTACTCCCGCGCAGATTGGCGCGGCGGCAAAAGATTACCTATAGGTAAATATAGAAGTCAAGCGATAATTTACCCACGGGTAAATTCAAGGTGATTGCTCACATTTTTTGCAGAAAAAACAAGATGGTACGCTGTGAAAAATTCACGTTTCCAACGTGATTTTTTTACAGGAAGCAAAAAGAAGCCCGCTCAAAAGCGGGCTTGGGGGATGAGGGACGGGGGATGATCTAGGCGGCGCGGGGCGGGGCCGAATCAATAAGCGTGTTGATTGCGGCTCGGATGTGTTCTGGAATCATGCGTTCTTTAACTGATTTTTCAACCCCGTGCAACCACTGTAGCTCGTCCATGCTTGGCTCAACGGTGCTTTTGGCCCTATCCATCCAATAATCAGGCAGTTGGAACTCTCGTTCTATCGACCTCGCCAGCTCTTCACCTATGCCCTTATTGCCAGTGAGGCACCGGCTAATGTAGTCGGGGGCGCGTTCGATCCGATGGGCAAAACTGGCTTGGTGTCCTCCATACATCTCATTGATGAGTTGCCGCAAGCGCTCCCTGCGAATGATTTTAAGGTCTGTCATGGTTTTTGCTCCTGCTATGAGTGATGCCGCAACTATGGCCCACGTTTACTCTAGGGTAAATTACCTTTAGGTATTGACCAAACATTTACCTACAGGTAAAGTCTTCCGCCATGGAAACACTACGTCTCTATCTCAACTCCCTCCCCAAGGAACAGCAGGAAAGCTACGCATTGCGGGCCGGGACAACGCTTGGCTACCTCCGCCGCGCTATGGCTCCCAGTGGGGTGCAGCGGCTTGGGGCCGATCTGTGTATTGCCCTTGAGCAAGAGTCCGGGGGGAAGGTGCGGGTCGAGGAATTACGGCCCGATTTAATGGAACGATGGATTTATTTTCGCGGCACTAAGGCCGCGTGAATCTGGCGTTTTTATGAATAACGGTTGCAAGTGCCAGCGAAAGTCTCCGGTGAGCGCCGGGGTTCATACCCCCGGAAGCCGGGTTCAACTCCCGGAATTCTTTTTTCAACCCAGGTGATTGTATGAGCGTTCTAAAGGGCTTCGTGGCTTGGAATACCGATTCGGAAATCAAATATATCGATACCATCGGCAGTAGCATCAAAAATACATCCCATACTCCGGAACAGGCATTAACCGGGTATATCGAAAGCATCCCGCATCGCGCCGATTGGAAAGGTATGAATCGGGAGCAAGTGGAGCAAGCCGCCCGCGCCAAGCTCTTGGCCTTGCGGGCTATCGGCCATGGGCAGGGTTAAGGACCGGGCGCGGTCGGATCAAGACAGCGGCGGGGCGGAACCGCAGGCGCGGCGCTGGCCCCAGGTGGTACGAATCGGGTCCGAATCCGATTACGACCTACCCCCGGAAGGCCGGGCATTCTTGGATGAAACGGACGGGCGGCGGCGGTGCGGCGATTGCGCCCGCTTGGTCAATGAGCAATGTATGGCGTCGGATTATATGGGCTGGCCTTATTATTCGCGGGAACGGCCCAACCCGGACATTCTGCGGCATTGTCCATTTAAATGTTTTGTGGAAAGGGAGGAATAGGTATGGCTGAGAAACCCGAAGCCCTGCGGTTAGTCGAGTGGATTGATTCCGATTTCGACCCGGATGAAATGCTCGAATCTGGGTATGACCGGATTGCCGCCGAATTGCGGCGATTACATGGAGAAAATGAGCGGCTGGAAAAGGAACGTGATCGACTCCGCGTTTTGCTGGCCGAAGCGGAAATCTATGTCCGCGCCTACAAGTGCCAAGTTCAAGCGCCGGGCTGGATTGCAGGGGCGAGCCGGTTAGCGGGGGAAATCGCCGTGACAGTATCTAAACCCGCCGATACCTGAGTCCCGCCCATGGAACTCTTCGATTATCAACAGCAGGCGGTGGGGAATATCCGCGCCACCTTGAAAAGCGGGGCGCGGGCACCGCTCTTGGTGTTGCCCACGGGCGGCGGGAAAACCGTGGTGTTTACCTTCATCGCCAAGGGCGCGGCGGCGAAGGGGGGGGCGTTGTTGCTGGCCCACCGCAAGGAATTGGTGAGCCAAATATCCGCGGCCCTTGAACGCTGGGATGTGCCGCATGGGGTGGTGGCCCCGGATTCGGCCCCGACCGACCACCCGGTACAGGTGGCGATGGTGCAAACGCTGGCCCGCCGCTGCAAGCTGGACAAGGCGGGCCGCTACCGCCGCCCCCTGGTGATTATCGACGAGGCCCACCATGCCACCCGCGACAGCACCTGGGGCAAGGTGTTGGAACACAACGAGGGCGCGATATTGCTGGGGGTATCCGCGACCCCGTGTCGTCTGGACGGTAAGGGACTGGGCAAGGACGCCGATGGATTTTTCGATTCGATCATCGTGGGGCCGTCCGTGTCCGAATTGATCCGGCGCGGGCGGCTGTGCCCGCCCGTGGTCTACAGCCCGGAACGCTTGCCCGACTTGGAAGGCGTCAAGCGCCGGGGCGGGGATTATGTCGCGGCGGATTTGGCGGCGCGGGTCGGTGCCCTGGGCATCACGGGGGATGCCGTGGCCCACTATACCGCCCGCTGTCCAAGGGCACCGGCCATCGCCTTTTGCGTGGACGCCAAGCACGCGGACCATGTGGCGGCGCAGTTTTCGGCGGCGGGCTATCAGGCGGCGGTGTTGATGGGTACCACGCCGGACGGCCTCCGCAAGCGGATGATAGCCGACCTGGGCACCGGGGCATTGCATGTGCTGGTGTCGGTCAATGTGGTATCGGAAGGCACCGACATTCCCTCCGTGGTGGCGGCGATCATGCTACGCCCCACGATGAGTTTTTCCCTGGCGATGCAGCAGGCGGGCCGCGCCTTGCGGGTTTGCCCCGGCAAGGACCGGGCCATCATCTTGGACCATGCCGGGAACATGATTAAGCACGGGCTACCCACCGAGCCGGTGACATGGACACTGGACGGCATGGAGAAGCCCGCACGGGCCGGGAGCGACCTGAAACCCTGCTTTGGCTGCAAAGCCCTGGTGGCGGTGCGCTTGGCCGAATGCCCCCATTGTGGCCGGGAACTCCGCAAGGTCGATAACCCCGCGGTGGAAGCCTTGCAGGTGGAAGACCTGTATGGGGCGGCGGAAGGCGAGTTATTGGAACTCACACCCGAACGGCGCAAGGCGCTGACGCGCTGGCGGGAGCAAGCCGAAAAGGCATGTAAAACCTTCGAGGAATTGGAGCAAGTCGGGAAGGCGTGCGGCTATAAGGAAGCGTGGGCGCGGCTGCGCTGGCGGGAATTGCATCCGCAACAGCAAGCGGGGCGGGCATGATGCCGGGGCCGCAGAAACAGGAAATCCCACCGACCCGGCATAACGTGTGGTCGGCCCTGCGTTATGTCTCCCCCAGCTGCGACCATCGCTCATGGTTCCGCATCCTGGCCGCGATCAAGGACGCCCTGGGGGAGGATGGCCGGGACATCGCCGACGAATGGAGCCAGGAGGGCGACAGCTACGATAAGGCCGCGTTCCGGGACGCCTGGAAATCGGCCAAGCCGGGCGGGAAAGTCACCATCGCCACCCTTTGGCGGATGGCCTTGGACGGCGGATGGAAGCCGGACAGCGAAGCGCGGCCCGAAACCGAAGCGGAGCGCCAGGAGCGCGAACAGAGGCGCAAGGCGCGGGCCGAACAGGCGGCGAAACAGCAGGCGGAAGCCGCGCAAACGGCGGCGACCAAGGCGGCGGCGCTGTGGAAAGCGGCCCGCCCGGCGCGGCCCGAGCATCCCTATCTCGGGCGCAAACGCGCCAAGCCCGTGGAAGCCCTCCGTGAAATCCCCGTGGAACAGGCCGCTTCGATCCTGGGCTATCCGCCCAAGAGCGACGGGGAAGCGCTGGCCGGGCTGGTGTTGGTGGTGCCGGTCAAGGTCGATGGCAAGCTGTCCACGGTGGAATTGATCGACGGCCAGGGCCGGAAAACCGCCATCGCGGGCGGGCCGAAAGCGGGCGGCTTTTGGGCCGCGCAAACCCTGCCCGAGGGCGACGGCGGCGGCTTGACCCTGGCTATCGGGGAAGGCGTGGCGACGGTCCTTTCATGCCGGGAAGCGGTGCAATGGTCGGTTTTCGCGGCGCTTTCGGCCAGCAACCTACCCAATATCGCCCGAATCCTGCGGGCGCGGTGCCCCGCCGCCCGCATTGTGATTGTGGGGGACATCGGCGGCGGGCTGGAATATGCCCGGCAGGCGGCGGAAGCGGTGGGCGCGGCGCTGGCCGTGCCCGCGTTCACCGATGAGCAAACCATGGACTGGGTACGCGGGCACAGTAAGCCGCCCACGGACTTCAACGATCTGCACCAAGTCGCCGGGCTGGACGCCGTGGCCCGCCAGTTGCGGCGGGCGGTGGACGGCGAACCCAGGCCGGTCCCGCCGATCCCCGCCGCCATTCCCGCGCCGCCTCCCGAGTCCCGGCCCAAGGTTATCGATTTTTCCCAGAAAAGAGAGGCCCGCCTAGCCTTTGAGGCGCGGATAGTTACAACCGATGATATTGATATTCTGGTACATCAAATTGGCAAAGATATAGCGGAATCGAGTTTGCCAGAGGCGATAAAAGTATCCCTATTCAAACAGGCGGGGAAAAGGGCTGGAGTCGGTTGGGAGGTTTTACGTAAGAGTGCCGAGTCGGGGGATTCCGGTGGCGGGGATAACCACGATGATACTATCCCGCCTTATATCTCAGAGCTTAATAAATATCATGCCATAGTACATATGCAGGGAAAGACCCGCATTATGTCAGTGGTCGATAATCCAGAATCGAAACGGCAAGAGGTGACTTTCTCGGCCCGGAACGATTTCCTGTTGAGGTATGAGAACCGGATAATTCGGGTGGATGGGGATGACGTATCTTGGGCAGAAGCATGGCTTAAACATCCGACCCGCCGCGAGTATAGCCATGTGGTGTTTACGCCTGGGCTATTGGATTCCGAAATGCCACCCGGCACTTTCAACCTGTGGCGCGGGTGGGGATTGGAGCCGCGCCCCGGCTATTTGCATCAAAGCTATTTGGATATGGTCCGCGATGTGATTTGCGCGGGCGATGAAGAAGCCTACGGCTATATCCTGGGCTGGATGGCGCATCTAGTCCAATATCCCGCCGATTTGCCGGGCGCGGCTTTGTTGCTGCGCTCCGGCCAGCGCACGGGCAAGGGGACGTTCGCGGAAGCGCTGGGGCAAATCGTGGGCTTGGCCCATTATATCGAGTTGACCAATACCGCCCACTTGACCGGGCAGTTTTCGGGGCACTTGGCGAATGCCTTGCTGGTCTTCGCGAACGAAGCGACCTGGGGTGGAGATAAGGCCCACGAAGGCGCGTTAAAGGCGATGATTACCGACCCCAACGCATTGATGGAAGCCAAGCGCGAGAACGCGGCGATGGTGCGGAACTATAAGCGGGTGGTCATCGCCACCAATAATAGTTTTCCAGTGCCGAGGGATATGGACGATGCGCGGTTTGTCGTGTTGGATGTGTCGGAAGCGCACAAGGAAGACCATGAATATTTCGGCAGGATCAAGGGCGACTTGCAAGGCGGTGGACTGGAATCCCTGTTTTATTATTTGCTTTATGATGTGGATATAACCGGCTTCCATCCGCGCAAAATCCCGATGAAGCTGCGGGAAGCGGGGTGGGATTTGAAGATCAAGAGCGCCGATAGTATGGTGCAGTGGTATTACGCTTGTTTATGCCGGGGCTGGATGTTCCCGGAAAGCGAAAAAGAACCGCCTTATTGGGCGAATACGGCCAGGACTTATAATGTCCGAAGCCAATATGAATACTATTGCAAGTTTAGGAACATCCCCCACCATAAGCAAATCGACGAAGGCACTTTCGGCAAGGCGTTAAAGAAATGGGGGGTGGGAAAGAAGAAGGCAAGCTCTGAGGGAAGGCCGTGGGAATATATATTCCCACGGTTGAACTTGGCACGGGCGGCGTTCGGTTCGCTTTGGGGCATCCCGCCCGGCGAATGGGACGATGATGGGTGATTGTCCAGGCATGGCCGGGTCGGCGGGGAAATTTACGGCTGTAAGCCATTGAATGTCCAAGATTTCCAAGTCGTCCAAGGTAATTCCACGCGCACACGCGGGCGGGCTGTGCATAGGGGTACGAGGTAAGGGCAACGGCCTATAGCTCTGCAAGAAAATATCTTGGACAGGTTGGAAATCTTGGACATTCAATAGCTTACAACTGATTTTCGAGGATAGACGATGGACAAGGTAGGACAGGATCGGGGAAAGCGGGTTCGAGGGATTGGCCGGGTAGTCGGCAACGCACCGGGCCGGGCCGGTGGGCCGGGCATGGGGGCGGCAGGGACGCAAGGGGCCGGGGGCGGCGGTAGGTACCTCTGGCATTCAGGAGCCTTGCGAGGCGGACCCGCGGGCTTTTCTCTAGTTTTCACTCGTCCCATGGGGGGTTAAGTTGCTGATAGAACTGGAAAAACCCATCAAACAGCGCGATTTCGCGGCCCTGATCGACGTATCCGAGGCCCGCGTCTCCCGCCTGTGCAAGGACGGCATCATCGACCCCGACGCCAGCGCGGGCGACATGCTCCGCGCCTACTGCGCCCACATGCGCGAAATGGCGGCGGGCCGCAATGCCAGCCTTGCGGAAGAGCGGGCCGGGCTGGCCCGCGAACAGCGCCTGGGCCAGAAAATCCGCAACATGCAAGCCCTGGGCGAGTGGGCACCGATAGACAATCTCGCCCTGGCGCTCTCGCGGGTTACGGGGCAGATGGCGACCGAATTCGAGGCCGTCCCCATGCTGCTGAAACGGGCGTGGCCGGAAATCAGCGCCGACCAGCTCAACCTCGTGCGCGACCAGCTGGCGAAGGCCCGCAACCTGCTCACGAGCGTGGGCCGGGACGCCATCGCCAACGAAGCCGCCCGCTTGGTCGATTACATCGATGAGTTCGACGATGGCAAACAAACGGTATGACCCCCGCGCCCGCGCCGCCGCCCGCTTGCTGGCGGCGGTGGACGCGGGCTTGGAACCCCTCCGGGTCGATCCCCCCATGCGGATGAGCGAGTGGAGCCGCGCCCATTTCTACCTCAGCCGGGAATCCTCCCATGGGGAAGGCGGCTGGGAACCTTGGCCCTACCAAATCGCGGTCATGGACTGCATCGGCGACGACGATATCCGGGAAGTAGACGTGAAGAAGTCCACCCGCTGGGGCTACACCAAAATCATGCTGTGCGGGTTGCTGTATTTCGCCGAACACAAAAAGCGGAACCAGGCCGTTTGGCAACCCACGGACGCGGACAAGATCGAATTCGTCAAGACGGAACTGGACCCGGCCTTGCGCGACGTGAAGCGCATCCAAAAAATCTTCCCCAACTCACTGAGGAAGTCGGCGAACAACACCCAGGACATGAAGCGCCTGCTCACGGGCGTGATCTACAACAAGGGCGGCACTTCCGCGAAGGAATACCGCCGGATCACCATCGGGGCGGGTTGGTTCGACGAATTGGCCGCGTTCCCGTCCGATGTGGAAGGGGAGGGCAGGGCGTTCAACCTGGGGCTGAAGCGGATCGAGGGCAGCCCCTACGGCAAGATGGTGGCGGGCAGCACGCCCCGGATCAAAACCAGCGGCCCCGGTTCCTGCCAAATCGACGAACGGGTGAACATGGCCCAAGAGGTGTTCGTCTATCACATCCCCTGCCCCGAGTGTGGCCGGGAACACGCCCTCGAATTCGGCGCGACCGTGGCCGAGAAGCACGCCCGCGGTTTCCACTGGGACGACGACGACCCCGCCACCGTGCGCTATGCCTGCCCGCAGGGCGGTTGCCTCTACACCCAGGCCCAATACCTCGCCATCGCCGACCACCCGGACTACCTCAAGCGCGGGCGCTGGCTCAATCCGGCCACCGGCACCTGGATCGACATCAATCCTGGCGGGGAACTGCTGTTCCGGGACGCGGCGGGCGCTGTGGTGCCCAAAGCGGCCCACATCGCCTTCCACGGTTGGTCCGCCTACAGCCCACAGAAATCGTGGGCGTCCATCGCGGCGGAATTCATCGCGGCCCGCCTCAAGGCGGCGGCGGGCGACAGCACGCTGTTGAAGACCTTTTGGAACACCACGGCGGGCGAGTGCTGGGAGGAAGAGGTCGAGCAAGGCGACGCGGCGGCGCTCATCGCCCGCGCCGAGCCGTACCCGCTCCGCACCGTGCCCCGTGATGCCCTGGTGCTGGTGGGCTTCACCGACGTGCAGGGGGACCGCTTTGAACTGGTGGTCTGGGGCATCGGCCCTGGGGAGGAAATGTGGGTGGTCGATTACCGGGTCATCGACAACATCAACCCGTTTATCGATGGCGATTGGAACGCCCTGGAAACGGCCCTGGGGCGGCGCTACAAGCACGCCCGTGGGGGAACCCTGGGGATAGAGATTTGCGGCGTGGACACGGGCTACGCGACCCACCAAGCCTATCGGTTTTGCCGGGGCCGGGAGCGGCGGCGGATCTACGCCACCAAGGGCGAAACCAAGGAAGGCCAGCCCATCAAGTCGCGCATGACGCGCCCGGACGTGAAACAGCATACCGGCAAGCCCATCCCCAACGGCTGCAAACTCTATTGGATCGGCACCGACGCGGCGAAGGACACCATTTACGGGCGGTTGCAAGTCGCCGACCCCGGCCCCGGCTACGTGCATTTTTCCAAGGATTTGCCGCCGCAGTTCTACGAGCAATTGACATCGGAACAGCGGGTTAAAACCAAATCGGGGGGCGATAAGTGGGAGAAACCCAATTCACATACCCGTAACGAGGTGTTGGATTGCACCGTGGGCGCGTTGTGGGGTTTTGAAATGCTGGTCGAAGGCTACCGCAGCATCGACCGCTTTTGGCAGGAATACGAGCGCCGCCTTGCCCAGCCGGACTTGATGGAATGGGCCGACGAACCGCCCACCGAACCCGCCGCGCCGGGTCCGGCCCCGTCCGTGCCGGTTTCCATCCCCGCCCCGGTCCCGGCCAAACCGGCCCGGCCCGTGGCCCCGCGTATCGATCATGGTTTCGGTTCCGCCGATTGGAGTTTGTAGCATGAGTACCCAACAAGACGCGGCGTTGTCCTTGCGCTGGAAAATCTCCCAGTATATCCGGCAGACCGCGCCGTTCCTGAGCGAGAAATTCGCGGAAGACCTGGCCTGTGGGATTTTGGATTTCCTATACCGGGACCACGGGGCGGGCCGGGTCTATATCCCGGCCCCGTCCTTGGAATCGAGGGACGAGGCGATACGGCGGGAATTCAATGGAAGCAATCTCAAGGAATTGATGGAAAAGTATCATCTTTCCAAGAGCCGGGTTTATGAAATCGTGAATGGGGGGAAATAGCTATGTTGCCCCGAACCCTACACCAACGCCTAGCGGAAACCCTGGCCGCTACCGATGCGGCCCGGCATGGCCCCGAGGAAATCGAGCGGGCCATGGTGAAACATTGGCCGGATGAAGAGGTATTGCGGCGTAAGGTCCGCAAACTGGGGCGGCGGGCGCGGCGCTTGATCGACAGCCTTGAGCCGCAAACAAGCCTTTTTGATGAGCAAATCTAAGCCGCGTAGCCCCGTAGGGTGGGCATGTACCCATGCCCACCGCCCTGCAAACATCATGGTGGACTGGGAATGCCACCGCCCACCCTACCAAATTCAACGACATGAGCGTGGAAGAGACTTACAACAGCATCAACACCAAGATCAATTGCGGATCGTTCACCTTCAGCTTCTTCTTGCAATGCATCCAGGCGATTGGAACGCAGGATGTAAGATTTAATTAAATCCGTTTAATGCAAGCATATAAAAAATTCTTGCTTGCATTTTTGCGAATCAGGGGCCATGATGCAAGTATAGACAAACTGGAGTGCTTGCAATGAGTGAAGAGCGTAAAGGCAGGGCAAGGGGCGGGGTGGCTCGGGCACAAGTTTTAAGCCCCGAGAAAAGAAAGGAAATTGCAAAAAAAGCCGCTGAATCTCGATGGGGAGGCGAAGGCATGGGTGGTAACGCAGAGGCGGTAAAAGCAACCCATGGATCACCAGATCATCCACTTAGAATCGGCAATGTTGAAATCCCGTGTTACGTACTTGAAGACGGGAGGCGGGTATTAAACCAGCGCGGCATGTTTCCGGCTCTTGGCATCTCTAAGGGCAGCACAAAAAGTGGCGGTGATCGATTGGCGGCTTTTGTGGCCCAAAAGACGCTTGAACCCTTTATAAACAGCAATTTAATCGAGGTGACATCCAACCCAATCAGGTTCAGAACCCCACGTGGTGCCTTGGCGTTTGGCTATGAAGCTACGGTGCTAGCGGATATATGCGATGCCGTCTTGGAGGCGAGGAAAAGTGGAGCATTATCAAAGCAGCAAGAACATATTGGCGCTCAAGCTGAAATGCTTGTACGCGCATTTGCGCGTGTTGGAATCATCGCTCTAGTTGATGAGGCGACGGGCTATCAGGAAGTAAGAGATAGACAAGCGCTGCAAGCTATATTGGATGCATATCTGAGGAAAGAGTTTGCTGCTTGGGCTAAGAGATTCCCGGATGAATTTTATGAGCAAATTTTTAAATTAAGGCAATGGGAATGGAGGGGAAGAAAAGTTAACCCTCCTCAAGTCGTAGCGCATTACACGAAAGATATCGTTTATGCGAGATTAGCTCCTGGTATTTTAGAAGAATTGCAAAAGCGAACACCAACAGAATCCGGCAAAAGAAAGCCTAGATTCCACCAATGGCTTACCGAGGATGTTGGGCATCCAGCGTTAGCACAACATCTACATGCAGTTATTACCCTAATGCGGGTTTCTAGTTCTTGGGATCAATTCAAAATGATGTTGGATATAGCGCATCCGCGACGAGGCGATACCCTTCAACTTCCATTTATGTCTGATGACTGCCCCGCCGAACCTTAACTGACATTTTTTTTATTCGCCTTACCCATCAAGCGCAAGCTTTCCGGCTTGCGCCTTATTATTGCCCAAGCTTTGTGCAACTGCTACATAATTTCGGAAATCTTACAGTGTTCGTCATAGCCCCGTAGCTCCGTGCTTCGTTAATCACACCTGCGGCCCTAAGAAAAGTCTCACCGGCACAGCGTTTTTAAGCTAATTGTGATGCTTGGGTTCATGCGTTTGAACCTGATGGCTTATTACTTTTTCTGGCATCAATTAGAATTAATTCTTTGCCTGGATTTAAGTTTAATTCTTTTAATGTTCTTAAAAGTTTATTTAGCTCCGTATCATCAAAGTACAATATAACTTTAATTGATTTCCTGGTGTTATTTGCTTGTTCATATACTTTAACTTGATTTTCAAGATTTGCTTTTAGTTTACTGTTGCTGGCAAGTTTAAACTCAACAAGAGTCTTATCCTTATCGCCCCTGGATATTTTATAATCTACAGGGCCACGTCCATTATTTACTTCACTATTAACATCTGATGGACTTGCAAACCAAGTTAATCTAAAAATTAACTGCAAGTCAGATTCTCTCTTTACTGGCTCTCCTTTAACATAGAAAAACCTATAGCCATCATTCTTCTCAATAACTTGCTTTAAATATACAACTCTCTGATAGGCTTCCTCGAAAGTGTCCCAGTTTTTTTCAAAAAATTCGCTGGATCGCCCTAACTCTCTAATTAGTTTTTCAACGCCTTCTATAAATAAATTTTCTGTTGCCTTAACCTTTGACGCACTCAGTTTCTCAGCTTCGTTACCATGATCCTCTTTATATCGTATGTAATGATCAATAAGCTCGGGATATTGCAAGTAAACCCTAGCTGCGGCCCGATCAATATCTTTCTTCTTTGCATTGTCTGGCAATAGTCTTAAAAAATATTCGTTCACTTGCGCTCTGAGTTCTGCATTCGGAAGGGAGTGTGCTATTTCATCAAAGTCGCCAATAAGGTCGTGCTTGTTTATCCATGTGTCATCTTTGGTAAGAATATCTTTTGGTGTTAAAAGAACATAATCACCGTCTATGTATGGCAAATAATATATTCCATGCTCCCAACTTCTTGTCTTATAATTAAATAAAACATGTCTAACCGAGACTTTTTTTGCGCCGCTTTTTCCGATATGTTGCTTTGCAAAATCTTGAGTATATTCACATAAGAAGCCCTTGATAAGGTTCATAGTGAAGTCGCTAATATTGTCTCTACCAACCCCTTCCTTTACTAGGCATAACTTTTCTAAGTGACTCCCTTTCGTTACTTCTTCTTTTCCAAAATTATTAAATATTGAGTTAAGATTGGCGTTAAGTGCATTTGCAAATTTATGACCTAATCCACTACCACCATTTCCAACTTTGCTATACCCGAGCCAATTTTGTTTAATTTCTGGAAAAAGATACCAGCTTTTTATCAGACCAAGCCTCACACCGTCTGATGAGGATATCTCTCGTAGAAAGCGAAGATAATTTATAATGTCATCATGTAGCTTTCGATATTGCTCTTTTTCACTATTAAACAAAAGAAACGGGTCAACAAATAATGGCAGATCGTTAATCAGTGAGATATTTAGCGCTCCATACTCCTCCAGCAACAGTGGATCAATGCCAAAGTAATCTGAAAAATATACATTCATATATTGTCCTTATTTTCAAGCTTAACCAGGAATTGAACGGACCCGCCTAATACTTTACTTCGATTAGCGAAGCGTAATCGGAGGCATTGAAACCGTGCGATTACGCTGCGCTAATCGCGCCTACGGCCCTAATTAAACCCTGCCAACGACAAGCCTAACGCAGAGCTAAGCCGACCGCTGGAGCGTAGCGGAAGCGGGTCGGCTTGAGCGCCGGGTTAGAGTTCGTGCGTATAAAACTATTACATTGATGGGGCTTGAATGTCATCTTTAACATATACAGGTTCAAAATAATCAAGGGAGTCGGGGCGCAAAATCGTGTCCAAAGTGTTATTAAATCCGTTTGGCCCATATCCAAATCTTCCGTGGACTTTTATGGCTTCTGAGAATACTGCCTGTACTTCTTTTCTTTTGGATTCAAACTGTTTGGGAAACCTATGGAAAGAGATTTCGTTACCAAACGTGTGTGTTGCACGAATTTCAAAATATCGATTCAGGTAATACAAGAAATAATGGTTTTGGCAAGATTCTTCACGGGATTCGCTAGGTACGAGAAAGAGGAATGAATTATTTTCAAAATCTATTACCCACGATTTCGGGAACGACAAGATATGCAAGCGCTTAAATCGCTTTTTTAGATTGTCTTCCTCTGCAGCTTCGACAATTTTGAAAACATCAGCGATATGAACATCTCGGCGTGTAAATGGCATTGGTAACTCTAACTTGGTGTTATCCGGCGAAAATGCCGCCTAACCACACCTACTCCCTTCCCGTCTAAAGAACGACTAAGCTTATAGGCAATCGAACTGGACTGGGAAAGGCACGATGAACCGCTGTATCCGCATCCAACGGCTGGCCCCGCAGGACCGTGAACGGTGGCAGGCGCTGTTCTACCGCCACCAGCAGCAAAGCCGACGGCGTAGGCTGCTGGCCTTGAAGGCCCTGTGGGACGGCGAGAGCATGGCCGGGGTCTGCCGCAGCCAGGGAGTCCAGCGCAAGACGCTGGAGGAGTGGCTGGACAGCTACCTGGATGGTGGCTTCGACGCCCTGCTGGCCCCGCAAAGGCGGCCCCGCCCGCAAGCCCTGAACCCGCAGCGGCGCAAGGTCCTGCGCTATATCCTGCTCCACAAGACGCCGGCGGACTATGGCATCGACAGTTACCAATGGACGGCGGCCCACGTCCAGGGTTTGCTCGTTAAGAAGTGGGGCCTGCCGCTGAGCGCCAACCGGCTTTACGAAATCTTCGACGAACTGGGCCTCTCCCACCAGCGCGCCCACCGCGACTACGGCCCCGCCCAGCCCGCCGAGCGGGCCGGCTTCGTGGAGGCGCTCGAAAAAAAACCGCCGAGGCCGACCCCGGCACCGCCCTCGTAGCCCTCGACGAGTTCGCGCTGCTGTCCACGACCTGCACCCACTACGCCTGGGCGGAGAAGAACACCGCCCCGGGGCCGCCGAGCAACGAGAAGCGGCGGGAGAAACTGAACGGCTTCCTGGCCCTGGACCTGAACAGCGGCAAGACCACCGTGGACTTCCAGCCCCAGGCCAAAACCCGGAACGCCGTCCACGTCATCGCCCTGATCGTCCTGCGCTACGCCAGCCTGGGCTTCCGCCAGATCCTGTGCATCCTCGACAACTGCTCCATCCACAACGACTCCATGAAGGCCGCTCTGGCCGAGTTGCTGGCGGAAATCCCCCTGGCCCAGGGCATCGCCGTGGACTTCCTCCACACCCCGGCCTACTCCCCCAAGTTCAACCCGGCCGAATACCTCATCCGCCTCGTCAGGAAGAACTCCCTCTACCACCTGCCCCATGCCATGACGGTCCAGCAGCGGGCCGAGCGCGTCCATCGGCACTTGGCCCAGGCCCCTCCCCAAACACCCCAGCAGGTCAAGAACATTCTCAGCCATATCTACCGCCTGCCAAAAAGTGGGTGGTCTTAGGGCGGGAAGGGAGTAGCGCTCGCAAACGCGGCGTGTTGATCCGGGACCGGATGTTCCAACCAGATGGGCATGTACCCATGCCCACCGCCCCCGTGCATCGCGGTGGGCCGGGAATACCGGCCCACCCTACCGGGCTTTTCTATTGATCCCTAATACAGCCCGGTAGCTCCGATTAGCGTAGCGTAATCGGAGGCATGGAATCCGTGCGATTACGCTGCGCTAATCGCACCTACGGCCCTGTTAGCCATTAGTCAAGCCTCAACAGGATAACGACTAGAGATGGCAATTCGGTTCCAAGCATTGATGACTATAGAAAGCCATTCAATAGCCGAAATTTCTTCCTTGGAAAGTGTGGCCGCTGCTTGCTCATAGACGGACTCTGGTACTTGCCCGTCAGCGATCAGCGTAACTGCCTCTACCAATGACAGCGCAGCCCGTTCCTTCTCCGTAAAGTACCTAGTTTCCCGCCATGCGGGCAGAACACTGATACGGTCACTGGATTCGCCGCTGCTCAACGCATCACGGGTATGTAGCCGGATACAAAAAGCGCAATGGTTAAGCTGTGATGCGCGAAGCCGTAAGAGGTGTGAGAATCCGTCGTCTATCCCAGCAGACAAAGTAGCTTGTGAGGTCAGCTTATCAAGGTTGATAACTGCTTGATATAGCTCCGGCGCGGCCTTTCCAAGGTTAACTCTTTCTGACATCGAAATTTCCTTTTGTATAGACGGCTAACGAAAAAGCTAAGGGGCGCGGCGCTCCGCGATAGATTCGGAGAAATGTTGCTTGCCCCACGTCCCACTTGAATGACCCGTTAGGCCCGCTACGCAGAGCGGGGCTTGTAAGTTCAACCAACCCCTGGCCGGAAGGAATCCCGCAATTTCAGCCCGGTAGCTCCGATTAGCGCACAGCGTAATCGGAGGGTATAAAACCGTGCGATTACGCTTCGCTAATCGTACCTACGGCCCTATCAATAAATTAAGGATTTATTAGGCCATATCCATATTTTTGATCTGGCACCATATAACAATTAAAAAACCTTTTATTGGCAGAATTCTGCGCAGACTTTAGAACATGTCCAACCTTTTTGCTATGATATTGATTGTCTGAATATTGCGGATAAACGAGATGTGGAACATGTTTGTGATTTACAGGCCCTTTAAAAGGAACATAAATATTATAGTTGTTTTTAACAGCCTCTAAATAATAAGATGACATTTTTCTTGCTAAAATTGCTGTGGCAATGGCTGATGATACCGAAGTTCCACAAGCTGTGGAAAAGCCAAAACTATTAGATAAGGATATAACCGTATTATCCTCATCTCCTCCAAATGCACAGAACCCTACGCTTTCATTAGCATCCATATCCGCATAATTCGAAAAGCTAGATAGCGACATGATGTTGCGATTAACCTTGTCGAAATTGACGCTTGAAATACATATAACATCGTCCAAAGATGCCGGTAAATCTAAGCCACAAGCCCCTCCATTTTTACCATTTCCTGCTGGACATATAATTAGTTTTCCTTGGTTTGTTAGCTGATTAACTATATTGGATAGTGAAACAACCTTGCGATGGTCTTCCACTTTAGAAAAGCATATCGAACATAGTATTAAGTCCAGTTCTATTTGCTCACAATATTCCAATGCTTCAATAACTGCGACTAAATCATTAGATTGATCTATTTCTCCTGATCGTGGTTTGTTATAACATTTGAGCACAACAAGCTCAGCTAAAGGGGCGATCCCTCTTACGTCAATTTCTAAATCTAATAAGCTCTGAAAATATCGGTCGCAAGCATTGGCATCCGAGTCTTCTAACCCACCAATAAACGATAGCTTCCTGAAATCAGAAATTATATACTCCGCTGGCGGTCTTGCAGTTAATAACCCTGCCATCATTGATCCATGTCCAACCGTGTCTGTTAAGTTCAACGAATCATCAAGTATATTTTTGCTTTCAGGGCTGATGACTCTCATTGCACCATAGATGGCGGTATGTATTGGTAACTCGGGCCTTGATGTCCGTTTCTGCCCACTAAGCCATTTTAATATTTCATCTTCCCAAAGATTCCATCTGTCTTCCTTCTCTTGCTTAATAAGGACGCTTACTGCATCACAGAGTTTCTTATGTTGATTGAAGTGCTGTTCAATTGCAGCGACTTGTGCTAAAAAATCGGCGGTACTATTTACACGTACCGTCTCGTGCCAACCTAATGAGTTACCTAAAGCTTCTGAGAATGAGATGGAAGGTAGGTAGGGGTGCGGATCAATCCCAGTATCAATTAAAGCAATTTTTATACCAATTCCTGCGTGTGGATCATAATCCAGGTTATGAAGCGAGAAGACATCTGTGGCACCAGTAAGAAATTGGCGCTGATCCAAACGAATATGGGCATCAAATGAATTTATCTTTGTAAGATAATCATAATCACAGTATTCCACTGAGTCGAGCTTAGTGACGTCGTCAGCAAACTTATGTAATTTTTCTGGCACCACCTCTACGACTACGGCATTCATAGTTCTAAAGTTCTTAATAACTTTAAGAAAACCCTCCATGCCATCAAACTGCGTTGACGCTTTTTGTATTGGTGAATTATAACCATGAAGGTCATGAATATTAAAATGACTATTAAAACCTACGATAAGTCGAGAGTTATGCCAGGTCATGGGCTCCTCCGCGTTAATTTTTCACTTTAAATTTAATCTCAAATGTAACGGCTCCTTTAATGTCCATGCCAGTTCCAAGGAAGCCGACCTTACCAGTTGAAGAAATTGCAAATTTCATTGAAAGCTCATCAGGAGTGATATCGTGATTTTCTGAGATTTTGCTTTTTATCTGGCTTGCCAATACGCTGGCAGCATCTAAGCATTGATGTAAGGTAACTTTGTCTACATCAATTTTTTCTATCACCTTATTTATGGCACTTCGGACTGTATCGAAAGAGGCGGGTCCTCCTACTACTTTAGGGCCTTTCTGATTATCAATGGTTATGTCTATAAGTACAGGCAAACTAATCTTTTGATCCATTTTTGTCTCCATGAGTTAATTTTAAATTGCTAAGTAGGTTCGTAGAGCGGACATATTCCGCCGAATGTGACACACCGGCCACGCGGCGAAATACGGCGGGGTACCGCCTATTTCGTTCTACGCGGGCCGGGATTTCACATCGTACCATCCCTGTTGCGTTATGATTGTGCGCCAATGTTTCGCAAAATCAATGGAACTAGTTCTCTTGACTTTGCTCCCTATTTATGAAACAGTTCCCGCGCTCCCCGGACGCATCCGGGGCCGGGACGGCAAAACCCGCGAAATACACAGGCGCATAGCCCCAAATTCATGCGTACATGGGTCTTTTTATGCCCGTGGCACGCTTATCGAGTGATGGCGGCGGTGCGTGGGCACGCGCAAGCGTGGCCGGTTCCTGTGTGCCGGTTTTTGCCTCCCACGCATCGTCCGTCGCCTTCCTCTCGGCAAAAGAGACGCGACGGATTCAACTTCACACACAGGAGTCCGTCATCATGGCTAACACGCCTATCCCTATCCTCAATCCGTCCGTAACTTCCATGTCCAGCCGCGAAATAGCGGAACTGGTTAAATCCCGCCATGACAGCGTGAAGCGTGCTATTGAGCGCCTAGCCGACAAGGGCGTTATCGTCCGTCCACCATTGGTGGATACACCAATTGTCGGTGCGAAGAGACACCCATTTACCGAAGGGGTCTACCACGTTGGCAAGCGCGACAGCTATGTCATCGTCGCCCAACTCTCCCCCGAATTCACCGGGGCGCTGGTGGACCGCTGGCAAGCGCTGGAAGAACAAGCGGCGGCGGCAGCCCTCCCGCCGCCGCCCGCGCCCCAGGTTCCTCCCATGCCCGGCACGCTCCACCCCGAAGACATCGCGGAAGAACTCGCCAAGTTCCTGGCCGACAAGGACCAAGTGACGAACGCCGACCTGCTGGAAGCCCTCTGGCCCGGCGAACCCTGGCAACAGGACCGGGCCTCCATCCTGGGCAAGATCATGAAGAAGCACTTCCGCAACTGGTTCCGCCGCCGCGTCGGCTACCCGCAAGCCCGCGCCTGGTGCTACGTGCGTTCCCGCAAGGGCGAACGGCCCGCCTTGCCCGCGCCCCAGCCCACGGACATGCGCGCGCTGCCCGCCCCCGACGACCGCCTTTTCACCGACCTCGATTTCCGCATCGCGGCGGGCGAAGCCCTCAACCAATACATGCAGGCGTGCTGGGACGCGGGCCGGGCCGGGACACCGGCCCCGCCGCCCAGCGGGGAAGCGCTGCTCATGATCGCCAATGGCCTGTACGGTCGCGCCTTGAACAGACGCCAATTCCTGGTGACGTTCCGCCAACCCTTCGAGCTGCGGCCCCTGCCCCTGACCGCCGCCGTGGTCGATCCGGCCAGCCGGGGCGATATCGAAGCCCTGGTGGGCAAGCGCGTCCCCATCGGCCTGATTCCCGAGATCGTGGCCCAATGCATGGCGCGGCTGATGCCCCAAGGCTAATTGCCCGCCACTCGAAAGCCCGTCCCCGGCCCCCCGGCGACGGGCTTTTTATTTTCACACGTGAAAGTGGCGCAATTCGCCCCGCTTGGTTTTTAAAAGTGAGGATTTCTCACAATTAGAAATGTCGGCAAGCGTTTCTTTTTTTTCAAAAAAAATAGTTCCACGTGGAACCAAGCCGCCCGTCCCGCCCAAAAAGTCCGGCGACCGGACTGCCCAAGCCGCCCGCCCGAACCCCGCCCAAACCCCCGCAGCCCGCGCCAGCCGTGGCTTCCAGCGATTTTAGAGCCGCTAAAAAATAGTCCGGTTTCTTGGCTAGAAACTGGACAAGCCGGTACCGCATCCTATCGCCCCATGAGTACCGCAACCGACCGCCTACAAGCCTACCTAGCCGCCGAAAGGGCCATCCTCTCGGGCGGACAATCCGTGCAAGTGCCCGGCCTACACGGCGGCACCACGCAAGTGACCCGTGCCGACCTCGCCGAAATCCGCGCCGAAATCGTCCAGCTAGAGCGCCAAGTCGCCTCCGAAGCCCGCGCCGCCCGTGGCTGTGGTGGGCCGCGCTACAGCCAAGCGAGTTTCCGCGATGACTGACCAACCCGCCCCGGACCAGCGCCCCGGCCTGTTGGATCATGTCGGCGCGTGGATCGACAGCGCCGCACTCGCCCTCTCGCCCAAGTGGGCCGCGAGCCGCGAACATTACCGGCGCGTCCATGCCGCCTACGAAGCCGCCAAGCCCAGCACACTCCGCAAGGGTCGGCGCGAAGCCGCCAGCGGCGACGGCGCGACCCTGCGGGCGGGCCGGTCCCTCCGTGAACAGGCCCGCCACCTCGAACAAAACCACGACCTGGCCCGTGGTGCTCTGGCCGTCCTGGTCGCCAACATCGCGGGCGGGCACGGCATCGGCATCGAGCCGCAACCCTGCAACAAAGACGGCACCATCAACCTGGAAGTCGCGGACCAACTCCGCAAACTCCACCGCGATTGGGAGCGAAAGAAGCCGGAAGTGACGGGTACCTTCCGGTGGGCCGGTGCCCAGCGCCTAGCGGCCCGTTCCTGGGTCCGCGATGGCGAATTCCTCTATCAAGATTTGATCGGGAATATCCAGGGATTAAACCACCGTTCCAAAGTCCCATACTCGATAGAGTTAATAGAATCCGACCTATTGCCCTTTGAACTCAATGCCTCCGGCGACCCCTGGATCACCATGGGCGTGGAACGCAACGCCTGGGGCGAACGGGTAGCCTACCACCTCTATAAGCAACATCCGGGGGATTGGCTGGCCGTCAACCTATGGAGTATCGCGCCCGGCTCCACCGGGATTCGGCGGGTATCGGCGGATCGTATGCACTTGGTGGGGCTATTCGACCGCATCCGCCAATGTCGTGGGGTATCCATATTCGCCAGCGTCCTGACCCGCCTGGACGACCTCAAAGACTACGAAGAATCCGAACGTATCGCGGCTAAAGTCGCCGCGAGTATGGCGGCGTATATCAAGAAAGGCCGTCCCGAAGAATACGCCAGCCACAAAGGCGAAGATTCCCCGCATCGGGCGCTCAAATTCCGCCCCGGCATGATCTTCGACGATCTTTTGCCCGGCGAAGAAATCGGCACTATCGATACCTCCCGCCCAAACACCAATCTTGCGGAGCATAGGAATGGTCAATTACGTGCTGTCGCTTCCGGCGTTAATACCTCTTTTTCTAGCCTATCCAAGGCTTACCTTGGGAGTTATTCCAGCCAACGGCAAGAATTGGTCGAAACCTGGAATAACTATCTGGTACTGCAAGAGGAATTCACCGCCCAATTCGTGGCCCCGGTCTACGAAACCTTCGTGGCGGCGGCTCTGGCGGCGGGCTTGCTTCGACTCCCATCGACCATCGACCTCGACACCTTGGACGATGCCCTCTACATCGGTCCCCAAATGCCGTGGATCGATCCGGGCAAGGAATCCCAGGCGTGGGAACGATTGGAGCGCAACGGCCATGCCAGCGGCCCCGAGATTATCCGCCGCCGTGGCGAAAGCCCGGATGACGTGCTGCGCCAGGAACACACGTGGCGGCAACGCTGGAAACAGATGGCAATGGTCAATGCCGCCGACCCGGCCAATAATGCCGCCCCGATTCCCCACGACAATACCCCGGTAAATAACAATGACTAAACCCCTGGAAGTATTGGCGAGCGGCGAATGGTGGAAAGTCAAAGCCGCCGCCGACCCCAATACCATAGAAATCATGATCTATGGCGACATCGGCGAAGATTGGTGGAACCCGGAAAATAGTATCACCGCCAAGGATTTGGTGGCCCAAACCGAGCAATTCAAAGACCGGCGTATTAAATGCCGGATCAACAGCGTGGGCGGGTCGGTGGTCGATGGCTTGGCGATCTACAACGCCTTCAAACGCCATCCGGGCGGCTGCGATACGGCGGTTGAAGGCGTCGCCATGTCGGTGGCGTCCCTCATCGCCATGGCCGGGGAAACCGTTTCGGTGGCGCAAAACGCCATCATGATGATCCATGCCCCATGGGCTTATGTGTCGGGGAATGCCACCGAATTGCGGAACCAAGCCGACAATTTGGATATATGGGCGGAAGCCATGGCGACCTGTTACCAAGCCAAATCCGGCCAGCCCAAAGAAACCATTATGGGGATACTGACCGATGGTACGGACCATTACTACACCGCCGACAAATGCAAAACCATGGGGTTTTGCGACGAAATCACCGATCCCCTCCCGGTAGCCGCCGCCCTGGCGAGCGGATTCAATGCCCGATTCCAGCGGCCCAAAGGCCGCGCCCACCCAACCCAAGGTAATCCTATGGCCCAAGAAAATCCCCAAACCAATCCCCCGCCCGGCCCGGCCCTCGATCCCAAGGCCATCGAAGCGCAAGCCCTGGCCAAGGACAAAGCCCGCCGCCAGGGCATCCGCGACGTGTTCGCCCGTTTCACCGGACACGAAGGCGTCCCGGCGCTCATGGATGCCTGCATGGACGATCACACGGTGGACGTGCCCACCGCGTCCGCCAAGCTCTTGGACGCGCTGGGCAAGGGCGCGGCCCCGGCCAATCCCCCCGGCTACACCCCCCGCATCGAAACCGGCGAAACCGACGACCAAAAATTCGCGAAGGCGGTAGGACAAGCCGTGATGGCCCGCTGTGGCGCGGACAAACCCGACCCGCAAAACGAACTCCGCGGTTATCGCCTGATCGAACTGGCCCGCGCCTCCCTCGAACGGAAGGGCACCAAGACCGGCCACATGGACCCGATGACCCTGGCCCGCGCCGCCCTGCGCGGGGTCCGGGGGCAGGGCGTGAGTACCTCCGATCTGTCGGTACTCCTCGAAAATACCATGCACAAAATGGTATTGACCGGGTTCGGCCAGGAAATCACTACCTGGGAAATATTCTGCAAGAAAGGCACGGTATCCGATTTCCGCCAATGGAAACGCCTGATTCCCGGCCTCATCGGCAACCTCGACGATGTGCTTGAAAGCGGCGAATACCGTTACAAATCCATCCCGGATGCCACCGCCGAAAGCGTCCAAGCCAAGCGCAAGGGGAATATCATCCAATTAACCCCGGAAACCATCATCAACGATGATACCGGTTATATCAGCGACATCACCAACCTCTTGGGCCGCGCCGCCAAGCGCACGGTGGAAAACAAGGTCTATACCCTGTTGGAATCCAATCCCACCCTGAGTGACGGCAAGGCGGTATTCCACGCCGACCATGGCAACCTAGCCGCATCCGGTTCCGCGCCGTCCATGGCCTCATTCGAGGCCGGGCGCGTGGCGATGGCAACCCAAACCCTCAGCAATGGCCCCGACGCCAAAATCACCATCCGCCCGGCGTTTTGGGTGGGTTCCGCCGCCAATTCCGGCACCGCCCGCGCCGTCAACCGGGCCGAGAAAGACCCCGATGTAGCGGCGGGCAACAAACCCAATATCGCCATGGGCACATTCCGGGACATCGTGGATACCGGCCTGCTCACGGCTGGCCCCTGGTATATGTTCGCCGACCCGCTGGTAGCCCCGGCCATCGAGGTGGTTTTCCTGGATGGCATGACCGAACCCACGGTGGTGATGGAAGAGGATTTCGATACCGGCGGCGTGAAATACCGGGTCGAATACCACCACGGTGTGGCCTTTATCAGCGCCCAGGGCGCTTATAAAAACCCCGGCCCCTAATCCATAAAACCATTATCAGGAAACCATCATGGGCACTCTTTACATTCAACAAGGCGCTGTGGCCGATTGGGACAATTCGACCGGCGCGGCGGTATCCAGTGACGCCGTGGTCCGTCTTGGCCTATACGGCATGGGCATCGCCGGGACCGACATTGCCAATGCCGACACCGGCTCCGTCCAGCTGGAAGGCGTGTTCCGGCTCGCCAAGAACAGCGACGCCTTCACCCAAGGGGGCAAGGTGTGGTGGGACGGCACGCAATGCCGCGCCACGCCCGCGAAAAACGCCTATTTCATCGGCTTCGCCTTCCGGGCGGCGGCGACCGACGCGACCACGCTGGACGTGCGCCTCGACGATTTCTGTTGCGAAGGACCGCGCCTCTTGACCCTGGCCGCGACCGGCGCGGAAACCCTGAATGTCGGCGACTTCGCGGGCGGCTCCCTCACGCTCTTGGTCCCCAACACGGCGGCCAAAACCGTCAACCTGCCCGCCGTCGCCACCATTCCCATCGGGGCGCGGCTGCGGGTACGGAAAACCGATGCCACCGCCGCCGCCATCACCTTGGACCCCAACGGCTCCGAGCAAATCAACGGCGGCAGCACCTTTGCCAGTCTGGACGCGAACAACGACTATGCCGAGTTCGCCAATTCCGGCACGGCCTGGGTATTGGTCGATAGCGCCATTGCCTAACCATGGATGACGATATGGACCCAAAAAGTTTTGCGAGATTTGGGTTTCCCGCCCTATTGGTTGCCGTGCTGTTATTCCTGCACCACGATGAGCGCAAAGAATGGCGGGAAACCATAGATAATATGTTCAACCGGATGGATCAAAGGCAAGCGGAAACCAATAACCTGCTCAAGGATAATACCATTGCAATCCAAACCCTAGCGGATAGGCAAAACGATGTTAATAATCGGCGATTATTCCAGAGTGAATATAACCATAATAGCCGGTGAAACTTTGGAAGTTATGGTTATTAAAATCCCTGGCATCCCCGATAGGGCTGGGTCATGCACTTGACCATTGAGCAAACCAAAACCGCCTGTCGCTCGATCATGGATGACTTAATCCTGGTGCAGGGCGATACCGAAACCCAGACCCAAGGGTTTTATCACGCCGGTTTTGGTTCGGATTTGGATGGCCGGGCGAGTCCGCCCCAACCTATGGTGAGTGGTTATGGCGAAGATTTCCCCGGCCTAGCCATCGGCAATATTTTGGTTATCGCCGGGCTTAACTTCGCGGTGGCCGATTTCCAATGGGACAAGCCCACCGATGAAATCATTATCTATCTGAGGAAAGCCCCATGAAAATCTCGATAAAAGCGGAAGGCTTGGAGCGCTTTGGGGATTTCATCGGCATGACCGCATCGAAATTCGATACCGCCGCCGCCCGCGCCATCAACCGCACGATTGACGGCACGCTAACCCTGGCCCGCCGCACCATCGCCGCGCAAACCCACATCAAACCCAGCCGGATCAAGCGCCGCTTGGTTATCCGCAAAGCGGCCCGCGACAGCCTTAACGGTGCGATATGGGTAGGCGTGCTGCCCTTTCCCGCCGCCTGGATCGAACCCATCCGCCCCAAGGGCATGAACCCCCGCCAGCAACGCAAAATGGCCGGGGCGACGGCGGGCGGCGGCAAATTCAATTTCCCCGGCGCGTTCGTGGCGCGGATGCCCAACGGGAAGCTGGGGATTTTCCAGCGCCAAAGCCCGGCGCGATCCTCGTTTATCGAAAAAACATTGACGGCGGATCAACTCGGTATAGCCAACCTAGAACAGCCCCTATCCGACTATGCGGAAGACCGCCTGGAACGCGAACTCAGCCACGAGCTGGGCCGCTTGCTAGGGGTATCCAATGGCTAGCGTGCTGGACGATCTGGTAACGGCCATCCAAGGTCGCGGCCATTTCGCCACCGTGGGCAAGCGGGCGGACCACGCGGCGGCATTGACCGGCCAGGGCAAAAACGAGGAACCCTTACCCGCCGCCTATGTGATTTTCCCCCGCCAAATTCCCGGCGAGAACCGCATGAATAATGCGGTATCGCAAATAACTACCTTGACCTTTGATATTGTCGTCGGGGTTTCCAATCTGGCGGATAACACCAATAGCGGTTTGGCCGCCGTGGATGACCTGGATGAAGCGTTATGGGAAATCCGCAAAGCCTTATTGGGAAAGGTATTTGGTACGACCGACCCCAAGCTACAAGCCAGGAGCAATGGGCAAATGGAATTTACCGAAGGTTATCCTTTTGGATATGACGCCAGTCAATTCTGGTACGTGGTGCAATATTCGATGCAAACCCTATATCAAGAGGTATGAAGATGGACGACACAGACGATATGGACGATTTTGAACGGGAAAATCGAACCGAAGAACCCCCGGCCACTCCGGTGCCCGCGCCGATAGTCGAGGAACCGGCGGCGACGGAAACCGTGGAAGCCGACCCGGCCTGGAATACCGACGCCAGCCCAGGCCGGGGCGGCAGTTATGAACTCGACCCGGCGACGGGCATCCGCAGACTCATCCAACCCGCCCACGCGGCGGCTTGATCCCAACCCATCACCACAGGGGAAAACCCATGGCCGATAAGATTTTCATGAAAAACGCCCTCTTGCTTGGCAAGGCGGAAAGTTCCTACGGCGTGGACCCCACGCCCACCGGGTCGGCGAATGCCTATCTGGCGGAGGATATGACCCTTAGCCCCATGGAAGGGGAAACGGTGGATTTGAGCTACTACAAGGGTTTTTTCGGTAGCGATATTTCCCTGCAAACCACGCATTACATGACGTTGGAATTCACCCTCCCGTGGATTCCGGGCACCAACACGCCGGGCACGGCCTCGCACTTCGATCCGCTTTTCAAGGCGTGCGGGCTGGCGGCTACCGCGATGGCTTCCGCCGTGACGGGTACGCCGCAAGGCAGCAACACGGATGCCATTACGTTAGCATCGAACGCATCCTCTACGAATAATATCTATCGTGGGGTTATTATCGACATTAGCCCAACCGGTGAAAAAGCGGTATTACTTGATTATAACGGGACGACCAAGCGGGCCGGGACTATGACGAAAACCGGGGTATGGGATGTAAACCCCACCAACCAGGATGATTATAGTATTTGCCAGAACATGGCCTATGATCCGGTCAGCAAGGACCAAGGATCGATAGCATTTTATTATTATCTCGACGGGATATTGCATAAAATGTTCGGGGCGCGGGGGGATTTTGAATTGACCGCCGAAGCCAACAACATGCAGCGCATCAAATTCACCTTCACCGGCCTTTATGGCGGCATCGCCGATGCGTCCATGCCCACCCCCTCGTATTCCGCCTTCAATACGCCGGTCCCGCTCAATAGCACCAATACGATGGGCGGAATCCACGGCTGCAATATGTCCGGCAACGATACCGGCGTCCAGCTGAAAAAATTCACCTTCGGCCTGGGCAATACGGTGAAACATCGCCAATTGGTCGGCAGCGAAGCGGTGGTTATCTCCGACCGCATGGCGAAAGGCAGCGTGTCCCTGGAAATGACGCCGATGGCCTTGCTGGATTGGTTCGACAGGATCCAGGAATCCACCACCGGGATTATTTTCCTCCAGAACGGCACCGAAGCGGGATACCGGACCAATATCATCCTGCCCAAAGCGCAATTGATGAAACCCAAATACAGCAATGACGATAATGTCGCGATGCTGGATATGGATTTCAAAGCTATTTGGACCAGCGGCAACGACGAAGTGCGTTTGTTGGAAATGTAAAACCCAATCTCGATAGGATATAAAAATGCCATTCATCTTAGATACGAAAACCGGGAATTCCTTCAAATATCCGGTCAACATCCCGCATATCAATGGCGAAGGCTTGCCGGAAAAAATCGGCTTCAAGATGGTCTTCCGCCGCTTTTCCCGTTCGTCCTACCTGGCCCTACAGGATGATTTGGATGGCAGGGACATCCAGGGCGGTTTGCTGCGGGACGTGGATTATGTCCTGCGGGTGGCGGACGGCTGGGAAGGCATCGCCGGGCCGGACGCGGCGGAATTGCCGTTCACCGCCGAAAATATCAAAACCCTCTTGGACCACTATCCAGCCGCCGCCGGGGCCATCGTGGACGCCTTCCATGACGCGGTGTTGCGCGGCGGGGTGGCGCGGGGAAACTGATCGACGCGGCGCGGTATTGGGCCACTCCCCAGGCCGCGCCGCCCGATTTATCCGCCCTGGCCGCGCAGGCCAGGGCGATGAACCTACCCCCGGCGGCGCTGGCCGCGATGCTGGGGAATACCCTGCAAGCCGCTTCCCCCGATTTCCAGGTATTGCCGGAAAACTGGGATACCGTCATGGCATTTATCGAGTGCCGCCACGATTGGCGGCGCGAACTCCCCGCGTTCGGAACCGAATGGATCTGGCACGGACTCGATAAGCCCGCGTGCGAATGTATTATCAGGAACCTGGGGCATAAAGAGGACAAGGCCCGCGAGATATTCCAAGGCATCTTGATAATGCAAGAGGCGGCATTACCTCTGTTGAATAAGGGCAAAAAATCCAATGGCCGATAGGCGTGTAAAAATAGGGATTGCCGTCGAGGGCGCAGCGTCCGCCAAGTCCGAAGTGCAGGCGCTTGAAGCCGGGGTGCAAACCCTATCGCAAACCCTCAAGGACCAATCCCGCGCCGCCACGGCGGCGGCGCAATCCCAGGCCGGGCTATCCAAGGCGGTCGATGCCCTGACCGTCTCCGAAGCCCGCCTGAAAACCCAGGTGGCGGACACCCAGGCCCGCCTTGCCGCCGCCCAAGCGGCCAGCGCCACCCGGCAAAGCGCCCTGGACACGGCGGGCGGGCGGGCCGATTCCTTGGGCATCCAAACCGCCCTGGCCAAGAAGGCGCTGGCCGACCTCGCGGCCCATGGCGTGGCTCCCACCCATGTCGAATACCAAGCCCTGGCCGGGCAAATCCAAATCATGGAAGCGGACCTCAAGCGGTCCCTATCCACTGTCAAAACCGCGCAGAAGGAATACGACAGCGCCGCCCGCGAAACCGCGAAGCTCGAAGCGGAATACAAGCGGCTGTCCACCGCCGCCGATCAAGCCGGAACCGAACTCGCGGCGCAACGGGCCAACCTTGCCGCCGCCACCGCCGAATCCGCCCGCCTGGAAAAGCAGGCGCAGGCCACGGCCCAAGCCCTCAAGGCGCAAAGCAGCGCCGCCGCTACCGGCAAGGCGTGGCAGGGCTTCGGTACGGGCATCACCGCCCAAGCGCAAGCCCAACAGCAGGCCGCGCAACAGCACGCCGTTCAACAATGGGTTGCGGTCGGTATGGCCGCTGTCGCCGCGCAAGTCCAAGCCAAGCAACAGGCTTCACAGCAGCAACAGGCCGCAAAGCAATGGAGCGCGTTCGGCATGGCTTCCGATCCCCGCCGTGCCGGTGCCGCCGCTATCGGTGCCCGCGAGATATTGGGTATCCGCAGTTCCGCTGAAATCGTCGCCGACATCCGCGCCGTGAAAGCGGCCTATGCCGATCTCGCGGCGTCCGGCCAAGCGTCCCTGCGCGAGCTGGCCCGCGCCGAGCAGGCGACGGCGGACAAGGTGAAAGCGCTCAAAACCGAGCTACGGGGCAACGTGGCGACACCCATCGCCGATTCCCGCACCACGCTGGGCATCCGGGGCGGCGCGGAAATCGAGGCGGATATTGCCAAGGTCCGGGCCGCTTACCAAACCCTGGCGACCTCGGGCCGGGCGTCCGGGCAGGAATTGGCCCGCGCCCAAGCGGCGGCGCGGACCCAGGTGAAGGCGCTCCGCGATGAACTCGCGGGCGCGTCCCAGGCGCAAAAGAACCTCAACCGGGAGGCCGGGCTGTACGGCATGGCCCGCAACGCCCTGGCGGGCGTGGCCGTGGTTTCGACCGCGAAACAACTGGCCGGGGCGGCGGACGGATGGGCCAATCTCTCGGCCCGCCTCAAACTCGCCACCACCTCGCAGAAGGAATTCACCACGGCGGAATCGGCCCTGTTCGGCATCGCCCAGCGCAATATGACCTCGTTGGAGGAAACGGCGGGGCTGTATACCAAAGTGGCCGGGTCCATGCGCGACCTGGGCATGACCCAGCAACAGGGCTTGGCCTTGACCGACGATATCGGGATGGCCCTGCGGCTCAGCGGCGCTACCGCCACGTCCGGCGCGGCGGGAATCCAGCAATTCGCCCAAGCCCTGCAATCCGGCGTCCTGCGGGGCGACGAGTTCAACAGCATCATGGAGAACTCGCCCCGGCTCGCCAAGGCGCTGGCCGATGGTCTCAAGGTGCCCATCGGATCGTTGCGGAAGATGGCGGAACAGGGCGACCTGACCGCCGAAAAGGTCATCAAGGCCATCCTGTCCCAATCCGAAGTCTTGCGGCGGGAAGCCGCGTCCATGCCCACCACCATCGGCGGCGCATGGCAAAAGATCGAAAACGCGGCCCTGGCCTACATCGGCAAGGCGGACCAAGCCAGCGGGTCCAGCGCCCAACTGGCCGGGGAATTATCCAGGGTGGCGGATAATTTCAGCGCGGTAGCCGACCCGATAATGACCATCGCCCGTATCGAAGTGGGCGGCTTCAATAAGTTCGTGGATTTGGTCAAGGATTTGGGGGACGCGCTCGCCAAGATACCCAAGGGCGATTTCTTGCCGGATATTTTCAACCATGGATTATCCGAAGATGCCCAGGCCAAAGCCTATGAAGCCGACCTCAAGCGGATGATGGAAAAAGGGTTCGGTCCCAGCACCGCGCCATCCGCCTCTACGGTATCCCAGGTCATCAAGCCCACCACCGACCAAATCATGCTGAAGGTGGCGGAAGCGGCCAAGAAATATCAAGTCCCCGAAGCCTTCGCCCTGGCTATCGCTAAAACCGAATCCGGGTTTGCCCAATACAATGCGGATGGAAGCCTTAAATTGGGTTCGCCCACCAAGACTGGAGCGCGGGCCGTAGGCGTTATGCAAACGATGCCAGCCACCGCGAAACGGTATGGGGTGGACCCGGCCAATGTCGATGAGAATATCGACGGCGGAATGCGTTATCTCCGCAACATTCTTGCCAAATTCCATGGAGATTTGCGCCTTGCCGCCGCTGGCTATAATGCCGGGGAAAACAATAAATCCCTGGAAAAGGGCGTGGTCCCCAATATCAAGGAAACCCAGAATTATGTTGCTACAGTCAGTAAATATTATAACGAGTTCCTAGCCAAATATCCGGGCGGCTTGCCTTTCGAGGAATCGGCCAGCCGTCAAAAGGAAATCGATAACGCTTGGGAGCAATTCAAGGCCGGTATTGATCAAGGGATAGCGGCCAGCGAAAACCGGGCGCGGCTGGACGAATCCCAGGGCCGCAACGAAATCGCCCGGATCGAACAGGAACGCGCCGCCGCCCTCGAAGCCGACCGTGCCAAGATCGACGGGGCCACCCGCTACACCGATAAGCTCAAACTGTTGGAGCAATCCAGGGACGCCCAAATCGGCTACTACCGGCAAGAGGCGGCGATCCAACGGCAGCAGGTGGGCGACGAAGAAACCACCCTACAGGCCCGCCGCGATGGCATCGCCCAACAATTGAGCGCCGCCGAACAGTACAAACTCAGCCTATCGGAAACCAACCGGCTGAAAGCGGAACAGGAAGGCATCGATGCCGCCTTGAAACTCCTGGCCGAAGACCGGCGCGGGATCGACCTGGATTTGGCCGCGAAGGAAACCAGCGCCGGGCAAGCGGTCATCGACGCCAAGCGGAAGGAAGCCGAGTATATCCAGGGTATCAACCGGGAATTGCAATTCCAAATCGACCTCAACAACCAATTGACGGAGGCGAAGGCCCGGAGCGCGTCCAAGCGGGAACTGGGCACTATCAAAGCCACGGCGGAAAGCTCGCGCACGGCGGCGGAATCGGTGGGCGCGGGGGAATTGCCGGGAATCCAGGCCAGCATCGCCAAAACCCAGGAACTCAAGGCGAAAAACGAGGAAATCGCCGGGTCCGTGCAAAAGGTCTCCGAAGAACAATTGCGGATGAACGCGATTTGGGACCAAACCCTACAGCGGCAACAGGATTATGCCGAAACGTGGCGGGAGATTACCGGGCAGCAGCATAACGCCTTCGCCGATCTGTCCGTCAGCATCATGGAATATGCGAAACAAATAGATCAAATCGGCGCGAAGTATAAGGAACTTTCTACCCAAGACCCGGTAAACGAAGACTTTTACAATACCCAAAAGAATACCGAAACCGCCGCCAGTAGTTTCAATATACTGGCGAAAACCGCCGTGACCCTGCGGGGCATGTATAAGGAAGGCACGGCGGGCTATGAGTCCATGTCGGCGGCGGCGGGCGCGTTCGGGGCGGTGGCGCAAGCCCTCAACATCGTTGAGGGCATTGGTGCGGTAATCCACCAATTGCGCGACGGCGACGTTTACACCGCGATTCCCCGCGCTGTGGGCGTGGCCGCGATGGTCGCCAGCATGGGCATCCAAACCGGCGCGTCCGGTTCCGGGTCCGGTTCCGGGAGCGCCGCCCTGTCGCCCACCGCCAAAACCGGCACCGGGACCGTGTTCGGCGACTCCACCGCCCAATCGGATTCCATCGCCCAATCCTTGGACATCCTCAAGCAGAATTCCAGCACCGACCTCGACTACAGCGCGGGAATGCTCCGTGCTTTGGAAAGCATCGACGCGGCCATGGGCGGGGTATCGGCCAGCATCGTCCGGGGCGTGGCCCCGGCCACGATCACCCAGCCGGGGCAGTTCACCAACGGGATAGGACTTCCCGCGTTTTTGGACCCCGGAATGATGCTGACCAACTTCTTAATGAAGCGGACCCGCACCATTACCGATTATGGGATTACCGCCGATCCACAACAAACCCTTTCCAGCGTCCTGAAAAACGGATTCCAGGGGCAGGTCTACACCGACATCAAAACCGAAACCAAGGCGTTCGGGATGACGGTTTCCAGTTCGATGAAAACCGTATTCTCGGAACTCGATAGCGGGGTGGAACGGGAATTCACCAAAACCATCCGCTCCATCCGCGACGGGCTGGTCGCCGCTGGCTCCGCTTTCGACCTGGGCACCGCCGATTTCACGCGCCGCCTGAAGGGCTTCAAAATCGACTTCGGGCGCTTGTCGCTGCAAGGGCTGTCCGGCGACGAAATCACGAAACAGGTATCCGCCCTGTTTTCCTCCGAATCCGACCGCATGGCCCGCCGCTTCGTGCCCGGCCTGCGGCAATTCCAGGCCGTGGGGGAGGGCTATTTCAAAACCTTGACGCGGGTGGCGGAAGGCGTCAACCGGGCCACGGGCGAACTGGAAGGGCTGGGTATCGCGGCCATCGACTACAAGGCCATCGCCAACAAAAACGGCGACGTGGCGGCGGAAATCGTCCGCCAGTCCATCGCCACGGCGGAACTGGGCAGCAGCGTCGGGAAGTTCATCGACGGGGCCACCGGGTCGGCGGAAGACCTGGTTTCCGCCTACAAGAGCCTGACCGCCGCCCGCACCATCTTCCTGACCGCTGGCCTGGATACCTCCGGTATTTCCCGCGACATGACCAACGCGGCGGGCGGGGTGTCCGAATTCCTATCGAGTCTCCAGACCTACCGGGACAAGTTCCTAACCGAAGGCGAGCGGGTTACGGGGGGCTGGAACGCCCTGGCGGCGGAATTCACCCGGTTCGGCCTCAAGATGCCCACCACCCGCCAGGGCTTCCGCGATTTGGTGTCCGGGATCGATACCAGCACCGAAGCGGGGCAAAAGCTGTTCGGGGGCGTCATCACCCTGGCCGGATCGTTCGACGAATTGACCGCATCGGTCCAAAGCAGCGCGGACGCCTCTTTCACCGCGGTGAAGGACGCCTATAGCCGGATGAAGGACCAAGCCAAAAGTTGGCGGGACTACGTGGCCGGGCTGGCGGTCAACGATCCGACCCTATCCCCGGAAGCCAAATACCGCAACGCCAAGGACCAATTCACCGCCTTGCTGGGCAAGGCGCGGGCGGGCGATAGCGATGCCCAGGGCAAAGTGCAGGGGGCGGCGGATACCTTGCTGGCCGCATCGCGGGATTACAACGCCTCGTCCATGGCCTATCAATCGGATTTGGCCTGGGTCAAGACCGGCCTGTCCGGGCTGGCCGCGCAGACCGAAGGCCAGCTTTCCAGCGCGGAACGGCAAATCCAATCCCTGGACGGCAACACCACCGCTTTGCAGGACGTGGCGGGCGGCTTGACCACGCTGTCCGCCGCCCTGGCCCAATACGCCCAGGACCGGGCGGCGGGCGCGGCCCCGGCCAGCGCGGCCAGCGCCACCGACACCAACGCGGCCCACACGTCCGCCGCCGAAACCGCCGCCGCCAACCAACCCGGCACGGTGCGGGGGGTGCAGGCCGTCAACGATGCCAACACGTCCGCCGCCGAAACCCAAACCAAGCGGGAAGCCGCCGCCCTCGAATTCCAAACACGGATCGACGCAGCCCAAAAGGAATTGCGGGCGGCGGCGAAGGAGGGCCGGAAAGAGTGGCGGGACTATTGGGCTTCCCAGGTGGATTCCATCGTCAAGGAAATCAGGGAGTCGCCCTTCAACCTGAGAGTGGACAACCTCAAGCCCAAAGGCTACCGGGCGGACGATAACTGGGAGGTGAAGCGGTTGGCGGGTGGGGGCCGGGTACGCGGTCCGGGCACCGGCACCTCGGACAGCATCCCGGCGTGGCTGTCGGATGGCGAGTATGTGTTCACCGCCGACCTGGTGCGCCGGAATGGCGTGGCCGCGCTGGACCGCGCCCTCCGGGGCGAGCCGGTGACGCTCAATGCCGATGCCCCGGCTCCGGCCCGGTTTGCGGCGGGTGGGGCGGTGGGCCGGGTGGATTTCCGTCCGCCGTCCAGCGCCGCGCCGGTAGTGGTGCCCGCTATCTCGCAGCAAACCGATATTGATGGGTTGATAAAAGTATTCCAAACCACGATGACCGGCCAGCGGGACGCCCTGCAAGCCGGTATCAAAGTGGACCAAGCCGGATACCAAATGCTGGTTAAATTGCTGACTTCAATAGATGGCAGATTAACCACTTTGGAATCCAATAACAAACTAGCGAAAGCAATGTAGGTATTTATATGTCCGCGATGAGTAATTATCTTGAGGCCGCGCTATTGGCCCATATCTTCCAGAATTCGGCTTATACCGGCCCCACCACCGTCTACGTCGCCCTGGGCACGGCGGGCGCGGATGGTTCCTTCACCGAGCTATCCGGCAACGGCTACGCCCGTGTCGGTGTGACCTGCAACTCGACCAACTGGGCCGGTCCCACCGGCAACAACGGCACCGTCGCCAACGGGACCGCGATCACCTTCCCCGCGCCGTCAGGTGGGCATTGGAATGGCGGGTCCAGCTTCGGCTACTTCGCGATCTTCGATGCCAGTTCCAGCGGCAACATGCTGTTCTGGGGCGCGTTGGACACGGCCCAAACGGTGCTTTCGACCAATTCCGCGCCCTCCATCGCCATCGGGTCGCTCTCGATCCAGATCGATAATTAAGGGGGCGGCATGACCTACGGCACGCGCACCTCGCTGACCACCTCGGCGCACAACTCCCTGGCGAACAGCACCTATGTCGTACTGGGCACGCTCAACAACAGCGCCAACAATCCCTACGACGTGCATATCGAGTTCACCTGCACGCCGGGCACGGTATCCGGCAACAAGCGGGTCCGGCTGTTCGCGCAGTTGAGCTTGGACGGCACCAACTTCGAGAGCGGCCCCGCCTCGGGCAGCACGACAACGGATGAACCCAACCTGCACTTGATCGGGGATTTGCCATGCAACACGAGCAGCGCCGCGCAAACCCGCGTGTTCTCGCTGGCGGCGGCGCTCGGATGTACGCCATTCCGTAGCGTCAAACTCATCGCAAAAAACGAAACCGGGGCGGCGTTGTCCGGCAGCGGCAATTCGGTCTATTACCAAGAGCTGACCTAGGATATGGCCCGCCTCAACTACCCACGGGTGTCCGTGCCCCCCGCGCCCGCGCCCGTTGATTGGGGCAGTTCCCTCGCCTCGGGGCTGTCTTATGTTTGCGGCCCCACGGTCCAGCGTAATTTCACGCCCGCGAACGACACCACCACGCCCGTGCTGTTGGCCGATGGGCCATGCCTTATTACGAGTACCAGCGCCTACCTATCCAGTCCATCGCTTCCTGTCGATGAACGCCGACCGCAGGAATCAACCACGATGGTGGTTGTCATCCCATCCGCAATTACATCCCAAGTGTTTTGCGGGGTGGAATCGTCGGGAGACGCCAGTAATACGGGCGCTTGCGACCGTGTTATGGGGATTACTAGCGGCGGCGCGGTTTTCAGCATCATCAGGGATACTGGCATTGGGAGTGACACCTATAGGACATCCTCCCTGGCCCCCGTAGCGAATAAGCTGTCCGTGGTGTTGCTACGGGTGCGTCCGAATGAATTGACCATAGCGCATAACGGGGTGCTTGATATATCCACATGGTCGGGGGGGACTGGAATATCCGGTTTTGCGCTGGGGTCGAGCAGTAAATGGGTTTTAGGTCCAAACCCCCTTTATTCATCTACAGGCTCACGGATCATGCTGGCGGCGATGTGGGCGGGCCGGGCGCTATCCGACACCGACTTGACCGCCCTATGCGCCAACCCCTGGCAACTGCTCGCACCCCGCACCATTATCGTGCCGGTGGCTGGCGGTGGTGGTGGGGGGGGCGTGGCGCTCTCGGGGAGCGCCACCTGTGAAGCCATGGCCAGCGCCGTCCTATCCGTGGGCGTGGCGCTATCCGGTAGCGCCACCTGTGAAGCCACGGCCAGCGCCACCCTGTCGGTGGACGCGCCGCTGGCCGGTAGCGCATCCTGCGAAGCGACCGCCACCGCCGCTCTGTCCGTGGGCGTACCCCTATCCGGTAGCGCGGCTTGTGAATCGACGGCCACGGCCAGCCTTACAGTGCGGGACTTGATAACTCCCCCGCCGCCCCAGCCCATCACCGAATACCTGGTGGAAATCACCGGCTATAAACCCGGTTCAACGATAGTCCTTCGCCTTTCAACGTCCGGCTATACCACGGGCGCATCCGACGATCCGCCGCACACCCATTACGAAGCGCGGTTATTGCAACCCGGACTTATGCGCCGCGACGTGTTTTCCGACAAAACCACGGGCGGGAAATCAACGGTGGGATTCGGGATAGTCGAGGCCATCAATACCGGCGACTTGGACTATCTCATGGATTACGCTTTCGATGGCAGGCAAATCAGGATTTTGGCCGGATATGGCGATAAACCCTTATCCGAATTCACCACGGTATTTGTCGGCACCATGGAGCAAGCCGAATATTCATTGACGCGGATAACTTGGCGTATCCGCGACCGGATGGCGGAACTGGCCGTCCCGGTCCAAACCGTGAAATATGCCGGTAATAACGCAAGGACGGTCGAAATATCCGGTACCGCCGTGGCGGATTGGAAGGACGGGCTGACCTGGACGCTGAACCATGACTTGATCTCGGTCGGCGGGGTACGGTATGACGGCGATGCGGTGTCCGGCTATTCGGTGGATTTGGACAGCGGCGACATCGCTTTGCCCGCGTCCACATTCGATGTGCGGGCCGATTATATCGGCCCGGCCAGTTCCGCCAATCTTACCGGAACCTGCGACGGAACCGCCAAATTCGCGTTTGCCCGCTTGGACGCCTATGGTGGCGCTTACGCGCAATCCCTATCCAATATCGAAATAGCGTCCACCACGGCGGCGGCTACTACCGATTTAACCGGCTGTTCGGTGACTATCGCCCATCCCTTGCCGCTGGCGGTCGAATTCCTCATGTACAACCGCTATGACTCGCCAGAGGATGCTAGCGCGTATTGGCTGTCCGCGTCTCATGTGTCCGGGTCCACCTATCGATGCGCGCTTAATTTCAGCGGGCAATATGTCGCAGCCGTCCGGGTCGGCGGGGTGGCGCTGACGGATTTGGTGATTACCGTGCCGCCCGGCATGGACCCGGCCCAAACCGATGTGGACCTTGACGATCTGACCGGCCTTGCCGTCACGGCGGACGTAGTGCGATTCCAGGCCACGGCGGATGAGGCGATGAGCCACGTGTCCGGCCTGACCTGGGGCAAATCGTCCGGGACCCTCCTGGATTTCACGGCGGTGCGGCTTGACGGGGCATCGGTGGCTTTCACGGAGGATACCGGCTCGCGCCGGGTCACGTTGACCCATCAGCCGGGGGGAGAGGTGCATGTCGATTACGTGGCGCTGGACGCGGACCTCTCGGGACTGGAAGGCACCGACGATATCAAAGGCAACCTCAAGCCCAAGCTGTGGGGGCATGCGCTGAATGTTTCCCCGCCGCTGGCGAATGCTTCCCGCTTGATCTATCAAGTCAACGATGGCCCGGCCACGGCCTACCCGGTTTGGGACGATGGCGTGGCGATCACCAGGGGCGCGGACTACGCCTCACAGGCGGATATGGAGGCCACCGCGCCCGCCGCTGGCACCTACCGCGCTTGGCCGGGCGGCGGCTGTTTCCGCTTGGGCAGCAGCCCGCAAGGGCAGGTGACGTGCGATGCGGTTCAAGGCGATACCAGCGACCGCACGGCGGCGCAAATCCTGAAAGCCTTGGCCTTGCGGGCGGATACCCTGTCATCGGGGGATATTGTCGATGAGGATATAACCGCCATGGATGCGGATAATTCGGCGGAATTGGGTATCTGGTTGTCAGATGCGTCCAATATCGACGCGGCGATGGATGCGATAGCCAATAGCGTCGGGGCGTGGTATGGCTTCGACCGCTTGGGCCGGTTGCGGATGGGGATACTCACGGCTCCATCCGGTACGCCCGATTTGGAGCTATCGGCGACGGATATTACATCGCTTGAGCTATCGAGCAATAATGATAGCGGGCGCGGGATTCCCTATTATCAAATCGCCATGAACTACGGCAAGAACTATACCGTACAATCCAATATGGACCCAGATTCCACGAATTACCGCAAGGCGTGGGCCGCTTTGGAGTATCGGACATACACCGGCACTAATAACTCCACCAAGACCGTGCATCCGTTGGCCGGGGTATTGACCGTCGATGGGCTGTTCGTGGATCAAGCGGACGCGGGCACCGAAGCCGGGCGGCGGCTGGCGCTATACGGTACCCGCCGCGATACCTTGACGGTTTCCGCCCATGCCTCGCTGGCGGAATTGTTGTCCGTGGATTTGATGGATGTGGTGAAGATCACCTATCCACGGTTCGGTTATGGCGACGGCAAATTATTCCGGGTATTGGGCTTGCAGCCCGATTACCGGACCGGGAATATAGAATTGACCTTGTGGGGATAATATGGCCCTGATCCTGGGTTACAGAAACCTGATCGACCGTTGCGCCGTGTCGGGCGGATCGTATGAAGCCACCTTGCCCTTGGGCAACATCCAGGACCGCCGTTTGAGCAAGCGGGCGCGGACCACGGGCCTATCGGGCGGGCGGGTGGACATCACCTTGCCACCCAATGGTTCGGGATTGCCCTACGTCACCTTCGTGGCGGTGGCCGGGCACAACCTCACGGACACCGGTACGATCCGGGTCCGGGGCTATGAAGATTCCAGTTATGCGACGGCGATCTATGATTCCGGCACGGGGCCGGTGTGGCCCGTGGTCGCCGATTATGGGGCGACACCGGGACTGGCCGTGGTCCTGCCGGACCACGGGGCATGGTTGCCGTGCTGGCGGATCGATCTCGCGGACCCGGACAACGCGGCGGGCTACCTGGAATTCGGACGGGTGTTCATCGGCCAGCAATGGGAGCCGACCCCGCCCGACTTCGGGTGGAGCCTGGGGTACGAGGATCCGACCGTGGTCGAAGAGTCCTTGGGCGGGGCGGAATATTTCGATCTCCGGCGTCTGTACCGGGTATTGAAAATCGGATTTTCGTATCTGGAGGATGGGGAGGCCGATGCAGCGCTTGAGATTCAGCGGGTGGCCGGAATCGGCGGGGAACTCGTGGTGGCGTGGGACTGGGGCACCGTGGCCGGGCGGAGCTTCATCGGACGGATGCGGGCGCTCAACCCGCTGGAAAGCCCGGACCCGGTGCGGTTCTCGATGGCCTTCGAGGTGCGGGAGACGGTGGCTTAGGCGCTTCTCAAATACATTTCACGTTCGTGAAAAAATTGCCTCAAAACGGCCTGATTTGGGCGGTTTTGAGGCTGTCGGCAAACTGGCAAGTCTTTGATTTTAAAATGATTTGTGTGATATTGTCTTTATCGCGCAGATAGTCTTCCAAGTCCGCCGCGTCCAGATCCAAGACCCCCAGTTCCCGCAACCGGGCCAGTTGGCGGCGCTCCCGCCCGGACAAGCGCCCGTCCAGCAGGAAGCCCAGCACGATGATGAGATGGCAGATATCGGCGACCCGCGGGCGGGCCGTCTTGAGCTTTTGGAGATAATCCGGCGGCAGGGGATGGTAGGGTTCGACCGGGATGCCGAACCACTCGACCACGGCCTTGGTGAGATGGTAATGGTTGGCGTGGAAATCGCGCTTGTTGACCGCGATATATTGCAGGGTATCGTAGATCAGCCCCAGTTCCGTAGGCTCGGGCCGGAATTCCGGCAAGCGCCGCACGATGAGGTCGATGGAGGTCTGCCCCATCACCACCACCCTGGCGTTGCGCAGGATGGTGTGGGTGGTGTAGGCGTTGACCGCCATGTAGATCGGCATCCCCGAGAAATCCAGGTAGACCCGCAGCAACTCCCGCCCGAACAGGTTCGACAAGGCCGCCCGCACCAGGGCGCTGCCGATCAAGCCCTTGAGCCGGTTGAACAACAGGTAGAGATAGACCAGCCAGGGCGTCAAGCCCTCGAACGGGTCGATGCCGTAGACCCGTTGCTCGCCCGAGCGCCGTTCCAGGGCGATGCGGATCAGGCCGTGGGTTTCCCCGGCCCGCTGATCGCGCCGGATATAGCCGGTCGCCACCGCGATGCCGTGGACCGCCGCGAGATTCAGGAGCAGTAGCGCGTACAATTCCAACAGGGTCACGCCCAGCATCCAGAGGCCGCGCTCCCAGTGGATGCCGTTCCCGAGGTGTAGGAACGGCCCGCCGATGCGCCCGGCTGGGCCTTCGAAGACATCCGGGAAGGCGTAGATCGGCAGGAAGATCGCGAGATAGGCCACGAGTTCGATCAGGACCGCCGCCGCCATGGCCCGGCGTTCGGTGCGGCGCACCCGCCGCAGTTCCTCCGGGGTCAGCAGATGCAGGTCTTCGTCGCTGTGCGGGAAGCGGATCGGCAGGGCGTCGAAGAAGCGATGGTAGAGGCGTTCCATGGCTGGGTTCTTGGCCTTGGGGAAAAACCGCGGCGGGGGGCGCGGGCCGGCCCGCGGATTCCTTGGAGTCCGCGGGGCGGGGAGCGCCTATTCCGCCTTCGCCGCTGGCTTGGTGGGCCGGCTGCGCAGTTTGGCGATTCTTTGCAAGCCTTTCTCGCCCAGGGCTTCGCCGGGGTATTGGTCGGCCAGGGCTTGGAATTCGCATTCCGCCGCTTCGAGCTTGCCGAGCTTCATCAGCAGATTGCCGATCTTGAACCGCCAGCGCTTGGCCTTGGGATGCTTGGGCCGCAGGGCGAGGCAATCCTGATAGCGGTCGATGGCCTTGTCGGCTTGGTCTTGCGCCTCGGCGATGGTGGCCAAGCCTTCGTAGGCCTCCAGCAGGTGGCTGTTTTGGTCCACCAGGGTCCGGTAATGCTGTTTCGCCGCGCCATGGCGACCGGCTTGGACCAGGGCCGCCGCCAGTTCGACCCGCCAATCGGCGGCGTCGCCATGGTCCGGGAAGCGTTCCAGGCAGGTTTGCCAAAGCGGGATGGCGGCCTCCCAATCCTGGCGGGCGCTGGCGGTTTGGGCGAGGGCGACAGGGCCGGCCGCCCGGTTGGGATCGCTTGCGGCCAGTGCGGCGGCTAGGGTTTCCGCCGCTTCATGGCGTCCTAGCCGGATCAGCGCCCGCACCTCGGCGGCCCGCCAGTCGGCGGCGTCGGGGTGGTCGGGATGGTGCTGTTGGCAGGTTTGCCAGCGGGCCAGGGCTTGTTCCCAGTCCTTGGCCTTTTCCGCCAGCCGGGCGAGGCCGCACAGGGCGGCGGGCCACTCGGGGGCTTGCGCCAGGGCTTGGCGGAAGGCGGCGTCGGCTTCGGCCCATTGTTTGATCCCCAGGTGGATGTCGCCCTTGAGCGCGAGGAGTTCGGTGGAATCCGGGTATTGCGCCAAGCCCCGCACGGTCTCCGCGAGCGCGGTCTGGGGGGCTTTGTCCTCGATCAGCAGCCGGGCCAGTTGGGCGAAGCCGGCCGGGTCGGGGGATCGCCTGAGGGCTTCGCGTTGGGCGAGGACCGCGTCGGATTCCCTGGTTTTCGCGCCGCGCCGTGGCCCGGTGGGGTCTTCGACCGTGTCTTCGGTTTCCTCTTCCGCCGCCGTGGGTTCCGTTTCGGTTTCGGGTTCCTGGATGAGGGCTTCCGCTTCCGGTGGATCGGTGGGGGCCGGATCGGAGGGCGCGGCGGACGGGGTGGCTTCCGCTGTGGGTTCCGGTTCTGGCTTGGCGGGTTCCGTCCGACCGATTTTTAGCAATTTTTTCCATAGACTCATAGGCTTACCTTGGATGGGCTGCGGTTTGGAAGGTTAAGTATAAGCCCGCCGTGGTGCTTGCGGACCGGGGCGGGTGGGGTTCATGGGCCTTGGGGCGGACGGTACGATAGGCGGGGCAAGTATACAAGACAATCGGTTTTTCCCAGGCGGGCGGGGCCGGATGAACGCGGTTTGGCGGAAATTTTAAGGAGTGGACATGACGATGCAAGCGTTGGACGGGGCCGGTACGCGGCGGGGGTTTTTGCGGTGGATGGCGGGCTGGGCGGCGGCGCTGGCGGTCGGGCGGGCGGCGCGGTCGGCCCCCGCCGGGGCGGGCGGCCCGCCATCCGGGGCGTTCCAGGCGGCTTTGGCCGCGGCCTTGGGCGGGCGCGATTGGACCGAATCCCCGGCGGTCGGTTTGGAGGTTCCGTCCCTGGCCGAGAACGGGGCCATCGTGCCGGTCACGGTCGAAAGCCGCCTGCCCGATACCACGCGGTTGTTCATCTTCGCCGAGAACAATCCGGGGCCGCTGTTGGCCCGCTTCGATTTCGAGCCCGGCACGGACGGTTACGCCTCGCTCCGGGTCAAGCTCAACGCCTCCGGTCCGGTGCTGGCCATCGCCGAAGCCGGGGGCCGGTTTTATGGCGCGAGCCGACAGGTCAGGGTGATGGTGGGCGGTTGTGGTTGAGGCGGGGTTTCGGCCTATCATTCCGCATCCCAATCTTCCCGCCGAGTGTGCCATGAGTGCCGAAACCCCCGCCACCAAACCCGCCGTCCCGCCGCCCGTGCCGGAGGTTTCACCCCTGGGCCGGCAATTCGCCGCCTATCTGTGCCGTTTGGGCGGCGAGGACGATCCGGCGGTGGCCTGGGCCGTGCGGCTGGCCTGTCTGGCGGTGGCCGGGGGCCAGGTCTGCCTGCGCCTCGCCGATTATGCCGGTACCACGATCCTGCCCGAGGATGGGACCGATCCGGTCGAACTGCCCGCCCTCGCCGAGTGGCAGGCGCGGCTGGGACGCTCGCGCCTGGTCGGCCCGCCCGGCCAGTTCGCGCCCTTGATCCTCGATACGGGTTCGCGCCTCTATCTGGCCCGCTATTGGAATTACGAGCGCAAACTGGCCGTGCGGTTGTTGGATTTGGCCGAAAGTCCCGCGGAAGGCATCGACCTCCCGCGCCTCCGGGCCGATCTCGACCGCTTGTTCGCCCATAACCGGGAAATCCCCGACCGCCAGAAATTGGCGGCGGCGGTGGCGGTGCTGCGGCGGTTCTGCGTGATTTCGGGGGGGCCGGGCACCGGCAAGACCTCGACCGTGGTGCGCATCCTCGCCGCCTTGCAAGCCCAGGCCGGGGCGCGGCCCTTGCGCATCGCCCTCGCCGCCCCCACCGGCAAAGCCGCCGCCAGGGTGCAGGAAGCCATCCGCAACCAAAAGCAAAGGCTGGATTGCCCCGACGCCCTCCGCGCCGCCATCCCCGACACCGCCTGCACCTTGCACCGCTTGCTGGGGGCGCGGCCCGATTCGGTGTATTTCCGCCATCATCGCGACAACCCCCTGCCCATCGATGTGGCCGTGGTGGACGAAGCCTCGATGATCGACCTCGCCCTGATGGCGAAGCTGGTCGATGCCCTGCCGGAACACGCCCGCTTGATCCTCTTGGGCGACAAGGACCAACTCGCGGCGGTGGAAGCGGGTTCGGTGTTCGGCGACCTTTGCGCCAGCCAGGGCTATGGCCTGGATTTCGTCGCGCGGCTGCGCGAGGCGTCGGGCGTGCCGGTCGCTAGCAGCGATATGTTCCCCCCGGCGCTTTCCAATTGCGTGGCCCTGCTGACCCATAGCCATCGTTTCCGCGAGGACAGCGGTATCGGCGCCCTGGCCCGCTTGGTCAACGAAGGCCGCCCCAAGCCCGTGCTGGATTTGTTGAACAAGGGCGGCCATGCCGATCTGGTTTTCGTGCGCGAACGCGGCAAACAGGTGCAGGACTTGGCCGAGCGCATGGCGCAGGGCTACGCCGCGTATTTCGCGGCGGTGGACGCCGAGGCCGGGCCGCGGGAAACCTTGCGGGCCTTCGACCGCTTCCGCGTGCTGACCGCCCATCGCGAGGGCGGACGCGGGGCGCGGGGCGTGAACCGGCAATTCGAGGAGCGGCTGTGGGCACAGCGGCGGCTATGGCCCGGTACCCGCTGGTATGCCGGGCGGCCCGTCATCGTCACCCGCAACGATTACGACCTGCGCTTGTTCAATGGCGATATCGGCGTGGCCTTGTTCCTGGAAGGGGAGTTGCGGGTGTATTTCGAGGACGCCGATGGCCGGGTGCGCGGCTTCGCGCCGGGGCGGTTGCCCGAACATGAGACCGTGTACGCCATGACCGTGCATAAGAGCCAGGGTTCGGAATTCGACGAGGTCTTGCTGTTGCTGCCCGAGGCCGCAAGCCCGGTGTTGGATCGGCCCTTGGTCTATACCGCCATTACCCGCGCCCGCCACAAGGCCGAAATCCGCGGTTTGCCCGCCGTGTTGGACGGGGCGATCAAAAGTCCGCCGCGCCCGTCTTCGGGTTTGGGGGAACGCTTGTGGCACAGTGGCCAATGAGCCGCGACTGGGCCGGAACCTCGCTGGGTCTGGCGTTGTGCCTGGGCGGCGTGGCGGGCGGGGCCGGAGCCGCGCCGGGGCCGGGTTGTCCGGGGAATGGCGAGGTCGCGCAACAGGTCGAGTCCCTGCGCCAGGAGTTCCGGCAGGCGATGGCCGCGCAGGAGCGCCGTCTGCGTGAATTGGAAGCCGCCTTGCTGCGACTGTCCCCGCCCGAACCCCGCACCGAAGCGGCCCGGCCCGCGCCCGTGCCACCGCCCACGCCAACCGCGCCGCCGCCATCCCGCGCCAGCCTCAGCGTCTGCGCCCAGGGCTGCGATGCCCGCGATTTGCAAAGCGCGGTGCGGCAGGTCGCGCCCGGCGGCGAAATCCGGGTCGCGGCGGAGACCCGTGGCGATTGCGCGGTCCTCGACAAGCCGCTCGTCCTCAAGGGGCTGCGCGGAGCCGATGGCCGGCGCGCCCATCTGGCGGGCGGGGTGTGCATGGGCAAGGCGCCCTTGGTGACGACGGCGGCGAATATCGTCATCGAAGGTTTCGAGATCACCGGGGCCGAGGTCGAGGACGGCAATGGGGCCTGCGTCCGGCTCGATCCCGGCACCCGCGATTTGACGATCCGGGATATCCATTGCCATGTGGTGCAGGATGGATTGTTGGGCCAGGTCGGCGGGCGCTTGACGGTGGAGGATTCGACCTTCATCGGGGATCGCGGCGGCCAGACCCATGGCAAATTCGGGCATGGGTTCTATCTTTGGGGCGACGCGGCCCTGATCCGGCGCACCCGTATCCTGTCGATCCAGCACCAAGGCCACACCCTCAAGACCGGCCTGGGTCAACTGACGGTCGAGGATAGCGTCCTCGCCGCCCTGGACGGCCATAATTCCCGCGCCATCGACGCCTATGGCGGCGGCAACCTCGTGGTGCGGCGCAGCGTGATCCAACAAGGACCGCATTCGGATAACAACGACATGATCGGGCTGGGCTTGGAACCGGGGCGGATGTTGGCCGGGGGCCATTCGCTCACGCTGGAGGATAACTGGGTGGTGTTCGACGCTGGCGGGCGCTGGCGGAAATCGTTGTTGCGGGGGCGGGAACTCGGACCCATCGCCTTGGTGGGGAACCGGCTGGTCGGCGTGGACGCGCCCGGTTTGGATACCGTCCGCGAAATCGGCGACCACTGGTTCGACGACCGGCGAAAAGCGGGTTTGCCGCCATTCGATGGCTCCCTGGAATCCTTGCCGAAGCCGGGCGGTGCCTTGTGAAGGGCGGGGCGGCGGGGCTTCCGCGATAAGCTCAGCACCGTTTCGCATTGAGCCATCCCCTGGCGGCGACTACAATGCGGTGTTTCTCAGCGCTACCGGCAATCCATGAACGACGAATTCCAGCGCCGCGCCGACGAGATCATCGAGGCCGGCCGTTTCATCCACGGCAAGGGCTGGGCACCCGCCACCAGCGGCAATTTCTCCGCCCGCCTGGCCGATGGCCGCATCGCCATCACCGTCTCGGGCCGCCACAAGGGCCAACTCACCCCGGACGACATCATGCTGATCGACGCCGAGGGCCGTTCCCTCGACGGCAAGAGGCCCTCCGCCGAAACCCTGCTGCATACCTCGCTCTACCGCCGCTACCCGGCAGTCGGCGCGGTGCTGCATCCGCACGGTCCCAGCGCCACCCTGGTGTCCCGGCTGTTCCGCGATGAGGTGGTGCTGGAGGATTATGAGTTGCTGAAGGCGCTGGCCGGGATTTCCACCCACGAAAGCCGCATCGCCATCCCGATCTTCCCCAACGACCAGAACATCCCCCGCTTGGCCCTCCGGGTCGAGGAATACCTGGAACTGCACGGCGATATTTATGGCTACATCATCGCCGGGCATGGTTTCTATACCTGGGGCGACTCGGTCGCCGACGCCCTGCGCCATGTCGAGGCTTTGGAATTCCTGTTCGATCTCGAAATCCGCTTGCACGGAGTCAAAACCCTATGAGCGTACTCACCATACACCCCGCCGACAACCCGGCCCAGGCCGAACGCATCACCGACCCCGACCTCATGGCCGAACGGCTGTGGGAAATCGGCGTCCTGTTCGAGCGCTGGCGGGCCGAGCATGAATTCTCCCACGAGGCCGATCAGGACACGGTGATCGCCGCCTACCGCAAATCCATCGACCGGCTGATCGACCGCTACGAATTCCATTCGGTCGATGTGGTCAGCCTCAAACCCGACCATCCGCAGAAAGATGAACTCCGCGCCAAATTCCTCAGCGAACACACCCACGACGATTTCGAGGTGCGCTTCTTCGTCGAGGGCCGGGGACTGTTCTACCTGCACGCCGAGGGCAAGGTCTACGCCGTGCTATGCGAACAGGGCGACCTCATCAGCGTGCCGGACAACATCCAGCACTGGTTCGACATGGGCGAAAATCCCGCCTTCAAGTGCATCCGCCTGTTCGCCACGCCCGAGGGCTGGGTCGCCAATTTCACCGGCTCGGCCATCGCCGCAAGCTTCCCCAAGTTCGAGCAATATCTGGCCGCCTACGCATGATTAAGGCGATCCTCACCGATATCGAAGGCACGACTTCCTCGCTGTCCTTCGTCAAGGATGTGCTGTTCCCCTATGCCCGCGAACGCTTGCCGGGGTTCGTCCGCGCCCATGGCGGCGATCCCGAAGTGGTGCGTTTGCTGGACGAAACCAGTGCGTTGGGCGGTTTCGCGGCGGAGGGCGAGCGGGCCATCGCCCAGCTTTTGGCCTGGATCGCGGAGGACCGCAAAGCCCCGCCGCTCAAGGCGCTGCAAGGCATGGTCTGGGAGGAGGGCTATCGTTCCGGCGCGTTCTTCGGCCATGTCTACGCGGACGCGGCACGGAAGCTGAGGGAGTGGCACGCGGCGGGCTTGGCCCTGTATGTGTTTTCCTCCGGCTCGGTCCAGGCCCAGCAACTGCTGTTCGCCCATACCGAATACGGCGATTTGACGCCCTTGTTCTCGGGCTATTTCGATACCCGCACCGGCCCCAAGCAAGAGCCGGATTCCTACCGGGCGATCGCCCGCCAGATCGGCCTGGAACCCGGCGCGATCCTGTTCCTGTCCGATATCGTCGCCGAACTGGACGCGGCCCGGGCGGCGGGATTCGCCACCCGCTGGCTGGTGCGCGGCCCGGCCCGGCCCGCTCCGGGGGGGCATCCCGCCGTGCCGGATTTCGACGCCATCGCGGAAATAGCCTGATTGTCCGCCAATCCATTGTTTTCCATGCTGTTTTTGCCTATCCCAGGAATCGCGGGTCCGCAGTGGGCCGGTTCCGGGGTGGCGCGTTTCGTGCTTTGTAGTTCGTCGCAATTAAAGGTTGATCCTGTCGTGGCTTTCCAAGTAAAGTGCCCGGCTTTCGACCAGGGAAATATTTCCCGCCCAAGTATCGAAGAATTCCCCGCCCAACCGCACCCGCTTGTGTCAGGGGGCTACGGAGAATTCCTCGATGCTTATGCGAAGACCGCTTGCTTCTTTTCCATCGAAGAGGACTTCCCGTGAGCAACCCATCCAAACTCGTCCTGGACCGCCAGGATTTTCCGGTCCGTGGCCTGTCGCGCCGCGGTTTCCTCAAGCGGGCGGGTGCCGCCGCCGTCGGCGCGATGCTGTTGCCCTCCGCCGAGGCCGTCGCCAAGAGCTTCAGCCGCGAACGCCTGCTCTCGTTCCACAATGTGAATACCGACGAGGAGATGAACATCCTGTGCTGTCCCGAGCAGCAATACGATGCCCGCCTCCTGGAACGCCTCAACCATTTCCTGCGCGACCACCACGCCGAGGTGTCGCGGCCCATGGACCCGGCTTTGTTGGACCTCCTGTTCGCCGTGTCGGTCTTCACCGGCAGCAACGGCACGTTCAAGATCATTTCCGCCTACCGTTCGCCCGAAACCAATAGCTGGCTCCGCAAGATCAGCCATGGCGTGGCCGAGCATTCCATGCATATCGAGGGCAAGGCGGTGGATATCCGCATGACCGACGTGGACACCCACACCATCCACCGGGTGGGTTTGGCGCTGCAACAGGGCGGCGTCGGTTATTATCCACGCCATGATTTCGTGCATCTGGATACCGGCGACGTGCGCTCCTGGTAGGCGCGGCCGGTCCCGATCCTCGGTTTTTTGAATTCAAAGGAGCAGCAGCGATGCGTATCGACGACGATGGCAATATGGAACTCAGCGCCGAGGAGAACCAATCCTTGATGGACGAACTGGATATCCCGGAAGAGGAATACGACGATCCGCCGGTCGAGATCGAGAGCGTGGGGATGGAGGGCGGCGCGGCCACCTTCACCGCCACCAACACCAAGACCGGCAAGACGGTGACTTTGGTGTTCGATCTGATGGGGGAGGGGGATTTCGAGGGATAAATCCTTTCAGTTTAGTCTGCCGGGGATCGCTGGCTCTCAAGCCCCGCTTGGGAACCAGCGGAAATCAGCGGACACCCCTGCTACCCGATCACCCCGCTCAATCCCTCCACCAAGGCCAATCCCGGCCTATCCCAGTAAATCCCGGTCTTCTGCCCCGGCTTGATGCCGCGCAGGAACAGGTAGAACACCCCGCCGAAATCCCGCCCATAGTCGTAGCCCGGTAGCCTTTGTCCCAGATAGCGGTGCAGGGCCACGGTGTAGATCAGGTATTGCAGATAATAATGATCGCGGGCGATGGCCGCGCCCAAGCGGGCCGGGGCGTACTTGGCATAGGCGTTGCCGAGCCAGTTGGATTTGTAGTCCGCCAGGTAATAGCGCCCGCCCGCCTCGAACACCAGGTCGATGAAGCCCTTCATATAGCCTTCGATATGCTTGAAATCGAGGTGCCGCGCCGCCTGGGCGAAGCGCGGGTCGCAGCCGTGTTCCGGGTTTTCCAACAGTTGTTGGAAGCGCCGCGCCGCGCCGCCCCGGATCGTATAGGTGAATTCCATTTCCACCAGCCGTTTTTCCGGCGGGATCGCGCCCAATAGCACGCCTTCCTTGTTGAGCGGGGTCGCCAGCAGGGTTTCGATGTTCTTGCGGACGGTGGCGGTCCAGGCTTCGTCCAGGCCGTGGGCCTTGAGCTTGCGTTTCACCAATTCGCCCAGCTTGTCGCCGTCGGGATGGGTGAAGTCCCAGTCCTCCAAAATGGCGTGCAGACACGTCCCGGCCTTGGCCCCGCGCGGAAAGGCGAACATGGAATCGCCCGCCGCTTCCTCGTCCTCGGTGTCGGGTTCGGCGGAGAGGTCGTAGTCGGGGTCTTCGCTGTGGCGGCCGGTGGCGAGCCCGGTGAAGCTGCTCATGCGCCAACTGGGATAGAGCCCTGTGCGCGAAAAGCCACGGGCCGCGAGTTCCGGGGCCGGGTCGATGTCGGCGGCGCGATAGCTCGATGGGACGCGATCCAGGGGGTCCACGCTGGCCCCGCCGTCCAGCTTGGCCGCGAACGCTTGCACATCCCCGAGGATCAGGGGATGGCCGCCTTGCGCCAGCCGTTGTTCCAGCGCGGCGGCGGGATCGGCGGCGGCGTCGATTTCGGGATTGCCGTGCAACAGCCAGCCCAGGGCGGTGGTATGCAAGCCTTCGCCCGGATCGCGGCCATTCCGCACATCGCCCCACACCACATAGCAGCGGTAGATGGCGCGGGTCAGGGCCACGTACAACAGCCGGAGCTTCTCCGACATTTCCTCCAACACCGCCTGGGCGCGGTGGGTTTCGATTTGGGGCGAACCCAGGTCCAGCACCGGCTCGCAGCCGTCGTGGAACAGGATGGCTGTGGCGAGGCGCTGCATCAAGCGTCCATCCCAGGCGAAGGGACAGAACACGATGGGATATTCCAAGCCCTTGCTGGTGTGGACGGTGACGATCTTCACCCGCTGGGCGTCGCTTTCGAGGCGCAGTTGGGCGGCTTCGTCGGCCTTCGCGGCTTGGCGGAGGGTATGGCCAAACCAGGTCAACAAGGTATCGATCCCGGCTTTGCGGCGGCTTTCGACTTGCAGCAATTCGGCGAGGTGCAGGAGGTTGGTCAAACGGCGTTCGCCATCGCGGTAGTCGGGGAGGTTCCGGGTCACGCCGGCTTCCTCGAACCAGCGCCGGAACATGGGCATGAAACCCTCGCGCAGCCAGAGCTGGTGATAGGTTTGGAAGCGCTCGAACAGCTTTTCCCAGCCCGGTTCGTCCTGTTGCAGCCGGTGGATGGCGTTGGCGCTATAGCCCATCAGTTCGGTGGCGAGGGCGGCTTTCATCAGGGATTCGCGCCCCGGCGACGCGATGGCGCGCAGCACCCGCTCCAATTCCAAGGCTTCGCCGCTCTCGAACACATTGTCCTGGCCTTGGCGCACGCTGGGCACGCCGCACAGGCGCAGGGCCGCCTCGACCTGGCGGGCTTGGTGGTGGGTCGCCACCAGGACGGCGATATCGCCGCCGTCGAGCGGGCGTCCGCCCAGGCGGTTGTGGCCCGCCGCCGCGCCGCGCAAGAGCCGGGCGATGGCGTGGGCCGCGCCTTCCGCCGCGAGGCTGGCGGCGGCGCCCTTGCCCAGCGGGACCGGCGCGCCGTCCTCGTCCTGCTCGGCGGGCAGCATCAGGAAGCGCAAGGGCTCGCCGCCATCGCCCGCGATCTGCAACGGATCGCGGGCGCGGTGGGCGGGCGCGACCGCCGGGTAGGGGATATCGTCCAGCAGGAACGGGCGCTCCCGGCCCAGGAACAAGGCGTTCACCGCCCGGATCAAGCCCGGTTCGGAGCGCTGGTTGTGCATCAGCGTCCCGCGCCGGATGTTGCCGGCCCGCCGCGCTTCCAGGTAGCTGAACACGTCCGCGCCCCGGAAACCGTAAATCGCCTGCTTGGGATCGCCCACGAAGAACACCGGCTGGCCCCCATCGCCGTACACCCGGCGGAAGATGCGGTATTGCACCGGGTCGGTGTCCTGGAATTCGTCGATCAGGGCGGCTTGGTAGCGGCGGCGGATGGTCGCCGCCAGCCGTTCGCCTTGTTCGGCGTCCAGCGCCGTCGCCAGCCGGTTCAGCAGATCGTTGTAGGAGAACAGCCGGGCCAGGGTCTTGCGCCGCTCCAACTCTTCATCGCAGTAGCGCAGCAAACGCGGTTTCAGCGCCATGAGCCGGGTGGTGTAGGCGGTACGCAAACGCTCGGCGGTGTTCAGCAAATCTTGGCAAGCTTGGCAGAACGGATGCTGTGGCGGCTCATGGCCCTTGTTCATGCAGGCCGCCAGCGTGGCCGCGCCCAGTTTGCCGACGCCTTCGGGCAGGGCGAGGCTAGGGAGGCCCGCCATACCGTCCAGCGGCCAGGGCGCGAGATAGGCGTCGGCCTCGGCCAGCCACAGCTTGAGCTTGGCGGCGGTGATCTTCTTGCCATTGAAGCCGCGATGGCCGAGCAAAAGCGCCGCAATGCCCGCCCGGTCTCGATGCCAAGCCAGGGCGGTCCGCCGCATGGCGGCGTGGAAGGCGGCTTCCAGCGCCGCCGTATCGGCCATTTCCTCCGCGCCCAGCACTTTCAAAAAGGGCTTGCCGACATGCCCGGCGATTTCCCCCAGCCAGAGATCGGGCGATTGCTTTTGTTCGAGCAGGAACCCGGCCCAGGCTTCCGAGGCGGGATAGACTTCGCACCGCCAAAAATCATCGACGATTTCGCGCAGCAACTCGGTTTCGTTGGGCAGGATTTCGCAATCGAAATCGCTGCCTGACTCGAAGGCGCTCTCGCTCAGGAGCCGCTGGCAGAAGCCATGGATGGTGAACACCGCCGCCTGGTCGAAACCGCCGATGGCGCGGGTCAAGCGCCGGACCGCCAGTTCCTGGGCCGGGGCGTGGCGTTCGAGCATGGCGCGGCAGAATTCGTCGCCATTGGCATCGCCGGTTTCCAACGCTGCCAGTACGTCCCTGAGACGTTTGCGGATACGGTCCTGTAGCTCGGCGGTGGCGGCTTTGGTGTAGGTGACGACCAGGATTTGATCCACGCTCAAGCCGGAGTCCAGGATCAAGCGGGTATAGAGTCCGGAAATGGTCCAGGTTTTGCCGGTACCGGCGCTGGCCTCGACCAGGGTCAGCCCGGAAAGTTCGGCTTGGTAGACGTTGAATTCAGGGTTGGGCGAGATTGCCATATATGGGTCCGAGTGAGGATGCGTTAAAATAAGCCTGGGATCATGAAATCTTGCCTAAAACCCTTATCGGGCGCGGTTATAGTCAATCCAGGGATGCACTGCTCGCTGACGCTCAATAATCATTATAAAATCGCTATAAAGGAGGGTGCCATGTATGCAAATCGTAGACAACATTATCGTCGGCCTTTCAGGTCCACCGCCTTGGTCATCCGCCAGGGGGGCTCGCCGCAATTATGCGTACGGGATTTGTCCTTGGATGGTTGCGGCGGTTATTTCAACGGTGATCCCCTGCTGGAGGCCGGCAGCGTGGTGCGGATGAAACTGCCCAGCCTGGACCTCGAAGTCTGGGCTACCTTGACCCGGCTCACGCGCCTCGACAAAGGCCGGTATTATGCCGGTTTCCATTTCGACCCTTCGACCCGCAAGCCGGTCTAGACGGGCAGGGCGCGGCTTCCGGGCCTCGATCCCAGGCGACGCACGCCCCCGCCTTACGGTCGATCCGGCACCCGGTGGTGCGCCATCCCGTGAATATCGGCTTGAACCGCTTCTCCTTTTGTACTGGCGGAGCCGACGCGATTCTGGCCGAGTCCGTCCCACAGCCCGCATCGCCAGCTCCTTGTTGAACACTACCGCCGGTTTTTCTTGGGCCTAGGGTATTCCTTGGCTATCTCCTGGGCCGTTCCACCGTTATCGGACGGCGAATATCCCCACATGGGCAAAGATCAGAAGCTTGGAAACCATCGGCTTTGGTCGGCTAGCTTCGGCGGTGGGAGGTGGGTATGGTGGCTATACGGTTTATCAGCCCGGATACCGCCGGAGCGGGCCCGTGTTTTCATCCAAAGTGGCGAACGCGCAAGACAGGTTCGGGCTGGTTTCGCCGGCCTGCTGGAAACCCTTTTTATCGAACGTATGGGGCGGAACGAAAACTTTTTCGCACGCTTTATGAACGGAGCGCGGTTTAAGTTACAGCGTTTTCAAATTCAGTTAGTAACCAATGGTGCTAGAGCATTTTCATGCCGTACAAGCAACATGAAAATGCTCTAGGGAAAGTTTAGGCAAGCTTGAGGAGGTCACAGAAAATTTATGTGATTGATTCCATAGGCTTTTGAAAGGACTGGAAAGGTTGGGAAAGCCTTACCCGCAGCACTTCTTGTATTTCTTGCCGGAACCGCAAGGACAGGCTTCGTTGCGGCCCACCTTGCCTTCCGCTTTGCGTACCGGGCTGGTTTGGGCGGCGAAATGGGCGTGGAGGGCGGCGACCGCGGCGGGCAGGGCGGCGGCGACTTCCTCGAAGCGGGTGCCGCTCTGCGAGATGGTTTTGCAGCCGCGCTCGGTGCCCAGCAACAGCATGGGCGAGAGCATTTCGCTGTGGCGGTCCAGGAGCTTGTCCCAAGGGTCGGGGGACAGCGACATGCCGGTCACGAAGCCCTGGCACCAGCGCTGCGCGTCTTGGACCGCATCGCCGTCGGCGGGGGTGGGATGCGGCGCGAAGCGTTGTTCCTTGATGGCGTCCTTGACCCGCTCATAATGGGTGAGGATTTGCCGGGTGAGGCGTTGTTCCTGCTCGGCGTCGGCGAACCCAGGCCGCTGCGCGCCCGCCTCGCTGTCCCAGGCCCAGGCCAGCCATTCCCCGGCCGGCACGGGCTCGGGCGAGAGGGCCAGCGCGGCGCACAGGCCGTCGAGTCCGTGCAGGTTCAGGCCGTGTTCCGGCATCGCGGTGGAAGAGAGGAAGCGGTCGAGTTCGTCGATGGAAGCGATGGTGGTCATGGATAGGGTCGGGTTCTCGTGATGGGGAAGCGGCGGCAACCGCCGGACATAAAAAACCCCGTGTCATCGCTAACATGGGGCTTGGGTTGGGGCGCCGGACCACCGGCACGGGAGTCCGCGGCCAGCCAACCGATGGAAAACAAGCGTTTGGGCACCTGTGTCCAAGGCGTTGATTTTACAACAGGATGAAGGTTTCTGGATGATTTTGTGGCGGAGCCTTTTGCCGCCCCTGGCCAGGAGCCCAAAGCTTGCTTTGGACTCCGGCGGACACCCGCTCACGTGGTCCCGGCCTTGACCGCCTGCCAATCCAGCCCGAACCGCGCCAGATATTTCCGCAGCCGGTCGGCGTCGTTGGGGCTGGCGCGTTGATTCCGGGACACGGCGAACAGCCGCCGCCCCGCGTCCGACAGGCTGGCCGCTTCCCGGCACACGCCGATCACCGCTTCCAGTTGCAGCCGGTCGAACCAATCGAGTCCCGCCCAGGCTTCCGGTGTCAGCAAACACCCGGCCCGGCCCCCGTCCGCCACCGGCTCCCACAAGGCCCGCAGCCGGGCGATTTCCGTTTCCACCAGGCTTTCGGCGATCCGCCCGCCCTCGGCCAGGGTCGCCAGCCGCATCACCGAAGCGCCCAGGTCGCGGAAATTGCCGCGCCACTTGGCGGCGGGCGACTGCGCGAACGCCAGGTATTTGCGCCGGGCCTCGGCGCTGAACCGCACCCGGTGGCCGAGTTCCGCCGAATGCCGGGCCAGGAAGAAATCCAAATTCGGCTCGATATCCTCGGGGCGTTGGGCCAGTCCGGGTAGTTCGTAGGTCCACAGGTTGATGCGGGCGAACAAATCCTCCCGGAACCGCCCGGCCAGCACTTCCCGCCGCAAATCGCGGTTGGTCCCGGCGATCAACTGGAAATCGCTGCCGACTTCGCGGTCCCCGCCCACTGGATAGAAGGTCTTGTCCTCGATGGCCTTGAGCAGCATGGCTTGTTCGTCCAGGCCCAGTTCGCCGATTTCGTCCAGGAACAACACGCCGCCATCCGCCGCCCGCAACAAGCCGCCGCGTTCCGCCATCGCCCCGGTGAACGCGCCCTTGACATGGCCGAACAAGGCCGAGGCCGCGCCATCGCCGCGCAGGGTGGCGCAATTCACCTCGACGAAACCGCCCGCCACCTGCCGCCGCGCCTTCTTCAACTCGAACACCCGCCGCGCCAGGAAGGATTTGCCCGCGCCGGTCGGTCCCATCAACAGGATCGGTGCCTTGGAACGCACGGCCACCTGTTCGATCTCGGTGATGACCCGGTTGAATTGCGGGTTGCGGGTGGCGATGCCGGATTTGAGCAGGGCGATGGCGTCTTGCTGGGCGCGGGCGAAGCGTTGGGCGATGGCGTCGTATTTGGAAAGATCGAGGTCGATCAGGGCATAGCCGCCGACTTCGCCCACGCCTTGGCGCTTGGGCGGGGAGGTTTGCAGCAAGGGGCCGGGCAGGTAGCGGGCTTCGGCCATTAGAAATAAGCAGATTTGGGCGACATGGGTGCCGGTGGTGATGTGGACCCAATAGTCCTCGGCTTGGGTATCGAAGCTGTAGCCGCTGGCGAAATCGAACAGCGCCGCGTAGACCTCGCCGAAATCCCAAGGATCGGCGATGTCCAGCGCCACGGGCCGGACCAGGGTTTCCGGCGAAACGGCGGCGATATCGGCCACGATTTGTTCGACCAGGGACAGGTGCCGCGGCGTGTAGAGCAGTTCGAAGCGGTGGACTTCCAAGTCTTCGCGCTGGGTCAGGGCCACGCTGGGACGCCACCTTTCCCAGCGCCCGGCGGCCCTGCCCGCGTCGAGCTGGGTGCCGATGAAGCCGATGACGACAAGGTTCTTCATGGGAATTTTCGCTAAGGATTTAGCCTTGAGTATAAAAATTCCCGGACCACGCGCCAAGCCGATGGAGTGCTTATCGACCCTGAAACAGATTGCAGATCAGATAAATCAATGGGTTGGAGCAATGGCGTAAACCCTGGCACGGCGGCTGCAATGGTTCAGCCGTAACCGCAACGATCACGAGATGAACGCCATGGCGAATCCACAGTTGTTCCAAAGCGCGGGGCCGCCGTTGTCGTACTGCTTTTTACGAAACCAGAGGGGCGCATATACTGGCGTATATACCCATCAACGGAGGACGCCATCATGTATGAAACGCGGGTCGCCAAGCTTTTTAAGAACGGTTCCAGCCAAGCCGTGCGCCTGCCCACCGAATTCCGCTTCGAGGGCAAGGAAGTGTTCATCCGCAAGGAGGGCGACAAGGTGATCCTGTCGCCCAAACCGGAATCCTGGGACGATTTTTTCGATGATCCCGACCGGGTTACGGCGGATTTCATGGCGGAGCGGGAAGACTTGCCGCCCCAGGAGCGGGAGTTGTTCTGATGCCGAAGCTCTACATCCTCGACACGGATACCTGTTCGTTCGTCATCAGGAACAAGCCGCCCGAAGCCCGGCAGCGCATGAACTCGGTGCCTTTGGACCAGCAGGTCATTTCCATCGTGACCTATGCCGAGTTGCTATATGGCGTGCGGCGTTCTTCCAGCGCCAAGGTCAACCGCGGGGTGGTCGAAAATTTTGTGCGCCACCTGGGCATCCTGGATTGGAACCGCGCCGCCGCCGAGCGCTATGCCGAGTTGCGGACCCAGTTGGAAGCCGCCGGTACGCCCATCGGGGCCATGGACATGATGATCGCGGCGCACGCCCTGAGCTTGGACGCGGTGGTCGTGACCAACAACGAGCGGCATTTCCGTAGGGTGCCGGGGTTGGTGGTGGAGAACTGGCTGACCGAAATACCCGTACCCGGCTTGTAAGCGAGCGGGGTGGTGAGCGGAAAGGCTTTTCAGTAAAAGTAGGCGGATTTATATGATTATGAATTCAATATCAATTGAAAAATAAAATCGCATGAAAATAAATTGGATTGCTGCCTATAATAAATTATTTGAGATCATTAATCGTTCTAATGAGCCTACATATTATAGTGGTCCAGAATTTTTGCGTATGGCACAGCAGGTGGATAAAGGAGTGCCAAGCTATGAGATATTTATTCAACTTAGAAACCAAAGCGGAAAAAGCACGTCTAGGAATGCTTTTTATTGGGATGTGATTAATTCATTCAGAGAAGAGCAGCGCTGTGAGCTTTTTAGGCTATTTATAGATGCTTTGGAGCCACATGCTAAAAGTGATGCGGATGAAATAAGAGCAATGGTATTTGGTGGTGGCTACGCTGTCCCAATAGCAAATATCCCTAGAAATATTTGGAGTTCTGAAAAACTGAATAAGTCTCTAAAAAACATCGATATGGCGATAGATTCACAGCAATTTAATCGCGCTGTGACATTGGCGTATACCTGTTTAGAGGGGCTATATAAAGCTTATATTAGGGAGCATATACCGGAAAAATCAAATGTTTCCGAATTGCTTCCCCTGTCGAAATTAGTTAAAGATGATATTTCAAGAAAACTACGCAAAACAGGTGCTTTTCCTGAGCAAATTGTGAACTCAATCCCAACGATTACGAACGCTGTTGCCAATTCACGAAATGGATTTAGTGAATCCCATTTCGATAAGGATGCTAATAAATGGCTGGCTATATTTGCTAGGGATTTAATTAATTCGATTGGTAGGTTATTACTTCACTTTTTACCGCGATGAATGCCGATGGGATTATAAGGTAAAGCGGCGGAGCGATCCGCAGGTTCCGGGTTCAAGTCCCGGTCGGCCTATGGCCGGTAGCGAATAGGAATTTCATCACCCCTTGTCATCGCGCCTTTTATTCCAGGGGAAAACCCATGAACCACGAATCCTACGAAGTCATCCAGCCCACCCAAGGCCACCATATCAAAATGTGGACCCGTGGCGTCCCGGTCGAGGAAGAAGCCAAGCAGCAGCTTTGCAACATCGCCCGGCTACCCTTCATCTTCAGCCATGTGGCGGTGATGCCGGACGTGCATCTCGGCAAGGGCTCCACCATCGGCAGTGTGATCCCGACCCTCGGGGCCATCATCCCGGCGGCGGTCGGGGTCGATATCGGCTGCGGCATGATCGCCGCCCGCACTTCGCTGACCGCCGCCGACCTGCCCGACCACCTGCATGGCTGGCGCACGGCCATCGAAAAAGCCGTCCCCCATGGCCGCACGCCCGGCAGCCGCGATGTGGGCGCCTGGACGAATCCGCCGCCGGAGGTGGACGAAGTCTGGGCCGAGCTGGAACCCCGGTTCCGCGAAATCACCGCGAAATACCCCAAGCTCGCCAAGACCAACAACCGTAACCACCTGGGGACGCTCGGCACCGGCAACCACTTCATCGAGGTCTGCCTGGACGAGGCCGACCGGGTCTGGTTCATGCTGCACTCGGGCTCGCGGGGCGTGGGCAACGCCATCGGCAACCTGTTCATCGAACTGGCGAAGGAGGATATGCGCCGCTATTTCATCAACCTGCCGGACGCCGATTTGGCCTATTTCCCGCAGCAAAGCGAGCATTTCGCCGACTATGTGCAGGCGGTGGAATGGGCGCAGGATTACGCCCGCCGCAACCGGGCGCTGATGATGCGGCAGGTGGTCGAGGCCATCCGCCGCATCATGCCCCGGCCGTTCGCGGCGGAGGTCGAGGCGGTGAACTGCCACCACAACTATGTGCAGCGCGAACACCATTTCGGCAAGAACATCCTCGTGACCCGCAAGGGCGCGGTGTCGGCGCGGGAAGGCGAACTCGGCATCATCCCCGGCTCGATGGGGGCGCGGTCCTACATCGTGCGCGGCAAGGGCGAGCCGCAATCGTTCTGCTCGTGCAGCCACGGCGCGGGGCGCTTGATGTCGCGTTCCGAGGCCAAGCGCCGCTACAGCGTAGCCGATCAAATTGAGGCCACCGAAGGCGTGGAATGCCGCAAGGACAAAGGCGTGATCGACGAGATTCCCTTGGCCTACAAGGACATCGACGCGGTGATGCGGGCGCAGGCGGACTTGGTGGAGATCGTGCATACCCTCAAGCAGGTGGTGTGCGTCAAGGGTTAGGCGGGCCGCGTCAGAGGGGGATATTTTTCGGTGTGCGCCGGGTGGTCATGGCGCGGAATAGCCGGAAACCCTGGGCCACTTCGTGCATGGTCTCGCTGGTGTCGATTTTGGAAGCGAACGCGATCCGCGCAGCCACGCCGCGTAGCTGGAAAAACCAAAACAACCCCATAAAGGGATTGATGAACAACTCGCTGCCTTTCGTCCTGGGGGTGACATGGAAATTCCCGAATTCACCCCGGATGGCGCTGGCTATGGAATTGGCGACGATACTCATATATCCCGGCAGCCGCTGGTTCAGGTATTCCACCAACTCCAAATAATCCCGTCCCTCGTCCATATCCTGGGTCAAAGCGATGGCACCCAGGTATGCGCCGTCCCTGGTGAGGGTGGCAATATTTTCCAGGCAGGCATGGTGATTGAGGTCGTGGAAATAATCGACACCAAACCCGGTCGCGACCAGATAGCGATGGGCGATGGGAACTTTGGCCGCCGCGATGATGGAACAGGCATCCTCGACGATGGTGCCGACCCCTACTTCATCGCCGAACATCAGGCTATCCGTGCCGCCATCGACCAGGATGAGCGTGTCTATACCGTATTTCTGGGTGATCACCGAATAGGCATGGCCGAGCGGGATAACCCCCAGCTTGTTGGAGCAAGCGTAAATATCGGGATTCTCGCCCCTAGTGCTTAGCCATTCCAGGATGAATTTCTCTGGAAAATAAGGTATATCCCGCGATTCTTGGGTGATCCGATAGGTGCCTGGACAGATTTCCTCGCTGTCCGTGGACGGTAATGCGGTGAAGGATAAGTTGGCCAGAACCACAGGCTTGCCGAGTTTGCGTAGATATAAATAGATGGGTATGCCGCTTGCCACGTCGAAACCACCACCCGCGCCCGCGATCAGGATGGATTTCGAGTCCGATAAGGCGTCGAAGAAGGGAATTTTCATTTTTAAAACCTATAAGCAGCGCTTTGTTCGATGTGGACTTTAATGCGGCATAATCCCGATGGTCAAGGATTATGATGTGAAATATATTCCGGGGGCCTGAAATGGTGAATGAATACTTGGAACTGGACGGTTCGGAAGGCGAGGGTGGTGGACAGGTATTGCGGACGGCGCTGTCGCTGTCCCTGTGTACCGGGACGCCATTCCGCATCGTCAATATCCGCGCCAAGCGCAAAACGCCGGGGTTGATGCGCCAACACCTGACCGCCGTGCGGGCAGCGGCGGAAATTTCCGGGGCCAGGGTCGAAGGCGACCGGGCCGGCTCGCAAATCCTCAGCTTCGCGCCGGGCGCGATCCGGGGCGGCGATTACCGCTTCGCCATCGGCACGGCGGGCAGTTGCACCCTGGTGTTCCAGACCGTCCTCCCGGCCCTATTGCGGGCCGATGCGCCGAGCCGGGTCGAACTCCAGGGCGGCACCCATAACCCGATGTCGCCGCCGTTCCATTTCCTGGAACGGGCGTTCCTGCCCTTGCTGCGGCGTATGGGCGCGGCGGTATCCTTGGAATTGGGGCGTTTCGGCTTCTATCCGGCGGGCGGCGGCGGTTTCAGCGCCCACATCGAACCCGCGCCCCAGTTGCGGCCCTTGGTCCTGGAAGAACGCGGCCCCCGCGTCCAAGCCTATGCCGAAAGCTTCATCGCCGCCTTGCCAGTCCACATCGCCCGCCGGGAATTGGACGTGGTCGGCAAGCGCCTGGGTTGGAACGCGGAACAGCTCCACCTGCGCGGCCTCGCCAACGACCAGGGGCCGGGCAACGCCTTGTTGCTGACCTTGGAACATGAACAGGTGACGGAGGTGTTTTCCGGCTTCGCGGAAAAAGGCGTGGCGGCGGAAACCGTGGCCGAGCGGACCGTCGAGCAGGCGCGGCGTTATCTCGCGGCGGGGGCGGTGGTGGGGCCGTATCTGGCCGATCAATTGCTATTGCCTTTGGCCCTGGCCGGGGCCGGGTCGTTCACCACGGGGACGCCGAGCCAGCACGCCATCACCAATGCCGAAGTGATCCGGAGCTTCTTGGACGTGGAGATTCGGATGGAACGGCGGGACGATGGGGCGTTCCGGGTCGGGGTGGGACCGGGCGGTTGAACGGCGGAATCCGGCGCGATGAAAAAGGCTTGCGGGGGCGACCCCGCAAGCCTTTGGTTTTGGGATGCGGACGGCGGTTTACTGGCAAATCCCCCCGGTACCGGGCGTGCAGCATTGGCCGGTCGAACGCTGGCACATCTGCACGAAATTCCCGCCCACCGAGGACGTATTACAGTTCTGCGCGGTGCGGAAATATTTCCCGCCCTCCACGTTCTGGCAGGTCTGGGCCAGATTGCCGACACAGCGCTTCTCCACGCCCGGAGCCACGCAGGGCGTCTTTTCCAGCACGTCCGCCGCGGCCTTGCGGTCGTCCAGCGGGGCGAGGTAGGTATAGCCGGGGGCGAAGAACTGGGCCGAGTTCGGGTCCATATTGGCGGGCCGTCCGGGGAAATTCGCCACGAACACATTCACCATGCCGCACTGTCCCATGTGGTTGATCGAAGGGTAGGGCGTGCCCGCTTGATGGATATCGCCTTCCCAGCCGGGCGTCGGCGACACGGCGTTGTTGAGCGTGGTGACGATGAAGCCCTTCAACTCGAACCATTTATGGCCCTTGCCATCGTCGAACGCCTGTTCGCAATCCATGTCGGCATCGAGCATCCAATAATGCATCCCGAAATTGTTCTCGTCGGCGATGCCATAGCCCGCCATCCACACATAGGGTTGGTTCTGGCCCTGGGCCGCGCTGGTGGTCCAGTCCACCGGCGAGCCGCCGCCCAGGCCGCCGCCGGGCTGGGCCTGGCCCGGTTCCCCGCCGTTCCAATCCAGGTAGGCGTCGCCCCAGCGGTAGACATTGGTGCGGGCGTTCAGCCAGTTGCGGTGGGTGATGCGGATGGGGGAGCCGCCCTGGCTCCCGCCCCGGACGAACATATCCTGGCCGGATTGGGTCTGGGCGTAGATGAACACCACGGTGCGGCGGATATCCCGCTTTGGGGTCGGCGACGCGGTTCCCAGGCCATAGGCCACCACTTGGTTGTCGTAGGTCGCCATATAGACCTTGCCGTTGGCCACCAGGGGCGGGGCGAATTTGGTCGCCGCGCCGACGTGGTCGTTCGGCTCCATCTCGCTGTCCCAAATCATTTGCAGGGTGCCGCCGGCCGCGCTCGACACATCGTAGGCGCGGAGGATGTTCGGCGTGGGGGCGATATTGGCGGCGGGGTCGCTGGGCAGGTTGCCTGCGGCCTGGTTCACCCAGAGGATGGCGTTCTGGGTGCCGTTGGCCGATAGCGACAGGATGCCGCCGGGCATCCCGCCCGGCGAGCCGGTGCCCCAGGAGGCGGTTTCCGTGCCTTTCGCCAGGGGGCTGCCGCCGAAATGGCCGCCGTTCTTGGCGAACACCCGTACCTGGTTGTTCTCGCCCTGCACGAACAGCAGGTTGTTGTGATAGACCCCGGTGCCGTGGATATGCGGGGTGCGGCCACCGTCCACATGGCCGATGGTGAAGGGATCGGTCGAGGTGACTTGGTTCAGGTCGTCGAACAGCGAGCCGTGGCCGTTCCAGGGTTGGTAATCGAAGGTGGCGACGAAGGGCGGGTCGATCAGCTTGCTGTAATCGCGTTGGCCCATGCCGCCGCGGTGGATGTGGTAGTACACGCCGTCCTTGCCGCCGGCGATCAGCCCGCCGCCCTCCGGCAGGGCGACCACGCCGCCCGCCGATAAATCTTGATCCTTGTGGGCGGCGTCGCGGTCGCGGTCGAGGAAGGGCGTGAACCAATCGGCCACCGCCAGCGAGCCGGGATCGCCGGGGTTCCACACCAGCCGCACCGCGCTTTCGCCGAGTTGGTCGGCCCCGAAGGCCGGGTTGTAGGGACCGTTGCCGGTGGCGACATAGATATCGCCGTTGTCGTCGATGGCGGGCGCGGCGTTCGCCATCCACACCCCGGCCCCGCCGCCGCTGCCGGACCCGTTGTTGGGGCTGGAACACCAGACATCGTGGGAAGCTTTGCCCTGGGGCAGCTTGGCGGTGTCGAAGGCGACCACCCAGCCCGCCGCCGTGTTCTGGCCCTCGCCACCGCCGAAGGCGACGACCACGGCCTTGGCGCCGCCCGGTTTTTGGATCAGGGCCAGCCCGGCCCGCTGCATCTGGCGGTAGCGGTCGAAGCCGACGCCGTTCTTGTTGTAGCCGTCGATCCGTACCGAGGGGAATTTTTCGTTGGCGAGATTGCCGATGTCCAACCCGAACAAACGATAGGTCGGGCCGCTGGTGCCGTTCTCATAGCCCCAGCGCACCACGTACAAAGTGCCGGTGGCGGGATCGATGACCGGGGTGCTGGCGATGCCCCATTCGCCATGGATGGTGAAGGGCTTGAGGGTATGGAGATCGTTGCCGGTGACCGGGGTGCCCAGCCAGCGGGCCGAGAGTTGGGCACCGCTATCGGCGTCGAAGGCGTATACGGTGTTGTGCATGGTGGCGACATAGACCACGTTGTGGAGGCCGCCGCCGATGTTGACCTGGGACGCATAGAGCGGCGAGCCCTCGATCTTGCCATCCACCTTGAGCGCGAAGCGCTTGTGGAACTGGTTGGCGTCGGCCTTGACATTGGCCGGGGTCAGCGTGGTTTCGGCGGTGTTGGCACCGGTCCGGTATGGGTCGTAGCTGCGCTCGAAGACGTTGACCGCCGCCTGCGCGCTGCCGAGACCCGCGAGGCCGGCCATGAAAATCCAGGTGGCCGACCATCCCGCCCGTGGGGCTGGTTGTTGATGTGTCATCTGTATGCTCCGATGTGATGGCCTGTTGGGGCCGCTAGCCTCATCCGCGCTCTAGGGTATGGCGCGTTCCGAATCCTGTTCCATATCCCGCGGGGCGCGCTTGGGGGGGAAGTGATTCTCGGGAGTTAATCTGGCACATTGGGAAGGCGAGGGATAGTGGCCCGGTACAGCGCTTCCGAAATGGGCTGTATCCGGTTTATGGTATTTTCCCGGCGATCCAGGCATCAAGCATCTCTATGGAGAGGCAGTCCGGGAAATTTTCCTGGTGGCTGCCCGGCGGTCCTAGCGCCGGATCCGCAAGCTGGCGATGGCCAGATGGATTTCCTTCAGGAAACACATCAAGGCCAGTATCAAGACGCTCATCGCCGCGATGAACAGCAAGGCGATGATGGCCGACACGTCGAGGCTTAAAAACGCGCCGACGAACAACACGACGATCAGGGTGCAGATCAATAGCGCGCAACTGGTGCAGAGGCTGATGGCCCAGTTGGCCATGCGGGCGCGGCGCGACAGTATCTCGAATTCACGGCGCATCTGCGGGGGAAGCTCGGCCGCTTCTTCGCAAAGATGCTCGATATGGCGCGAGCGGTCGACGACACGGCCCACACGGGCGCTCAGCACCGATAGCAGGGCACCGATGCCGGAGAGCAGGAAGACCGGCGCGACCGAAAGTTGGATGACATGGGCCATGTCGGCGGCTTGTAAAGTGTCTTGCATGGATGGCCTCGTGAGAAAACCCTGGACGGATCGAAAACCGGAAGTTTTCCACGATGTCTTGCCGGTTCCAAGGGTGGCCGGCTTCCCGGATTACCGGGCCGGGCGCTGGATCGGTTTTGGTTCGCCCGATTCCGCGGTGATGGCGACCGAAAGGCGGATCGTCCAGACCGTGGTGCGTGGGTTCCACGACTCGGGCACGGCCATGGCTGTCGGCCCCCGGTTTTCTGCCTGACGAGGGACAGGGTGATGGTGCCAGCTTTGCGCTGACCGGGCCGGTTCCGGCAGGCGCGCTTCCCGCAGAACCGGGAAGCGCACCATCTCCCACGGGGATGAACAGGCTGCTTCCCTGATGAGCTATGATCCAGGGCCTTTAATGCCCCATCATTAGGAATCCCATGAACGCTCCCTCCCAAGCTTTCGCCCACACCCCCAGCGCCAGTTACAGCCTCACCCTGCGCGTCCGCCTCTCCAACAAAACCGGCACCCTCGGCAAGGTCACCACCGCCATAGGCCGGGCGGGCGGCGATATCGGGGCCATCGATATCGTCGGCATCGGCCAGGATTATGTGCTGCGCGATATCTCGGTCGACGCCGGTTCCAGCGCCCATGGCGAGGACATCGTCGAGGCCGTCCGCGCCCTCGAAGGCGTCGAGGTGGTCAATGTCTCCGACCGCACCTTCCTCATGCACTTGGGCGGCAAGATCGAGGTGGTGTCGAAAGCCCCGCTCAAGACACGCGCCGATTTGTCCATGGCCTATACCCCCGGTGTGGCGCGGGTTTGCGAGGCCATCCACCGCGACCCCGACAAGCTGTTCACCCTGACCATCAAGAAGAACACCGTGGCCGTCGTCACCGATGGCACCGCCGTGTTGGGCCTGGGCAATATCGGCCCGGCGGCGGCTTTGCCGGTGATGGAGGGCAAGGCCATGTTGTTCAAGGAATTCGCCGGGGTGGATGCCTTCCCGATCTGCCTCGACACCCAAGACCCGGACGAGATCGTGCGCGTGGTCAAGGCCATCGCCCCGGTGTTCGGCGGCATCAACCTGGAGGATATCGCTTCGCCGCGCTGCTTCGATATCGAACGGCGTTTGCAGGAGGAACTGGATATCCCGGTGTTCCACGACGACCAGCACGGCACGGCGGTGGTGGTGTTGGCGGCCTTGCTGAACGCGCTCAAGCTGGTCGGCAAGCGCATGGAGGACATCAAGGTGGTGGTTAATGGCGTGGGGGCGGCGGGCGTGGCTTGCACCAAGATCATCATGGCGGCGGGGGTGCGCAACGTGGTGGGTTGTGACCAGCTCGGCGCTTTGTATCGCGGGCGGCAGGAACATATGAACGAGGCCAAGACCGCCTATGCCGAGCTGACCAACCCCGATGGCGAGCGCGGCACCGTCCATGAAGTGATCGAGGGGGCCGATGTGTTCCTGGGCCTGTCGGTGCCGGGGGCCATCACCGCCGCCGATCTCAAGAAAATGGATGCGCGGCCCATCGTGTTCGCCATGGCCAATCCCACGCCCGAGATCATGCCGGAGGAGGCCGAACCCCATGTCGCGGTGATGGCGACCGGGCGTTCCGATTATCCCAACCAGATCAACAACGTGCTGTGCTTCCCCGGTATCTTCCGGGGCGCTTTGGCTTGCCGCGCCACCCGCATCACCGAGGAGATGAAGCTGGCCGCGGCCCATGCCATCGCCGGGCTGATCGGCGAACACGAGTTGCACCGCGAATACATCGTGCCCTCGGTGTTCGATAAGCGGGTGGCGGAGGCCGTGGCCCGCGAGGTGGAGGAGGCGGCGTACCGCAGCGGCGTGGCGCGGCGGGCGGCGATGTAGCCGGTTACGCGATCCTGACTTCCAGCAAGGACACGTCGTCGTCGAAATCTTCCCGCCCCTGCCAGGCCCGCATCGCCGCCACCACTTCGGCGATCTTGCGTCCCGGCCGGCCTTCGGGTTCGGCCAGGACGCGCACGAACGCCTCGAACTCCACCGCCGCGCCGTCGGGACCGTTGATTTCGTATAGCCCATCGCTGAAGAGATAGAGCCGGGCCTCGTCCGGGAGGCTGGCCGCGCCGGTCTCGAAACGGGCTTCCGGCCAAGTGCCGATGGGCATGGCCCGGCAGCGCAGCAAACCCGGTTCCGTCCCGCCCAGCAGCACCGCCGGCGGATGGCCCGCGCTGGCATAGCGCAGGGTCCGGCTGGGGAGGTGTGCCACGCCATACCACAGGGTGAAATACAGGTTGTTGTGCTTTTCCATCGGGAACAAGCCGTTCAGCGCCACCAGCACGGCGGCGGGCTCGCGGAAATCCACGGTCGGGAGGCTTTGCCCCATCAGCGCGTTCATGGCGCTGACCGAGAGCAGGGCCGAGCCCACGCCATGGCCGCAGACATCGAGCAGGAACACCGCGAAATGCTCGGCGTCGATATCGAAATAGCCGAAGGCATCCCCGCCCAGCGAACTCGAAGGCAGGAATTCCCAGGCGGTGGCGAGTCCGGGCCGCTCCAGGGGCGGCGGCAGCAACGAGCGCACATAGGCGGCGGCCTCGGCCAGTTCGGCGGCCAAGGTCCGCTGGCTCTTTTCCAGGGCGGCGAAGGCTTCGTTGCGTTCCAGCAGGGCGATATAGGCCTTGCAGTGGTAGCGGATGCGGGCGATGAGTTCGATGCGGTCGGGCAGCTTCACCAAATAATCGTTGGCCCCGGCCCGGAACGCCTCGGCCTTGACCACGGCTTCTTCCTTGCTGGACAGCACGATCAAGGGCACCTGGGCGGTGTCGGCGTCGGCGCGGAAGGCCCGGACCAGGTCCAGCCCGTCGGTGTCCGGCATCACCAGGTCCTGGAGGATCAGGGTGGGACAGAGTTGCCGCGCCAGGGCCAGGGCTTGGCTGGGATCGCAGGTGTAGTGGAATTCGATATCGGGCTCGGTGAGCAACATGCGCTTCACCGCTTCGCAGATGATGCGCTGGTCGTCGATCAACAGCACCACGCTGTGGTGGGCGGGCAGGGCGGGGGATTCGGGGTTCATGGGTTTTATCGGAAGCGGTTGGGCGGCGGGATGATAGCGCCTAAAGCGCCGGACGGGCAGGGCCGGCCATCGGACCCATCCGTTCGACCAAGCGCCCGGCGATTTCCGCCAGCGGCAACACCGCGCAAGCCCCGTCCAATTCCAGGGCCGCCTTGGGCATCCCGAATACCACGCTGCTGGCTTCGTCCTGGGCGATGGTGTAGAAGCCCGCCCCGCGCAGGGCCAAGAGTCCCGCCGCGCCATCCCGTCCCATCCCGGTCAGCAATACCCCGCAGCCCCGCGCTTCCGCATGGCGGGCGAGGCTGTGGAAGAACACATCCACCGAGGGGCGGCAGGCCAGCCCCTGGGGTTCGGCGCTGAAATCCAGGTGGAAACGCTCGTCCAGGACCACATGCTCGGCCCCGGCGGCCAGCCACACCCGGCCCGCTTGCGGGCGCGTCCTCTGCGACAACGCCGCGACCGGCAGGGGCGAATGCCTATCCAGCAAAGTCGCCAACCCGGCGGCGAGCGGCGGGTCGAGGTGTTGCACGATGACGATGGCGGCGGGGAAATCGGCGGGCAGGCCTTCGAGCAGGGTCGCCAGCGCCTTGGGACCGCCGGTCGAGGCACCGATGGCGATCATGGGCGGTGGCTTGGGTTCCGCGGGCGCGGCGGCGGGCGGGACCGGACGCCGCCGCCGCGAAGGCGGTTCATGGCCGCACAGGGTGCCCAGGGTATCGATACGGTTCAGCAAATCGCCGCCGTCCAGCGCTCCGCCCGCCGCGCCCAGGCCGGGCAGGCTGGCGGCGTCCATGGCGCCCAGGGCCAAGGCTTCGTACACCCGTGGGTAATCGGCCTGGGGATCGGCGCAAATCAACAGGATGGGACAGGGCTGGGTCGACAGGATCAGGCGGGTGGCTTGGGCGCAATCCATATCGGCGAGCGACAGTCCCATCAGCAGCAAATCGGGCGGGTATTCCAGGCACAGCCCCGCCGTTTCCCGGCCCTGGGCGCTGGACCAGTAGAACTCCAGGCCCGGCGTCGCGGCCAGCAGCCGCCGCAAAGCCAGGGTATCCGGCCCGGCGTAGGCGATGGCGATCTTCATGGGGCGTCCGCCGCGCCGATGAGGTCGTGTACGGCGTCGATCAGGCCGGAATCGTGGAAGCTGCCCTTGGTCAGGTAATAATCGGCTCCCGCCTCCATGCCGCGCAGGCGGTCCTCGGGCCGGTCCTTGTAGGACACGATGACCACCGGCAGGGCGGCGAAGCGCGGATGGGATTTGATCTTCCGCACCAGGTCGATGCCGTTCATGCGCGGCATATCCACATCGCTGACCACCAGGTCGTAATCCGCAAGGCCCAGCGCGTTCCAGCCTTCCATCCCGTCCACCGCCACCTCCACTTCGTAGCCGCGATTTTCCAAGAGCTTCCGTTCCAATTCCCGCACGGTGAGGGAATCGTCCACCACCAAGACCCGCCGGGTCCGGCGCGGCTGGGTTCTGGTCCCGTGGCGGCGTGGGCGTTGGGCCTGGCCCGCCAGCCGTTCCGCCGAGCGCAGCAGATCATCCACGTCGAGGATCAACACCGGGACGCCTTGCTCGTCCACGGCGGCGGCTCCCAGGTTGGGGACCTTGCCCAGGCGCGGGTCCAGGGGCCGGGCCACCAGTTCGCATTCGCCGCGCAACGCATCGACCTCCAAAGCATAGCGCTGTTCGCCGTCGCCGATCAGGACCAAGGAGAGTTCGCCTTCGGGCAGGGGCGCTTCGTCCAGGGCGAGCAAGGCGCGGGCCGAGACCAGGGCGATGTTTTCGCCCGCGCCCGGAAAGAAATAATAGCCGCCCAGGCAATACAACTGCTGGCTGGACAGGCGCAGGGCCTGGTCGATGCGGGCCAGGGGCAGGGCGAAGGCTTCGCCCGCGATATCCACCCGCAGCACCCGCGACACCGAGCGGGTGGCGGGCAGGACCAACTCGAAGCGGGTGCCCTGGCCCGGTTCCGAACCGACTTTCAAGGAGCCGCCGAAGCCATGCACCATGGTCTGCACCACGTCCAGGCCGACGCCGCGCCCGGAGATTTCGGTCACGCTGTCGCGGGTGCTGAGCCCCGGCAGGAATAGGAAATCGTAGAGTTCCGCCGGACTGAGCCGCGCCGCCATGTCCTGGGTCACCAGGCCGCGCTCGACGATGCGGGCGCGGAGTTGGCCGAGATCGACGCCGCGGCCATCGTCCCGCACCGAGACCACCAAGCGCCCGGCGCGGTGGCGGGCTTCGAGGACGATGCGGCCCTCGGCGGGTTTGCCCTGGGCTTCCCGCTCTTCCGGGGATTCCAGGCCGTGGTCCAGGGCGTTGCGTAACAGGTGGTTGAGCGGGGCGTCCAGCTTGTCCAACACATCGCGGTCCACCCGGGTGGCGAGCCCCGCAAGGTCGAGGCGGGCTTGCTTGCCGAGTTGGCGGGCCAGGTCGCGCACCAGGCGGGGAAAGCCCTGGACACCGTCGGCGAAGGGCCGCATCCGGCTGCTCAGCACGGTGCGGTGCAGTTGTTCGGCCAGATGGATGCCGCGGCTGGAGATTTCGCGCAGGGCCGCGTCCTGCCGGTCCAGGGCGTTGTCCAGTTCGCGGAGGAGGTGTTTGGCGCTGGCCGGGTCCGAGTCCAGCGCCCCGGCCAGGCGTTGGCTGAGCTTTTTCAGGTTTTGCCCGGCGCGGACCAGGGGTTCGAGGCGCTGGGCTTCCAGCAGGGCTTCGGCGGCGTAGCCCAGCAGTTGGCTCAGGGTGTCCGCCGTCACCTTGACGGCCCGGTCGGGCGCGGTGCCGTCGCTGGGTGGCTGGGCCGGTGGGGTGGGTTCGATAGGAGCCGCGGCGGGCGGCGCTTCGGTCTCCGGCGGGACGTTGGCGGCGGCTTGCGGCGGGTCGGGGTCCGGCGGCGGGGCCGGGATTCCGGGGGGATCGAGCAGGGCCGCGATGCGCCCGGCCCAGGCTTCCGCCGCGTCGGCGTGGTGGTCCAGCCAGTCCGGCAGTTCGCCGCCGTCCACCAGGCTGAGTCCCAGCAGCCAATCCACCGCTTGCAGCAAGGTGTCGATGGCCGCGGCGTCCAGTGTTAAACGCCGCTCCTCCAGCGCCACGAACACATCTTCCATGTGGTGGGCGATGCGCTCCGCCGGGAGCAGGTCCACCACCCGCGCCGCGCCCTTGATCGAATGGGCGGCCCGCATCAAGGGCTCGGTCGTCGCGTCCGCGCCGCGCTCCAGGGTGAGCAAGCCTTCGGTCAGCGCCGCCGTGTGGGCCGCCATTTCCTCGCGGAACAATTCCAGCAGGAAGGCGTCCGGGGCGCTCACCGCACCGCCTCGGCGAAGTGGGCCACCAAGCGTTCCGGGTCCAGTAGGCTGACCCGGCGTCCTTCCACCTCGCACAGGGCCGTGACCGGGTGGTCGGGCGCGAGGCGCAGATGGGCGGGCGGGGGTTGCAGGCGGGCGCGGGGCTGGCGTTCGATGCCCAGCACCTCGTCGGCGGGGAAGGCCCAGCGCTGGCCCCGGACCTTGATGACCAACAAGCGGGGAAAAGCCCGGCCCGTGCCGGTCGGGGCCGGGTTTCCGGCAGTTTCGCTGCCATGGGGATCGAGCAGGTGTTCCAGGGTGAAACACAGTTGCAATTCGCCCTGGGCGTTGACCAGCCCCAGGAAATGGCGGTGGCCGCGATGCGGGACTTTGCGGACCGGGGCGGGATTCAAGGTCGCGTCCAGGCAGGACGAGGGCAGGGCCAGCCAATGGCCCGCCACCCGGAACACCATCAAGCCCAGGCTATCGGGGTCCGGGGTTTCCGGGATTTCGGCCAGGCGCCGCCGCCATTCCTCCCGGTATTCCGCCGGGATGGGGCGGTCCAGCAAGCGCCGTCCGGCCAGATGGTAGACCGGGCAGGAACGGCAATGGATGCAATATTCCAATTCCTCGCAGCTGCGGTCGCCGTGGGTGCCGATGCGTTTCCAGCATTGGCTTTCGGCCAGGGCCAGGCGGTGGGTCATGGCCCGACCGTCTGGCGCAGGCGCTGCCGTAGCCGTTCGGCCTCCGCCCGCAGGCCGCGGCGTTCTTGCAGCAGGGCGAGGTGGGCGAGGCTTTCGGCGTGGCCGGGGGCGAGGTAGAGGGCGCGGCGGAAATGCAGCGCCGCCCGTTCCGGCTGGTTCTGCCGGTCGTGGAGGATGCCGAGCAGGGCGTGTATGTCGGGATCGAGCGGGGAGTGCGCGACGGCTTGTTCCAGGAGGCGCAGGGCTTCCTGGTAAGCGCCTTGGTTGGCGAGGGTACGGGCCGTGTGCAGGGCGGGCGGGGACGGATTGGGCGGCGCGATCCTGGGGGATTGGGGGGCGTCGCCCGGCCCGGCGGGCGTGGAACGCAATCCGGGCGGGGGATCGGTGGGCGGCTTCCCCGGACTCCGCCGCGCCGCATCCGGGCTACGGGGCTGGGCCGTGGCTTTGCGCCAAGCGAACGCCCCGCTGTCGCCATGGCGGGCCCAGGCGGCGGGTTCCGGTGGCGTTTCGGCATGGCCCAGGAACAACAACCCGTCCGCCGCTAGGCCGTCCGCCAGCGACCGGCACAGTTGGACCCGGCCCGCCGCGCTCATATAAATCATCAGGTTGCGGCAGAATACCGCGTCGAACGGGGCATGCTGCCGCAGAATCCCGGCGTCCAGGGCGTTGCCCGCCACGAAATCCACCATGCCGCGCAAGGAGTCCGCCACCCGGAAGCGGCCTTCCGCCTCGGGCAGGAGATATTCCGCCCATTGCCGCGGGTCGAGTCCACGCAAGGCGCGGAGGCCGTAGTGGCCGCGGCGGGCGGCGTCCAGGGCGGCATGGCTCGCGTCCATGGCGACGATGCGGGCGCTGTCCGCATCCAGCCCGGCTTGGCGCAGGCTGATGGCGATGGACCAAGCCTCTTCGCCGCTGGCGCAGGGCAGGCAGAGGACGCGCAGCGGACGGTCCGCCCGCCCGGATGCCCCGGCGTGTTGGCGCAATAGGCCGAATGCGCCCCGTTCCCGGAAAAACCAGGTTTCGCCCACCAGCACTTGTTCCAACCAAGCCTGCCGTTCCAGCGGGTCGCGCCGCCACAGCCGGAGATAGGCCGCGTCCCCGTCCAGGCCGGTGGCGGCGCGGCGGGCCGCTAGCGCCAAGTCCGGCGCATCCGGTCCCAGGGTGTCGGCGTCCAGGCCGAATTCCCGTTCCAGCCAGGCGCGTAGGTAGGCGCGGTCGCCCGGCGTCATGGCGGATCGACCTCGGGTCCGGCCAAGGCCCGTAGTTCCGGCGTCAGCAACGCGGCCCAATGCACCCGCTGCGCCAAGCCTTCCTCGTCTTCGTAAAGGGTGGGGTCCAGCCAATCCGGGCCGGATTGGCGGGCGATGGCCGCCAGTTGATGGGCGGCGTCCAAATGCGCGGTATCGGTGACGTGTTCGGCCAGGAGCCCCAGCAAACCATCGCGTCCGCCCACCAGGATCACCCGGCTGCTCAGGGCCAGGACGCAAGGCTCGCCCTCGGCGATTTGGCGGAGGTCCAGCACCGGCACCAGGCCCCCCCGGTAGCGCAGCAAGCCGGCCAAGCCTTGGGGACCGGGCGGGGCGGGTTCCAGGGTCGGCACCGGCAAGACTTGGGCCACGGCCATGGCGTCCAGTGCGTAGCGCCGTGCCCCGAGCTTGAATAACAGCAACAACATCGGAATCAAGCCGCGGGGGCGGGGGAAGGCAGCCGCTTGACCAGGGAAATCAGGTTGCGGCCAGGGACGCGGCGATAGGCGCAAACGTCCATGTAGTGGCGGACCAGATGCACGCCCAGGCCGCCGATGGGCCGGTCGGCCAAAACCGCCGCGATATCGGGGCGGGGCGCTTCGGCGAAGGGGTCGAAGGCATCGGCGTCGTCCTCGATCTGGATATGGATGGCGGAGGCGTCGGCCTCCAGCACGACTTCGATCCGGCCGGCCCGGCCATCGGGATAGCCATAGTCGATGGTGTTGACGATGATTTCTTCCAGCACCAGATTGATTTGCATGACGAGGGCGGGGGACCAATCCCGGTCCGCGCCGAAAGCTTCCACCGCCAGCGACAGGGGTTCCAGTTCCGCCGTGTCCGGGCGCAGGTTCAGCTTGAGTTGGGCGGGGGCGGCGCTGCCGTTGGGGGTGTTGGGCATGTTGGGCGCTAGGGTGGGTGGGAGGCTATCGCGGCGGGAGATTGTCTCCCAGGCGGTCGCACAGGCACAATGTCGGCAGCAGCCGTACCCGGTGGGATTCCCGCCCGCCGCTCGTCAACAGTAAACCCATAATCAGGCCGTCATGCAAGAATTCACCGATCCGGCGTTAGCCAAGCTTTTCGAAGGCATCCAGGGATTCCAGCAGCGCTTTTACCGGCAGGAGCCGGACAAGATGCGGGATTTGGTCGAATACGGCCAGCATCCCGAGGTGCTGTTGATCGCGTGCAGCGATTCCCGCGTCGATCCGGCCTTGTTGACCGGGGCTGATCCGGGCGAATTGTTCGTGGTCCGCAATGTCGCCAACCTGGTGCCGCCCTATAGCCTGGACGGCAAGTACGACGGGGCGCGTTCGGCCATCGAATACGCGGTGCGCGACCTCAAGGTCAAGCATATCGTGGTGCTGGGCCATGCCCATTGCGGCGGCATCAAAGCCTTCCTGAGCGGTTTCGCCGGGCAGCCGCTGCCACGCGATTTCATCGGCGGCTGGGTTTCCATCGCGATGGATGCCTGCTGCAATTACGTGATGAAGCCTTTGGGCGGCGGCGAGGATACCGGGGGCGAAGAAGTCCGCGAACTGGATATCGAAAGCCTGCGCGAACATCAGCATCTGGTGGAACGCGCCGCCATCCGCGGTTCGCTGGCCAATCTCGCCACCTATCCCTGGCTCAAGGAGCGCATCGACGCCGGGGAGTTGAGCCTGTGGGGCTGGTGGTTCGACCTCGAAACCGGCGACCTCTGGGCCACCGACGCCGCCAATACGACCTTCCTGCCCGTGTTGGATTGATGCGTAAGCCCGACAATATCGTCTACTGGACCCAAGACCGGCCACCGCCCCGGCTGGCCTTGATGCTGGCTTTGCAGCAGATTTCGTTCCTGGCCGTTTATCTGGTGGTGTCGCCCTTGTTCGGGCGGGTGTTGGACCTGGACCACGAGCAATCCCTGCAATTGATTTCCGCCACCTTGCTGGGGTCGGGCATCGGGGTGGCGCTGCAAGCGGCCAAGCTGTGGGGCATCGGCTCCGGCTTGTTCTGTCCGGTGCAGGCGACTTCCTCCACCTTCGCCGCCTTGCTGGTCGCCAAGTCCAGCGGTGGTTTGGGGGCGGTGTTCGGGGCGGTGTGCATGGTGGGTTTGTTCCAGATGGGCTTCGCCCTGTTGTTCGCCAAGATGCGCGGGGTGTTCACGGTGCAGGTGGCCGGGGTCGCGGTGATGCTGATCGGGCTGGGCCTGGGGTCGAACGGGATGAAGCTTTTGCTGGAAACCGGCACCGACGCCACGCCCGGTCCCCGCGATGGCCTGTTGTTCCTGCTGACCTTGGGCACCATGATCCTGTGCAATGTCTGGTCCAGCGGCTTCCTGCGCTTGGTTTCGGCTTTTTTGGGCTTGTCGGCCGGCTTTTTGGGCTCCTGGTTCAGTGGGGCGATTCCCTTGGCGGAATGGGAAAAATTCGTCGACGCGCCTTTGTTCTATCTGCCCCGGCCTATGAATATCGGCTGGCACCTCGATGGTGGCGCGGTGTTGCCCGCCCTCCTGACCGGCTTGTTCCTGGCTTTGCATGGCTTCGGTGCCTTGGTGGCGGCGCAGCGCTTCAACGACGCCGATTGGAAGCGCCCCGACCCGGAATTGCTCAAACAAGGCATCTATGCCGAGGGCTTGACCAATATCGTCAATTCCTTCCTGAACGGCCTGCCGCTCACTTCCAGCGGCGGGGCGGTGGGCTTGGCGGCGGCGACCGGCTGCACCAGCCGCTATCTGGCGTTTTGGCTGGCGGGCATCATGGTTTGTCTGGCGTTCATGCCCAAGGCCATCGTGTTCTGGGAAATCCTGCCCGAGCCGGTGATGGGGGCGGCGCTGATCTTCCTGGCCTCGTTCACCATCATGGCGGGGCTGCAAGTCATCGCCTCGCGCCTGCTGGATAACCGCAAAATCCTCACCGTGGGTATCGCCTTGATCCTGGGTTTCAGCTTCGAGCCGCTGAAAACCCTGTTCCTGAACCTAGTGCCCGAATCCATGCGATCCTTGTTGTTCTCCGGCGTCGGGCTGGGCGTGTTGGGCGCGGTGTTGCTGTCGGCCTTGTTCCGCATCGGCGACCATACCCGCAGACGTTTGGTCATCGACGCCCGCCAGGGTTCGCTGGACGAGGTGGTGGCCTTCCTGGAACGCCAGGGCAAAAGCTGGGGAGCGCGGGCCGAAGTGGTGCGCCGGGCCGAATACGCCACCTGGCAGGCGTTCGAAATCCTCACCGAACACGCCGTGATGTCCGGTGGCGGCGACCGGCCCGCCCTGATTGAAATGGAAACCATCTTCAACGAATACAGCTTCGCGGTGGTGCTGTATTACCACGGCTCGCTGGTGCCCTTGTCCATGCATCCGCCCAGCCACGAGGACATGCTCGACGACGAGAACGACGCGGTCCTCAGGATGGCGGGCTATTTGCTGCGGCGCTTGGCCGATGGCGTCCGGGTGCGCGGCGCGGAGGGCCACGGCCATGGAGATTGCGAACTGAGGTTGGTTTTCAACGATTAAGCCGCGTCCCGGACCTGCCGGGCGCGTTCCATCATCTACCCATCACGAGGAAAACATGTTGAACATTGCCACGTCCCAAACGGGCGAAACCCTGGTCATCGCCTTGGAAGGCCGCATCGACGCCGCCAGCGCCAAGCACCTGGAACAGCAATGCCTGGACTTGATCGAGGGCGGCGCATCGCGCTTGGTCTTCGACCTGGGGCAGGTCGTATACATCAGCAGCGCGGGGTTGCGGGTGTTCCTGGTCGCGGCCAAGCGGCTCCCGCCCGAAGGTTCCCTGAAGCTGTGCGCCTTGAATTCCACCCTGCGCGATGTGTTCGAGATCAGCGGCTTCAGCACCCTGTTCCAAATCCTCCCCGCCGTCGGGGACGCGCTCTGATGGCGGAACACCGCGCCGGGCGGACCGGGATGCTCCTCAAATGGGCCGGCGTGGTCCTATTCGGCGGCGTGCTGGCCTCGGAGGCGTGGTGGTTCTGGCATCCCGCCGGGGAGCATGGACCGATCCGGCTCGGCATCATCCACGCCCTTACCGGGGCCATGGCCATCAGCGAAAAACCGATGGTGGACGCGGAATTGTTGGCGGTGGAGGAGATCAACGCCCAGGGCGGTTTGTTGGGCCGGCAAATCGAGGCCGTGGTCATGGACGGCGCGTCCGACCCCGATACCTACGCCCGGCAGGCGGAAAAGCTCATCGGCCAGGATAAGGTCGCCGCCCTCATCGCCTGCTGGACCTCGGCCTGCCGCAAGACCGTGAGGCCGGTGATCGAGCGCCACCACGCCCTGATGATCTATCCCATGGCCTACGAGGGCTTGGAAATCTCGCCCAATATTGTCTACACCGGCGCGGCGCCCAACCAGCAAATCCTGCCCGCCGTCAACTGGGCCTACGAGCATCTGGGCAAGCGCTTCTTCCTGGTGGGCTCGGACTATGTCTGGCCGCACTCGGTGAACGCCATCATCCGCGACCAGATGATGGCCTTGGGCGGGGAGGTCGTGGGCGAGGGCTATATGCCCTATGGCGGCTTGGATGCCGGGGCGGTCGTGGCCCAAATCCAGGCCGCCAGGCCCGATGTGATCTTCAGCACCCTGGTCGGCGATTCCAACGCGCCGTTCTACCGCGCCCTGCGCGAGGCGGGACTCCAGTCCCAGAAATTCCCGGTGGTGTCGTTCTCGATCTCCGACCCGGAACTGCAAAAGCTGCCCGCCGTCGATGTCAGCGGCCATTACGCGGCCTGGCCTTATTTCCAGGGCGTCGAGCGCAAGGAGAACACCGAGTTCGTCCACCGCTTCCGCCAGCGCTATGGTGAAAAACGGGTATTGAGCGATGTGATGGAAACCGCCTATTTCAGCGTGCATCTCTGGGCACGGGCGGTGGCGCAGGCGGGCACCACCGAGGTCAACGCGGTCAACGACGATTTGCTGGGGCAAAGCTTCGACGCGCCCGAGGGCATCGTCACCGTGGATTCCACCACCCGCCACACCTGGCGCTCCTTCAACATGGGCCTGATCCGCGAGGATGGCCGCATCGAGATCGTCTGGTCCGGCCAGCATCCCATCCGTCCGGTGCCCTATCCACGCACCCGCTCGGTCAAGCAATGGGATGATTTCCTCAAGGATTTATACCGCGGTTGGAAAAACCATTGGTTCAACGCCGCCACGGCGGAAGGGCGCATTTCCCATGAAACCCATTGATTGGCTCTCCGCGCTGCGTTCGCGCATCGGACTCAGCCTGGCCCGGCGGCTGGTGTTTTGGTTCATGCTGCTGCTGCTGGTACCGGCCTTGCTCTCGGTCTATATCAACGACCGCCTGACCCGGCGCTTGCTGCGCGAGAAGGTACAGGAGCAACTCAGCGTCATCGTTGCCGCCAAGGCCGATAGCATCGAGGACTACGCCTACGAACGCACCCGTGCCGCCGGTGTGTTCGGGCGGCTCAAACGGCTGGCGGTCGCCACGGTGGCCATGCGCAAAGCCATCAAGGGTTCGTCGGAATGGGCCACCGCCGAGGCCGATGTGCGTTCGCTGCTTTACTATTTCGCGCCCAACCTGGGGTTTTCCGAGGTGGTGTTGGTGGACCCAAGGGGCATCGTCCTGATGCAGACCCAGACCAACCTCGCCCTGGGCGACAACCTGCTGTACGGGCCGCAGCGCGATACGCCGATGGCGAATGTGTTGCGCCGCACCATGACCTTGCTCGACACCGATATTTCCGATTTCGCGCTCTATCCGGGGATAGAAACGCCCTTGGGGTTCATGGCGGCGCCGGTCTACGACCAGGAGGGCCGGGTGGTCGGCTTCCTGGTGCTGCAACTGAATACCGCCGAGGTGTTCGAGGCGTTCACCGATTATTCCGGCCTGGGCAAGAACGGCTATGTGGTGGTGGCCGCCTTGGAGGATGGTGGCGACTTGGCGCGGGTCGTGGCCCCGATCCGGCACCGGCCCGACGCGGCTTTCAATCTCAGCGTCAGATTGGGCGCGGAGATTGGCCAGGGTACGCAGCGGGCCGTGCTGGGCGGGCAGGGCAGTGGCGAACTCATCAATATCGAGGGGGGGCGGGTGTTGGCGGCCTGGACCTACATCCCCTCGTTCCGTTGGGGCATCGTGGTCCAGCAGGATATCGAAGAAGCCTTGGAAATGCTGGAGGAACAGACCAAGGCCATGGTCGTCTTGCTGACCTTGATCCTGATTCCGGTGGTGTTGTTGGCCCTGTGGGTGGCGCGGTCGATTTCGTGGCCCATCCAGATGGCGGTGATCACCGCCGAGCGGGTGGCGGAGGGCGATCTCAGCGTGGCCCTGGACACCAAGCGCGAGGACGAAACCGGCAAGCTGCTGAACGCCCTCGGGCGGATGGTGAGCTATCTCAATTCGCTGATCGGGCAGGTCAGGAAGTCCACCATCGACCTGGTGTCCGCCACCAACACCCTGAGCGCCATGACCCGCGCCCAGGGCGACGAAGCCGCCGGGCTGGGCGCGACCACGCTGCAAATCGCCGCCGCCGCCAAGGAAATCTCCGCCACCTCGGAAGAGTTGGTCAACACCATGGCCGGCGTGACCCAGGGGGCGGGCCATGCGCGGGACTTGGCGGATTCCGGGCAATCCGCGCTGGGCGATATGGAACAGGCCATGCACCATCTGGCTGGGGCCACCCAATCGATAGCCGGGCGTTTCGGCGTCATCAACGACAAGGCCAATTCCATCGGCAGCATCACCACCACCATCACCAAGATCGCCGATCAGACCAACCTCTTGTCCTTGAACGCCTCCATCGAAGCCGAGAAGGCGGGCGAATACGGCCTCGGGTTCGCGGTGCTGGCGCGGGAAATCCGCCGCCTCGCCGACCAGACCGCCGTCGCCACCCTGGACATCGAGCATATGGTGCGGGAGATGCACGACGCCGTGGGCAGCGGGGTGATGGAGATGGACAAGTTCAACGAGCAGGTGCAGACCAGCGTGGCCGAGACCCGCCGCATCGGTCAGCGCTTCTCGCAGATCATCCAGGAAGTGCAGGCTTTGATGCCCAGGTTCGAGGCGGTCCACGAGGGGATGCGCTCGCAATCGGCGGGTGCCCGGCAAATCCGCGACGCCATGGTGTCCTTGACCGAGAGCGCCCGGATTTCGGCCCAGGCCTTGGAGGAGACCAACGCCGCCACCCAGAGGCTGGAAGGCGCGATAGGCGAACTACGCAAGGAAATCGCGATTTTCAAGCTGCGCTGAGCGGGGGCGGTCAAGGAGGGTCGGCCAGGAATTCGGCGGTCCAACACTCCACCCGTGGCAGGCAGCGGGCCAGGGAAGCCTGGAGTTCGGGGATCGCGAAGTATTCGGGTTCGTGCAGATAGGGATTGCACATGCGCCCGACATCGGCGGCGTCGTGGCTGAGGTCCACCAAGCGCCCGTCGATGAAGTTGTATTGATGCTGGAAATGGCCGCGGATGGTCCCGCCGAACACCGCCTGCATGAACAAGGAGCCATATTTGCACGATCCCGACAGGTCGACCGGGGTGTCGAGGCGGAGTTCAACCGCCCTTTCGCGCCATTTCTCGAATAAAAATACCTTGGCGCGGGCGAAGTTCTCGTAGGTGTAGGGCAGTTGTCCGGGACGCGCCGTGGTCCAGCCTGGGGATTCCATAATGAAGCTCGATGTGTGGTTTCCGGGGCGGGGGCCAGGGCCGGCGGAATGGGTGGAGCGGGGTCGGGCGGAATCCCGCTGTTGTTATTTGGGTGGGGATGGCGCGGGTTGCCGCAGGGGATGGACGGACTTTACGCCGTGTCGGCTGGCGGAACAACCATGGATTTTGTAGGGCTGTCCGTTGTTTGTGGGATGGCGGTCGCGGGTTTAATCCCAGCCCACGGCCCTACCCACCAAGCACGAAAAAGCCGGGTCGCCCCGGCTTTTTTCGTTGTAACCAATCCGCCCTATCCCCGCACCAAATCCAATAAGTACGGAAACCGGGGATGGAACCGCTCCGGTGGCACCGCCAAATACCGCGTCCCCGAGCCGAAATCGAGGAAGCGCCCGCCCGGAGTCGAAGGTGGTTGCGCCACTTCCTGCGGCCGCCGCCGGTAAGGCGCGCTCCCGCCGCCCGGCTCGGCTTCGGGCGGCACCGGCGGCACGGCGACCGCCCCGGCAATATCGGGCCGGGCCGGCACATAGGTACAGCCGCAAATCACTTCCCCGGTACGGGCATCGAGCAAATCGAACACCAGCGCGGCCACCGGCGGCACGGTCGGATGCAGGCTCGACGGCGGATTCCACGCCTTGTAGCGCACCCCGGCCACGAACCGGCCCCGCTCGCGGGTCGCTTGCAAAGGCACGCGCTGGCCGTTGCACACCAACACATGCAGCGCCGGCGTGAAGCCCTCGATCTCGATTTGCACCCGCTGGTTGGCCGAATCCACGAAGCGCGATACGCCCCCGGCGGTGACTTCCTCCGACAGCAAGGGCCAAGGCTCGTGCGCCATCCGCAAATCCAGGGTGAGGTTGTCGAAGCGGGTCCGGCCCAGCGCCGGGAAACGCCGCTCCAGGAAGGGCGCGAACCATTCGGCCTGGAGCGGAATCCCGCCCCGCCCGATATCGCGGATCACCTCGCGCAAATCCTCCCACAGCACGGCGGGCAGCATGAACCGGTCCTGCAATTGCGGCCCCCAATCCTCCAACCGCGGATCGGCGGGATGCCGGGCCAGATGCGCCAACAAGGCGGCGAGCAACAGCGTCTGCGCCGTGGCCAGCGCGGCGTCGGGCGCGGTCTCGAAACTGCGGATCGCGATGCGCCCCAGCCGGTGGCTGCTGCGGTCGGGGCTGTAAAGCTGGTCCACCCGGATTTCCGCCCGCTTCATCTCGCCCGCAGGGTCCGCCAGCAAATGCCGCAACACCCGGTCGGGAATCCAGGGACCGGGGCTGTCGTCCAGCGGCATCCGCGACAAGGCGATATCGAGTTCGTACAGCGCGTCGTCGCGGCCCTCGTCCGGGCGCGGGGCCGTGCCCGAAGGTCCGATCAGCCTTCCCGCGAACAAATAGGACAGGCTGGGATGCCGCTGCCAATACGCCACCAGCGAATGCAGCAATTGCGGCCGCAACAGGAACGGGCTGGCGGGTGGCCGGGTTCCACCCAGGGTGATTTCGGCATGGCCGCCGGGGGCTTGTGGGCGACCGTTGGCGTCGTGGCGGCCGGCGTAGAGTCCCAGGGCGGCGGCTTCGCGGTAGGCCAGGTCCAACAGGCCACGGGTTTCCTCCAGCGAATCGGCCACGGGCAGCGCCACCCGCAGCACCCCGGCCTCGGGTTCCAGCACCAGGCGGCGCAGACGGAAATCCTCCGGCGGCTCGTAGCCTTCCAGCCGCACCGGGATGCCGGTGCCGAAGGCGGCGGCCTCGATGGCGTGGATCAAATCCAGCCAATGTTCGAGGTGGGTCAAGGGCGGCAGGAACACCGACAAACGGCCTTCGCGGACCTGCACGCACAGCGCGGTGCGCGGTGCGCGGCTGTCGATGCGCTCGGGGTCGGCCTGTTCCGGGGGTGGCGGCACGGCGATATAGGTGGTCAGCCGGGCGCTGAGCTCGCCGTAGACTTCGGGCAACAGGGGACGCTCCTCGAAATGGCAGCGCTCCGGGTCGTGCCCCGCGATATGGTCCTCGCCGACGGGGAGGCTATCCAAGGGCAGGCGATAGCCCAGCGGCGAATCGCCCGGTGCGAGATACAAAGCGCCCCGGCGGAATTCCCAGGTGCCGCTGGTCCAGCGTTCCGCCACCGGGTCCCAGCGCAAGGGCAGCACATAGCCCACCGGCTCGCGCCGGGTCTGCGACAGCTTGGCCGCCAGCGCCCGCCGTTGCAGCGGGTCGCGCAGGGCCGCGGTCGGCGGTTCGAAATCCAGGTGGGCGCGGTTCTGCCAGAGTTCGTGCAACTGGTCCTCGTAGGCCGGCTTCAAGTATTCCTGCGCCACGCCCAGCTTTTTCGCCAGGGTGTGGGCGAAATACTCGGCATCGGGGGCTTCCACCCCGCTTTCCGGCGAGGCCGCGCCGACCAGGAGGGCCGGATTGCGCCAAACCGGATGGCCGTCGGCGCGGTAGAAGCAACTCAAGCGCCAACGCGGTAGGTTTTCCCCGCCGAACCATTCGCCCTGGCTTTCATGGAACACCGGACCCGTGTTGAGCTTGCGCCCCAGGCGCAGGGCCAAATCCTCGGCGGCGGCGCGTTTGGACGGACCCATCGCCAGGATCGACCAATCCGGCGCGTAGCAATCGGTCTTGGTGAAACACAGGCTCGGACCCATGGCGAGGCCGATACCGTCCTCCGCCAATCGCGCGTCCACCTGCCGGGCCACGGCGCGGAGGTCGGCCCATTGCGCGGCGCTGTAGGGGGCGGGGTCGGCTTCCGGCGCTAGGCGGCGGACCCGGATTTCGCCCGAGAGTCCCGCGCTTTCGGCCCCGGCGCTTGCGAGCCATTCGGCTTCGTCGGCGCACCAGGGCAAGGCCCGCAAGGGATCGGGCGTGGACGCCAGCGGGAGGTAGCCCTCGTGGATGAAAAGCCCGGCGGCGGGATCGAGTCCGACCCAACCCGCGCCGGGCAGGAACACTTCGCACCAGGCATGGAGCCCGGCGCTATCCAGCCAGCGGCTGGTGGTGGCGGGGGCGTCCTGCCCCCAGGCGTGTACGGCCACCGGCTCCTGGGCCAACAACACCCGGTAGCCCGAGGTGAACCGCGCCGCCAGCCCCAGATGCCGGAAGCTCAGGACCAACAGCCAAGCGGCTTCCCAAGGCGAACCCTTGGCCTTGGCCAGCACGGTTTCCAAATCCACCGCGCCGGGGCTGGCATGGCCCGCTATCGCCAGATGGCGATGCACGGCGGTGGTGATTTTGCCCAGGGCTTCGAGGATATAGCCCGGTTCGACCGTGAGCGCCCCCAGCCAATCGGCCAGCAACATCCCCGGTTCCGGCAGGTGGAGATAAGGCGTCAGCTCTTTTCGCAATTGTTCGGGATACTCGAACGGGAATTGCGAATAGGCCGCTTCCACCAGGAAATCGAAGGGATTGAGCGGTTTGAGGTCGGCGATCAGGTCCAGGGTGATCTTGAGTCCGAACACCGGTTCCGGCAGGTCCAGCCGGGCCAGATGGTTCTCGAAGGGGTCGCGCACCCAGTTGATGAAATGTGGGTCGGTGTCGATCTTCAGCGAATAGGCGGTGATCGGCGCTTTGGTATGCGGGGCCGGGCGCAGCCTTAGCCAATGGGTGGGCAGGAGGACGCGGCGCTCGAAGCGTTGCGCCAGGGTGTGGGTCAGGGCGATGCGGGTAGTCATAACGGCCTACGCAAATCCAGGGTGCAGGGGAAATCGGGGTTGGGGGCTTCGGCTTGCGGTTCGCGGGCGAAGCTGCCCGGCACCGCGCCGTAATGGCCGGCGAGTTGCCGCGCCCAGCCGGGGGGGCCGGCCTCGCCCGCCGTGTGGCCCCAGGACCAGAACCGCGAGATGCGGCGCGATTCCGCTTCGTAGGCGTTGATGGGGAAGCTGTCGTAGGAACGTCCGCCGGGATGGGCCACGTGGTAGACGCAGCCGCCGACCGAGCGCCCGAGGCGGCGGTCGAACAGGTCGAACACCAGGGGCGCGTGCATTTCGATGGCGGGATGCAGGCCGAAGGCGGCTTTCCAGGCTTTGTAGCGCACACCGGCGACGTATTCGCCTTCGGGGCCGGTGGCTTGCAGCGGCAGGCGGCGGCCATTGCAGGTGACGCAATAGCGCTCCGTATCCAGCCCCGAGCACTTGACTTGCAACCGCTCCACCGCCGAGTCCACCACCCGCGCCTGGCGTTGCGCCCCGGCTTCCTCGCCCAGCACCAGCCAGGGTTCCAGGGCCATGCGGAGTTCGAGGGTCACGCCCTCGTAGCGCACCAGCCCGTAATGCGGGAAGCGGAATTCCAGGAAAGGCTCGTACCAGGCGGCGTCGAAAGCGTGCCCGCCCGCGTTCAGATCGGCGATGGCCGAGCGGAAATCGGCCCAGACATAATGCGGCAACAGGAAACGGTCGTGCAGCCGGGTACCCCAGCGGATCAAGGGATGGCGATAGGGCGTCTTCCAGAAATGCGCCATCATGGCCCGGAGCAATAGCATTTGCGCCAAGCTCATCTGGGCATGGGGCGGCATCTCGAAACCGCGGAATTCCAGCAAACCCTGCCGCCCGGACGCGCTATCCGGCGAGTGTAGCTTGTCGATGCAGAACTCGGCGCGGTGGGTGTTGCCGGTGAGGTCGGACAGGAAATTGCGCAAGGCCCGGTCCACCACCCAGGGCATCGCATTGTCGATCTCGCCCAGGCTGATTTCCAGTTCGTCCAGGAGGTGCGAGCCGCGCTCGTCCACCCGTGGCGCTTGCGAGGTCGGCCCGATGAAAGTGCCCGAGAACAGATAGGACAACGAAGGATGGTGTTGCCAGAAGGTCAGCAGCGAGCGCAGCAGATCGGGACGGCGCAGGAACGGGCTGTCGAGGGGCGTCACGCTGCCCAGGGTGACATGGTTGCCGCCGCCGGTACCGGTGTGGCGGCCATCGAGCATGAATTTCTCGGTGCCGAGCCGGGTCAGCCGGGCTTCCTCGTACAAGGCCACGGTATTGGCTTCCAGGGCTTCCCAATCCGCCGCCGGGTGGATATTCACCTCGATCACGCCGGGGTCGGGCGTCACCTTCAGGAATTTGAGCGTGGAAGTCGCGGGTGGCTCGTAGCCTTCGACGATGACCGGCATCCTGAATTCGGCGGCGGTGTTCTCGATGGCGGTGAGCAGGGCGGCGTAGTGGTCCGGCAGGTTCAACGGCGGCATGAAGATATGCAGCCGTCCGTGGCGCGGTTCGACGCACAGGGCGGTGTGCGGCACGCCGACCCATTGTTTGAAACGCTGGCGGATGGCGTCCGGCGCGGCGTCGGCGGCCAAGGGTTTGGGGTGCTTGGGCGGTTCCGGCGGTAGTCCCGTGCCCAGATGGAAAGGCTCGGGCGGGCGCGGCGGGGGCGGGGGTTCGATCCAGGTTTCCGCCTCGACCTCCGCCGCCCACGGCAGGCGGCTGATCGGTAGGCGCAAACCCATGGGCGAATTGCCCGGCATCAGATACATGGCGTTGCAGGGGAATTGCCAGGGCGCGGAATGCCAGCCGTTGCGGCCCCAATCCCACAGGATCGGCAAGGCATAGCCCACGGTGCGATCCAGGCCCCGCGCCAAGGCCAAACCCAGGTCGTCGCTATAACGCGGGGAGGCGGGCAGGGCGATGGCGTCGTAATTGGCCGGTTGGTTGGCCTCCCGCCATAGGTAATAAATCCAGTCCTCGAAGCCGGGCGTGAGATGGTCCGGGTTCACGCCCAGCCGCTCGGCCAAGCGCTCGGCGAAGCGGCGGGCCTCGGTCGGGCCGAAGCCGTAATCGCGCTTTTCATCGGCGATCAGGCTGGCGTCGCGCCACAACGGCACCCCGTCCGCCCGCCAAAAGCAGCCCAAGGCCCAGCGCGGCAACGGTTCGCCCGGATACCATTTGCCCTGGCCGTAATGCAGCAGGCCCCCCGGCGCGAAGCGTTCGCGCAGGGCCTTCAGCAACACCCCGGCCCGCTCGCGCTTATGGGCGCCCAGGGCTTCGGTATTCCATTCCGCGCCTTCCATGTCGTCGATGGAGACGAAGGTGGGTTCGCCGCCCATGGTCAGGCGCACGCCCAGTTCCCGCAATTCCTCGTCGACCAAGCGGCCCAGGCGGCGGATATCCCCCCATTGCCCCTCGGTATAGGGCTTGGTGACGCGGGGGTCTTCATGCACCCGCTTGACGATGTTGGCGAACTGGAAATCGATGACTTCGCACTTGTCGGTGTAGCCGGTCACGGGCGCGGCGCTGACCGCGTCGGGCGTGCAGGCCAGGGGAATATGCCCCTCGCCCGCGAACAGGCCGGAAGTGGGGTCCAGCCCGATCCAGCCCGCGCCGGGGATATAGACCTCGGTCCAGGCGTGCAGGTCGGTGAAATCCTGTTCCGGGCCGGACGGGCCGTCCAGGCTCTTCTGGTCGGCGGTCAGTTGGATGAGGTAGCCCGACACGAAGCGGGCCGCAAGGCCCAGGTGGCGGAGGATTTGCACCAACAGCCAGCCGGTGTCGCGGCAGGAGCCGGTACGCAGCCCCAGGGTTTCCTCGCAGGTCTGGATGCCCGGATCGAGGCGGATGGTGTAGCCGATGTGCTGCTGTAGCCGCTGGTTGAGCGAGACCAGGAAATCATTGATGTGGATTTTGCCGCCGGGCTTGGCCCCGGCCAGCCATTCCAGCAACAAGGGACCGCTTTCCGTCACCTCGAAATAAGGCTCCAACTCGTGGCGCAACAGCGGATCGTATTGGAAGGGGTAATGCTCGGCGTATTGCTCGACGAAGAAATCGAAGGGATTGATGACGGTCATTTCCGCCACCAGCCGTACGCCGATCTTGAGTTCCGTCACTTGTTCCGGGAACACCACGCGGGCCACGGTATTGCCGAACGGGTCTTGCTGCCAATAGACGCGGTGGTTCTGCGGCTCGATGTCGAGGTGGTATTCATGCACCGGGGTCCGGGTGTGCGGCGCGGGCCGCAGGCGGATCACATGCGGCGAAAGCGAGATGGGTCGGTCGTACCGGTAATGGGTGCTGTGTTCGATGCCTACGAGTATCGCCAAGGGGGTTCTCCTTGTGGTTGGCGCGCCAGGGGCGTAGAGGGGCTGCAATGCCGGGACGCAGAATACATGCCAGACATGGCAGAATCACGCGCTGGATGGGGACGGCGGTGTAAAAGATGGGGCGGGGCGCACCGGATGGGCGGAAATTGCACTGGGATGGTGCGTTTAGCCGAAACCGAACAGCTTGATTAACAACGGCAGGTTGTCGGTGAAGTCCACCGCCATGGCGGCCAGGAGCGGCAGGCTGCTCAGGAAGATCGGCCTTTGGGTGAAAGGACGGAACGCGCCTTCGTTGTATTGCTGGATCAGGAGGACGAGGTGTTCGAACTGGCCGACCAGGGGGTCGTTTTTCTCGCCTTTGTATTGGATGATCCGCCGGTTCAAGCATTTCAGGGCATTCTTGCAGGCCGCGTCTGCGGCTTTTTTGAGTCGATAATCGCAATACAGTAGATAGGCAGCGCTCGCGCCAATGACCAATTTCAAACCCAAGGGCGTAACCCAGTGGTCGAAATAGCTGGACCGGGCCAATACCATCAGCACCAAGACCAAAAATGGGTAGGCCATGATCGTATTGATTTCCTCGGTCAGTTTCCCGACAAAACGGACGCTGATCCATTCGTGCAACTTGTCTTGGTGGATTTTGATTTCGTTGCTGAAAGCCGCGCAAGTGAAGGATGGCCATCGCACTTCGCGCCCGGAGGTAGAGATGGCTTCGATCAACTGGGTCGCGACCTGCGCGGCATCGGTCACGAGGAACAATAATAAACTGAAACTTGGTACCAATAGCCCTAGCAATAGTATTTGGTCGATGGCTTTTATATTTTGGCCACGGTATGGGATATTGGGTTCGTGGATTTGGATGATTAGATAGCAGATGATATAAGATAACAAGGAAAATATTAATGCGCGGCAGAATCGTGTGGATGTCCATGGTAGCCAGTGTTTAGTTAAGAGGTCTTCCATGTGAATTGGCTTGTTGTTATGCTCTTTCTGTTCAGGAACGATTCGGGTTATAAGTTTTTTTATGAAACAGGTTTCTTTGCTATCTAGTGGTGAAATGTGTAAGCGATTTTCTTTGTCTATATTATTTGTTATCCACTCATCTATCGCTTTTGAGGATTGGTAATAATTAAAAACGAAGTACCCAGCAAAAATAAGTGCGGCAAAGCGCAATAACTCCGTGGGCCACATGCTAACACCTTCGCTGAGCGCAAAAGGTTCTTCATGGCTGCCGGTTAGTAGGAGAAAAATGATGATAATATAAAAAACAGCATAAAAAATAGCAAATATAATCGTGTTCTTGCTGTTTTTACTTGATAGCAAATGAAAAACTATTGGCAGTATTAATAGACCCAACAATGCTATCGGCTCGTTGATGATGTGAGGGCTAATATCTACAGGGGTAGGGTGAATGTTAATGCAGCTTTGCATGTCTTGGCACGGCTGCTTGCTTTGCGCTTGGAATTCGTTTAGATTAAATTCTCTAGTTCTGCCAATTTCAAATATTCTTGCTTTTTTATCATCTAGTGCTTTTAAAACTTCCTGTTGGGAAACATTGGAAGTGGTTAAAGCAATTTGTGTCGCCAAGAAATATGCCGTCTGCAAACTACTCCGAAACGGTGGTATATCCTTCTGTAAGCCAGCGTCTAGTTCCAATCCAAATGCAGAGACCACGATCAGGTTCCGTGCCCATTGATTCTGGTTAGGATGCAGATAGCGGGCATCCATGTCGTTGGTGAAGAACAACACATCGGGGAAAAGATTATGCATGGCTTCCAGAATCAACAGTTTGTCATAGACATCGCTGCCGAGGATTCCCACTGCTTTCAACGAGCCGTTTCCTTCCGAACGCCAGCGCCCATCCAAGGCTTTAATTTTTTGGGCAAGCCGTCGCACATAGTCGAATTGGCTGTTCCCGTCGGCATCCTCCATGTTTTCCCGGCTCTCTGCGCTGGTTGCGCCGCTGCCTTTCTTGTCTTTGCTTTTATCAGCTTTGCCGTCGCTTTTATCTTTATGTTTTTCGCCGTCCAGGCCGCGTAAGTATCTGAATAAATGAACGCAGTCATGGTTGGAAATTGCATCGACTTTTGTGTCGGGGCACCCGGTACTTTTAAGTATCTGAGCGAAGGTTACGGGAAGATGGTTTGCGTAAAGTGTGTCCCATTCCGATAGCAAAACTACATGATCTTTTTCTGGGCTGGGGTGTACGCCCCGCAGTCCCAGTTCGTCCCTAGCTGCTTCGGCCAGGGATTTATCGGTGGTGGTCGTACGGAGGAAAGGAATGTGGCAGGTCGCGAAATAATCCGAGAGCGTTTGAAATTCATTTAGAGATTTTTGCAGAACATTTTCTTGAACAGTCGCACTCGGCGAATAAAAAGTGAGATCGGACTGCGTTGAATAGCTAAGGCCGGCGCATTTGGTATCCTGATTGGGTGTGTTGACAGTGGTCGCTGATCCCGGTTTTTCCGCGACTTCGTTGACTAAATCCTGTAAGTCTTCCGAGTCGAATGGACCGAGTACGGAGATATGAAGATTGATTGATTTGGGTTGGGAGTCTGGTTGGGAGGGTGGCGTTGAAATTTTTTTAAAAAAAGCAACCAACTTTTGATATGGTGTAATTTTGAAGTCTTTTTGATTCAGCCATAAAACTAAAATCGATTTATAATCTGGTTTGTATCTCTCATTTTTTTGTACTGGCGGGTGGTTCTCATTTATTCCAACCGGTTTATAAGTCATCCATTCATAGATAGCTTTGGATTTATTGCCGTTATCAGGCGGTGTAAAATAAACATAATAGATATGCTCTGGCTCGTCGGATTGATAGCGCAGGGCCGCGTCGAAACCGGACAAAACCGCGTAACGTAAGCGCCGCCGGGTCTCAGCTTCCTCGAAATAGTGCCCATCTGGCAACATCACTGCGATAACTTTTTGTTCCCCCTGTGGTTGTTCTCTCGCATCGAGTTTATTTTGGATTTCCTGGGTAAGGGCCTTTAGGTCATGGCCAAGGTGGTCGCCGTTCTCATGTCCGTCCTTATCCTTATCCTTATCCTTATCCTTGTCCTTGTCCCGCGCCTCATGCGCCTCCGCCGCCTCGAACGGGTCTTGCCAAAGCCGGGCCTCGACTTCATGCAATGGCTCTGAAGGATTGGATTGAATATCGGGTCCGTTGGGTCGGCTTTGGTTATAGGGGTTTTGTCCGATGAATAGCGTGCCTACCAGCACAAGCGCTAGTACGCTGCCCAAATTGGCGAATGGAAACCCGAATTTGCCATCGTTTTGGTTGTCTTCGGCCATGGCGTGTTTCCCCCTTGATGTTGGATGGGTTCCAATGGCGTGACCGGAGCCGATGGCCGCTCGGCTGGGTGGAGATGTGCCGGTATTGATCCGACACTGATACGTTGCAAAATCAGGGGGGCGGCAATTGTGGCGGGTCGTTTCAAGTATAGCCCGTCTAAAAAAACAAATGGGTCTGTCAAGTAAGAGGGTGGGGTATCGATAGGGTGCAATGAGATCAGCCGTGGGTGGCGGAAGCTTGGCTCAATCTGGGTGACAGTGTGCGGTGGGGTTGGGGCGTGGCCATCCGGGCCGGATATCGGGCGGATTACCTCATCCCGCTGCGCAGATCGACCAAGGCTTGGTCGAAGTCGTCCACCCGGATCAAGCCCCGACGCGGAAATTCGAGGTCGAGAGTGACATAGACCGCCGCCGCCAGGACCAGGGCGAAACCGACCATGTGCAGCCAGTTGCGTGAATGGCCGCCCGCCATGCCGTAACCCGCCAGCAAGGCGCTGATCAGGGCCACGCCGAACAGCATCAGGTAGATGACGAAAGGCGGGTGCAGCAGGTTGGCCATGGTCCGGGTGGTGGTGATGTCGAACATGGTGTTCAGGGCGGGCAGTAGCAGCTTGGTGGCGTCCGCCGCCGCGTTTTGGGACTCCGAGGCCGCGACCGCTGCCCGCCAGATTTCCCCTTGCAGGGCATTGGACCGGGCCAGTTCCGCCTGGAAGGCGGCGGTGTCCCTGATTTTGCGGTAGACCTCGATCCGGGTGTCCACATAGTGCCGGAACAATTCCTTCAGGCGGGGCCGCGCCGCCTCCGGCAGGAGGTCCAGCCGCAGATAGGCGGTGCCGATGTCGTTGGTTTCCTCGACGATCAAATCGCGCCGCTCGTCGAAGCGGTGGGTCGCGCCGGAGAAGGTGAAGGCGACCAACAGCCCCAGCAAGGCGAACACCGCGCCCTCGACCGTGCCGGTGCCCGCCCTGGCGCCTTCGGGGTCCACGGCCAGCCTCCGGTTGCCGATGCGCCTGCCGATTTCCAGCATCGACAGCATGCCCAGGAATAACAGGAAGGTGAGGATGAAGGCGAAGAAGGCGTAGCCCATGACGGGATTCCTCCGTAGGTATGTGCTGGAAGTTGGGGCGTTGTATGGGCGCGATGCCTGGGCTTTGGGTCAGCTTAGCATCGGTGGGACGGCGTGGGTACGGGGCTTGGGGATAAGGGGCGATGGATCAAGAATCCACAGCCCCTTGAGGTTCAGGCTAAGAGGACATCCGGCACATAAACTGCTTACACGGTTTTGGCCTCGATCCGTCTTCCCAGGATCAGGGCGCACGCCAACTGAAGGAAGGCCAGATAGTTGGCTCCCCGGCAGGTGTAGCGGGTTCGGATGGCCCGGAAGCCCTTGAGCCAGGCGAAAGCGCGCTCGACCACCCACCTCCGCGCGGGGTGGGTTGGCTCGGAGTCGCAGGAACGCTTCTCCTCGCCGATCTTGCGGATATGGGGGGTGTAGCCCAGTCCCGCGACTTCCCGCTCGACCCGTTCGTAGCCATACCCTTTGTCCAGGCAAAGATGCCTGGGACTTTGCCCGGCGTCGGCGGGTGCCTCGATCACGGCCGCCTCGACGGTGACCGTCACCAGGCGGCTGTCGTGCACGTTGGCCCCGGCCTGCGCGACGGCGAAAGGCATCCCCTTCCCGTCCACCTGAAGGTGGATCTTGCCACCGCTGCGCCCACGATCCGTGGGATTGCGCCCCAGGCCCTCGTCCTTCTGGCAGCGGGCTTGGCGGACCGGGGCCTGCACCAGGCTGCCGTCCATCGACTGCCAAGCCAGGTCGAACCCCTCGAGTTCCTCGTACTCCGCCGCCGACCAGCGGAACATCTCCTTGAACACGCCGGCGGCAACCCATCTCTGAAAGTGCTCGTGGACCGCGCTTTTCGAGCCGTAGCAGGCCGGCAGGCAATCCCATTGGCAACCGGTCTTGAGCACATACAGAATCCCGTTCATGACCGTCCGGAACTCCAGCGGCTTGGAGCCGCCCGGCCTGCGCCGCTTGAACGGCTCCAACAATGGCTCCACGTGCTCCCACAGCCGGTCCGAGATTTCCAGGCAACTCATGGGTCTCCTCCGCTTCCGCTTCGCAAAAGACGGGTCTTTTAAGCGTTCGCCGCGCAAAGCACAAGATGTGCCGGATGTCCTCTAAGCCGGTTGGGATGGCGGGCGAGGCGTAGGAGGGAAAGCCTACACGGGTTCAGGCCGGTTCCGCCTCCGTCTCGATGGCATGGCAGGGGCATTGCTCGAAACACGCCATGCAGCCGGTGCAGCGCTCGTAGTCGTAGCGGTAGCGCTTGCCCGGCCCCAGCTTGAGGATGGCCTGTTCCGGGCAAGCGCCGTAGCAGCCATCGCACTCGAAGCAATTGCCGCACGAGAAACAGCGCTTGGCCTCGAACACCGCCTCGCCCTCGTCCAAACCCGCCACCACTTCCTTGAAGCCATAGCGGCGCTTTTCCAGTGCCAATTCATCCTGCTGGCGTTGCTCGGCCTCGGTGAAATACCACAGGTGCAGCTTGTCGAAGCCCGCCAGTTCGCGCTTGGGCGCTTTCACATAAACGGCATCGCGCAGATAGGCGTCGATGCAACGGGCGGCTTTCTTGCCATGGCCCACGGCCACGGTCACGGTGCGCTCGCTCGGCACCATGTCGCCACCCGCGAAGATACCGGCGTGCCCGGTCATCATGTTTTGGTCCACCACCACCGTGCCGTCCTTCTTGAAGGCGATGCCGGGAATCTCCTTGAGGAAGCCGGTGTCGGTGTCCTGGCCCAGCGCCAGGATCAAGGCGTCGGCTTCCAGGGTCTCGAATTCGCCGGTCGATTCCGGGTAGCCCTCGGCGTTGATCTTCATGATTTCGACCGTGATGCGGTCCTCGGTGATTTCCTTGATGGTGCGCAGCCAGTTGATCTTGACACCTTCCGAGATCGCCTCGTCGGCCTCGAACGAATGGGCCGGCATATGCGCGCGGTCGCGGCGGTAGATGATGAGGGCTTCTTCCGCGCCCAGGCGCTTGGCGGTGCGGGCCGCGTCCATGGCGGTGTTGCCGCCGCCGTAGACCGCCACCCGGCGTCCCAGCAGTGGGGTCGCGCCCAGGTTGGCCTCGCGCAGGAAGCTGACCGCGTCCAGGATTTTCCCGGCGTCGCGGGCCGGAATCTCCACCCGCTTGCTCAGATGCGCCCCGACGGCGGTGAAGGCGGCGTCGAAGCCGCCGCTTCGCATCTCGGCCAGGAGGTTCTCGACCTTGTGGTTCAGCACGATCTTGACGCCCAGCGACTCGATGCGGTGGATTTCGGCCATCAGCTCCGCCCGTGGGAGCCGATAGGCCGGGATGCCGAAATGCATCATGCCGCCCGCCACCGGCCCGGCTTCGCGGATTTCCACCTGGTGGCCCAGGCGGGCCAGATGGTAGGCGGCGGACAAGCCGCTCGGTCCCGCCCCGACCACCAACACCCGCCGACCGCTGGGCGGGGCGTCGGGTTCGATCTTCCAGCTTTCTTTCAGCGCCATATCGCCCAGGAAGCGCTCCACCGCGTGGATGCTGACCGAGGTATCGACCACGGCGCGGTTGCAGCCGCTTTCGCACGGGTGGTAGCAGACCCGGCCATGCACGGCGGGCATGGGGTTGTCGCGCATCAGGGTTTGCCAGGCTTGGTGGTAGCGGCCCGCTTGGACCTGGGCCAGCCAGGCCTGGATGTTTTCCCCCGCCGGACAGGCGTGGTTGCAGGGCGGCAGGAGGTCGAGATAGACGGGGCGTTGGGTGCGGAAGGGTCCGGTGCCGTGGTCGTGCTTCAGCAGATCGGCGGGACGGGTCATGTCGGCGCGTTTGGGAGTGCTGGTCATGGATGTGGTTCCTTGGCTGTCGTATCGCTTTGAGATTAGGCCCGTTCATGGGCTTCGGGCGGGGTGCGATGGAAATATAGAAATTATGGCGGATCGACGGGGAAATCGGCGTGACGGCGGGTTCCCGCGTTTCATGACCCCAGCAGCACGGCCTTGGCTTGGTTGATCTGCGCCGCCAGATAATCCGAACCACCCCGGTCCGGGTGCAGGCGCTGCATCAAACGGCGGTGGGCGGCGACGATCTCGTCGCGGCTGGCTCCGGGCGGGACGCCCAGGATTTGCCGGGCTTCCTCGGCATCCATCCGTCCTCCCGACCGGGAGGGGCGTCCGGGTTCGGAGGCGGAGGACGCCCGGCCCAGCCGTTGCAGATAGAGCCGCAACGCGGGCAATCCGAACAGCGCTCCCAGCAGCAGGAACCCGCCCAGCGGATTGCCCCGGCCCAGGCTGAGGAGCGCCGCCATCAACACGACCAGGAGCCAGGGTAGGCCGCCGCGGAGTCTTTGGGCGGCAGGGTCCGCCGCGGTGCCGAGGAAACGCCGCCCCGCCCAGAACGCGAGGGCCAAAACCAGGAAGGCGAGGACAAGCAGGAGCATGGTGTTTCCCAGTGGGGCAAGGAGGGTGTGGAGTCTAATCCTCCGGCGTCGGGCCGGGTAGGGGAGCGCCATGGGTTTTGGGGCGTGGCTTGCTGGCCGATTCGCCGCTATGGCATGATGGCCTTCCCCGCAGAGACCGCCCCGCCTCCTTTGAATCCCATGGAAACCGTTGGCATCGCACCGGCCGGCCGGACCTGGAGGCTTTTTTGCCGCTTTTGGCGGCGGCTCGCCGCTATCCCCGAAAATTCCATCAACCACCGCATTAGAAAACCACTATGACGACTATCCGATCTTTCAACCCGCCGATCCGCACGCTGATGGGACCGGGCCCGTCCGACGTCCATCCCCGCATCCTGGAAGCCATGGCGAGGCCGACCATCGGCCATCTCGACCCCGTGTTCGTGGGCATGATGGACGAGATGAAGAGCCTCCTGCACTACGCCTTCCGCACCCGGAACGAGCTGACCCTGCCGGTGTCCGCGCCGGGTTCCGCCGGGATGGAAACCTGCTTCGTGAACCTGGTCGAGCCGGGCGACAAGGTCATCGTCTGCCAGAACGGCGTGTTCGGCGGGCGCATGAAGGAGAACGTCGAGCGCTCCGGCGCGACCGCCATCATGGTCAAGGACGAGTGGGGCAAGCCGGTGGACCCGAACAAGGTGGCCGAAGCCCTGGCCGCGCATCCCGACGCCAAGATCGTGGCTTTCGTCCAGGCCGAGACTTCCACCGGCGCCTTGTCCGATGCCAAGACCCTCACCCAATTGGCCCACGATAAGGGCTGCCTCGTGATCGTGGACGCGGTGACTTCGCTGGGCGGCTCGCCGTTGGAAGTGGATGGCTGGGGCATCGACGCCATTTATTCCGGTTCGCAGAAATGCCTGTCCTGCGCGCCCGGCTTGTCGCCGGTCAGCTTCGGGCCGCGCGCCGTGGAGAAGATCAAGGCCCGCAAGACCCCGTGCCAAAGCTGGTTCCTCGACCTGAGCCTGGTCATGAATTATTGGGGCGGCGGCACCAAGCGGGCCTATCACCATACCGCGCCGATCAATGGCCTCTATGGCCTGCACGAAGCCTTGGTGATGTTGCAGGAAGAAGGCATCGAGAATTCCTGGAAGCGCCACACCGACATGCACGAAGCCCTGAAGGCCGGTTTCGAGGCTTTGGGCCTCAGCTTCGTGGTGCCGGAAGGTTCGCGCCTGCCGCAGTTGAATTCCGTCACCATCCCCCAGGGCGTGGACGACGCGGCGGTGCGCGGCTTGCTGCTCAAGCGCTACGGCCTGGAAATCGGCGCGGGCCTCGGCGATCTGGCCGGGAAGATTTGGCGCGTGGGCCTCATGGGCCATAGCTCATCGGCCAAGAACGTGGTGTTCTGCCTGACCGCGCTGGAAGCCGTGTTGAGCGAAATGAAGGCTCCCATCGCCGCCGGGGTCGCGGTGCCCGCCGCGCAGGCGGTGTTGGCGGCGAAGGGGTATTGATCCTTCGGGTCTTTGTATCGGGACGCGGGCAGGGATGCCCGCCCCAGGGTTAAAGGAAACGCCATCCCAGCCGTTATCTTGGCGAGTCGTCCCCGTTCCCAGGGTAAGCCGCCATGAACATCCTCCCCCAGAATGCCGCCTCGCCGCGCTTGGACCTATTCCAGACCTTGCGCCGCCAAGGCGCGACCGTGGTCAACGCGGACCCGTCCGCTTCCGGTGCCGCCCAGGCCAGCCACAGCCCCGGAACCCCGACATCGACCTCCAACAAAACCCCCGACCTGATCGAATCCTATGTCGGCCAGCGCCTGCGTTCCGCCTTGGACGGGCAGGACGCCAAGGCCGCTTCCTCCGCGAAACCGGCCCGGTTCGAGGATTTCTCGCCCGCCGCCGTGGCGGGCCGCATCGTCGATTTCGTCGGCCAGCGCCTTGCCAAGGTCGAGGATGCCGATAAGCGGGCGGCGCTGCTGGACCAGGCCCGGCAGGGCATCGAGCAAGGTTTCGCCGATGCCCGCGATGTGCTGAAGGGCATGGGGATGTTGCAAGGCGGGGTGGCGCAGAACATCGACGATACCTATGGCCGGGTGATGGACGGCCTGGACCGCCTTGGTCGGGGCGGCTCCGCCGACACGGTCCCGACCGTGACGGACCCGGCCACGGCCACCCCCATGGGCCAAGCCGCGGCGGCGAGCTTCGCCCAGGTCGAAACCAACGCCGTCAGCCTCTCGATCCAAACCGCCGACGGCGACCGGATCAACTTCAGATTCCGGGGCGAACAAGGCGCGGCCCTGACCGCCTTCGCCAGCCAGGGCCGGGACGGCGCGGAATCCGGTGCCAGCCTCGTCCAATATCAATCGAGCGACTTGGGTTTCAGTGTGGAGGGCGATCTGGACGCGGGCGAGCAAAAGGCCATCGCCGCCTTGGTCAAGGATGTACAGGGCTTGGCCGGACGGTTTTTCAACGGCGATGTGCAGGCCGCGTTCCAGCAAGCGGCGAAGATGGGTTTCGATAACCAGGAACTGGCCGGTTTCTCGCTCAAGCTGACCCAGACCGTGGAAACCCGCGCCGTGGCCGCTTACCAGTCCACCGCCGCGACCGCCAACGCCCCGGCCCCGTCGATCCAGGACGCCGTGAGCGCCACCGCCGACCTGCGCAAGCTGTTCCAATCGGCCCAGGCGTCGCAGGTATTCGCCGATCCCGGCCAGGCCCTGTCCGATTTGTTCGGCGGCATCGCTAAGGCCCAAGGGCTGACCCAACAGCCGGAGACCGATCCGACTTTACAGCGGGTGAAGGATTTGTTGGGTCAATTCACGGGGAGCGACTACGCTTTGTCCTAGGACGACGAGTTTCCTCCTGAGACTGGGCGTATGGACGATGCGCTGGAAGAGAGGCCGCCCGATACCGAGGGCGGCCTTGTTTTTGCCCGGAGGTTTCATCCTCCCGCGCTTGACGGTCCTCCGCCCCCGGCGCAACATGCCCGCCGCCCTGGGCGCTGCGTCCAGAGCCGTTTCCATCCAATCATCCCCCAGGAGGCAAGCTATGATCCTACGCGCCGTATTGTTCGCGTCCGCCGCCCTGCTGGTGCCGTCGGCACCGGCCGTCGCCCAAGGCCTGGACCCCCATGAGGTCCAAGCCCTGCGTACCTATTGCAAGGCCGATGTGGAACGGCTCTGCCCCAATGTCGAGCCGGGCGGCGGGCGCATCAAGGAATGCCTGATGGCGCAGAAGGAATCGATGTCGGTCGGTTGCGCCAAGGCCTTGCAGGAATTGAAGAAGGAAATGAAGCAGAAATAGCCCGCGTCGCGGGCGCGGGCGGGCCGGTTCAGCCCAGCGCCTTCACCGCGATGGCGGCCCCGCCCAGGGGGCTGCGCCCCAGTTCCAACCGTCCGCCATAGGTTTTGACGATGGAATGGACGATGGCCAGCCCCAGCCCATGCCCCGGCACCGCGGGGTCGGCCCGCTCGCCACGTTTCAGGAGGCGCTCGGCCACCGCGGGCGGGATGCCGGGGCCGTCGTCCTCGACCGTGATTTCCAAGCCATCCTCCCCGTGCCGGGCACCCAGAGCCACCCGGTTCCGCGCCCATTTGTAGGCGTTCTCGGTCAGGTTGCCGAGGATTTCCAGCAAATCCCCCTCGTCGCCCCGGAACATCAAGCCGGGATCGATCCGGCTTTCGCAAACCACGCCCTTGTCGGCATAGACCTTGTTCAAGGCGGCGACCAATTGCCGGGCCTTGTCGGCCACGGGAACCGGCGGGGCCAGGGGGCTGCGCCCGGCGGCGGCGGCGCGCTTCAACTGGTATTCGACGATGCGGTTCATGCGCTCGATCTGTTCCAGGGCCACCGTCTTGGCATCCTCCTGGGGCGCGTCGAAGCTGCCGCGCAGCACGGCCAACGGGGTTTTCAGGCTGTGGGCGAGGTCGCCCAGCGCATCGCGGTAGCGGGCGAGGTGCGACTCGGCCTGGTCCAACAGGGCGTTGAGGTTGCCGGTGAGTCCGTGCAATTCGCGTGGGTAGAAGCCGGTCAGCCGCTCGGCCCGGCCCGCCTCGATCCGCCGGATATCCGCCGCCACCCGCCGCAAGGGCGCGAAACAGCGCCGCAGGATCAAGGCTTGCAACAACAGCAGCAGCAAGGCCGCGCCGCCGAACCAGCGCCACAGGTCGCGCCGGACTTGGTTCATCCGCCCGTAGTAGTAGCTTTCCTTGTCGTCCAGGGTTTCGGCGACCTGGAGGATGTGGGCGATGGGGGCGCGGTTCTTGGCGGTGGCGTAATCCACCCGGAGGCTCAGCACATGGAGCTGGGTGCCGTTGGCGAGTTGGATGGGGTCGAGCCGGGCGGTCCAATAGCCGGGCAGCGGTGGCCAGGGAATGTCGAGGTTCTGGGCCGAATCCGACAACCATTCGCGCTTCTGGTCGGTTTGCCGCACCAGGGTGGCGTACAGGCCGGAACCGGGCTGGACGAAGCGGTCGTTGAGGGTTTGCGGCAGGGTTTTGAGGGCGTCGAGGTGGTCTTTTTCGATGCTGGCCTTGAGCGGTTCGCCATAGCCGCGCAGCCGGTCGCGCATGACCGCCTCGGCGCTGTCGCCGAAGGCTTCGTCCAGCACCAAGCCCGTGAGTCCCAGGAACGCCGCCAGGGCCAGGCTGGCGAACAGCAAGGCCCGCGCTTGCAGCGAATAGCCCATCAGCCGCGGGCCAAGGTGAAGCGGTAGCCCCGGCCCCTGAGGGTTTCGATGGGCTTGAGGCGGTTGTCGGGGTCGAGCTTCTTGCGCAGCCGGGCCACGAACACTTCGATCACATTGCTATCGAGATCGAAATCCTGGTCGTAGAGATGTTCGGTCAGGGTGGTCTTGGACACCACTTCGCCGGTATGGAGCATCAGATATTCCAGCAGCTTGTATTCCTGGGCGGTGAGTTCGACCGGGTGGCCTTCGGATTCGACCCGCTGGCTCGCCAAATCCAGCGCGACGGGACCGCAGCGCAGGCTGGACTGGGCCACGCCCGCCGCCCGCCGCAGCAGCGCCTTGATCCGCGCCAGGAGTTCCTCGAACTGGAACGGCTTGACCAGATAATCGTCGGCCCCGGCGTTCAAGCCCTCGACCTTGTCTTGCCAACGGCCCTGGGCGGTGAGGATCAGGACCGGAAAGGCGATGCCCCGCGCCCGCCAGCGCCGGACCACTTCGATCCCCGGCAAGATCGGCAGGCCCAGATCGACGATGGCGAGATCGAAGGGGTATTCGGTGCCGAGATAATGGCCCTCCTGGCCGTCGGCGGCGGCGTCCACGGCGTAGCCCTGGGCTTGCAGCCCCGAGCGGAGTTGGGTGCGGAGTTCGGTTTCGTCTTCGATGATGAGGAGGCGCATGGGCGGTGGTCGGCAATGGGGAAGGAAAAACCCGGTGGGCCGGGATATGATAGATTATCCCGGCTGTTGTTATAAATGAAAACCCGGCGGCGGAGGTTTGGCCCAGGCTTCGATGAAGTAGTCGGTGGGCCTATCGCTGGCCGGTTGTATAATCGTCACCATAATAGGGGGTTGTGTTGGAAAAAGGGGTATTCGAGGGGATACATTCCCAAGGGGTGATTTATGGTTGGGTGGAGGGCTCTGGGGATGCCAAGGCACAAAAGACGATCTATCTCTACGCCGGGCAACGCTTGCTGGCAAGCGTTTCGGCGGTCCATCCCCGGCCCGATATAGAAAGCGCTGGCCGGTCCCGGCAAGCCCTGGGTTTTGGCTGGATTCCCCCGCTTAAAGTATTGGCCCAGTGGCGGCCCGGCGATAAGGTCCATGCCTATTTCGATGAACAAGGAACCCGCGAGTTGGAAAATAGCCCGGCTTGCTTGGATCAGGCCGCTATCGATGCCTTGCTGGGCAATGCCCGCGATTTGCGCTATCGGCGCTTGGCGGGACGGCTGGATGGTATTTCCCTCGACGGTAAAATCTGCGGCTGGGCGATGGACCCGGAAGAACTCGATAAGCCGGTGCCGGTATATCTCTATGTCGGTGCCCATCTTTTGGGCAAGGCCGATGCCGATATATTCCGCGAGGATTTGCGCAAGACCAAGATCGGGAATGGAAAACATGGTTTTTTCTACCAGGAATGGGCTTGGCCCCCTGCCATCGCCGTCCGCGAAGGGTTGGCCCTCCATGCCTATTTCGACCGGGAACGCCGATACGAACTGGGCACCAGTCCCCTGATACTCAAGCAGGAGGACGCCAACCGCCTGGATTGGTACCGCACCCTACAGGTCGATTTGCGCGGCAGGGATTTGCAACGGAAGCACGAGCTTCTATTCACGGCGGAACCGATCCCCTATATCGCTTGGGTATCCATGATCAAGGACGAAGAGGATATCATCGGCTTGAACCTGGATTGGCATTATGCGTTGGGATTTCGGAAATTCGTGCTGATCGATAATGGCTCCACCGATGGCAGCCGGGCGGCGGTCGAGGCATTCAAACAGCGGTTCGCCGATGCGGTGGTGATTATCATCGAAGACCCGGTGGTCGCGCATTTGCAATCGGAATTCACCACCGGGGCCTTCCGCTTGGCCTGCGCGGTCTGGCCGGAATTGCGCTGGGTATTTCCGGTGGACGCCGATGAGTTCCTCTGCCTGGAACGGCCTTTGGAGGCCATGCTGGCCGGCGTGCCCGAGGCGGTCGATGCCGTGGTTTTCCCCAAGAGTTTCTATATGCCGGTCCGGGGGGAGCCGGCGGTGGAAGGGACCCCATTGTTCGACTGGATGGGATATCGCACCCCGGTCAATCCGGTATCCGCCAAGGTGGCGCTCAGGGCCGACCCTAAATATATCATCTCCCAGGGCAACCATAGTCTCTCCGTGGCGGGGGGCGGGGCGGTGGCTTATTTGAGCGGTTATGGTTTGGGCGGGCATTATCGGGAGTTCCGAATCCGGTCCGCCGAGCATTTGCGGAAGAAAACCATCAATGGCGGCAAGGCGATCCTGGCCGCCGAGGCGCTAGGTAAGCAAGAAGTGGGCGGCAGCCATTGGATGGGTTGGTATCAGGGCTATTTGCAGAAAGGGGAGGGGTTTTTTGCCGGCCTGTTCCAATCCTGTTTCCAGGCGCGGGAAGGCATGGTGTGCGATCCCATGCCTTATCCGCCTACCCATCCCCGTCCGGACTAGCCCCGGCCCGCTCACTCGGCGGCCTCATGGCCGATGACCGTCCCCAGGACCGCGCCGCCGATGGTCGCCACCGGGTCGCCACGCCCCATTTGGTTGCCGATGGCGCCGCCGAGGATGCCGCCCGCGACCATGGGCACGGTTTCGGAGACCCGCCCATGATGGCGCGGATAGGCCATGGGCTGGCGGTAGACCGGCACTTCCCGGTAGATGACGCGGGGTGGCGGGGGCGCGTAATAGCGTTCGACGACCACCGGGGGCGGCGGATAGTAAGCCGGCGGTGGCGGGTAGTAGGCCCGGCCCCAGCCGTGGTGGTGGTGATGATGATGATGGTGGTGGTGAGGCTCGTGTTCCCAGCGCCAACCCTCGCCGTCGGCATGGGCCGTGGGAGCCGTGGCCAGGACGGCGAGGGTGGCCAGGACGATGAGTTCGCGCATGGGCTTGCTCCTTGGGTGGATGGACGGGGCATAGCTTAGGCGGAACTGGCTGAATGACGGCTGAATCCGGGGGCTGGGCAGGGGAACGCCGGGGTGTGTCTTATGGCGTATGTCCTGCCGCGATATCCGTTATATCGGAGGCCGGGACGGGGCGGATGGCCGTTGAATCCCGGCCTCCGGGGTTTGGCTTGGCGTGTGCTTAGACCCGTGTTCCGCCGGGCGGTCCCCATGATCGGCCCAGCGTTCCATCGTCGATACATCAATACACGAGTTTTAGGAGGATTCAATGGGTTCCAAGCATTGGGGGCGTGGTTTCAAGCGTTGGGCGGCGGCGGCGCTGCTGTGGCAGGGATTGGGCGGCGGGGCGGTGGCGGCGGAAAGCTGCATGATCGTGACCGCCGACCGGGTGTTCGACGGCTACGATTTGCTGATGGATACGGCGGTGTTGACGAAGGATGGGAAAGTCGCCCAGGTCGGCGCTTTCAATAGCCTCAAATCCCAGTGCGCGAAGCGGATCAGACTGGGCGATGCCACCTTGTTGCCCGGCATCATCGAATCGCACGCGCATCTGACCTATCAAAACGTCGATCCGCTGGTGGTGCTGAAGCATGGCGTCACCACCGTGCGCGACGTGGGCGGGCCGCTGTTGCCGCCGCAGGGCGGGGATGGCGCGCTCCGGCTGGTCAGCGCCGGTCCCATCATCCAGGCACCGGGCGGCTATCCGCTGAACATCTTCGGCGGGACCGGCGGGCTGGACAAGATCGGTATCGAGGTGGCTTCCACCAAGCAGGCCCGGACGGTGGTTCGGCAATTGGTGGCGGGCGGCGCGGCGGTCATCAAGATCGCGCTGGAACCGGGCGGCGAGCCGGGAGCGCCCTGGATGAACGACCATGGCGGCGGCGTCCCGGCGACCCCCTGGCCGGTGCTGGACGTGGCGACCGTGCGGGCGATCACCAGCGAGGCCCATAGGCTCGGCAAGCGGGTGGCGGCCCATGTCGGCGAGGCGGCGGGACTCAGGACCGCCATCGATGGCGGGGTCGATGAATTGGCCCATATCCCCTGCGCGGCCATCGACGAAACCACCCTGCACGACGCCGTCCATGCCGATATGCGGTTCGTGACCACCCTCGACACGCTCTCCTCCTGCGCGGGCATCTTCGCCAATGCCCACACCCTGACCCACGCCATGGAGGAACATGGATTGTACGACCGCTACATCTATGGCTCCGAGATCGGCCACGACAACGTGCCCTGGGGGGCGAACGGCGAGGAAATGCATCTCATGCTGCACCTGACCAGCGGCGATGGCATCGACTTCGCCGACGTGCTGAACGTGTTCAAGGCGGCGACCTCCAGGGCCGGCGAGAACCTCGGGATTGCCAAGCTGGGCACCCTGACGCCCGACGCGCCCGCCGATATGATCGCCGTGCGCGGCAACGCCTTCGAACGCTTCAAAATCCTGGAATACCCGGATTTGGTGATTTCCGGGGGCACGGTGGTGGTGAACAACTTCAAGAAGTGATCCGGCCCCGACCGGAACGCGACGCCCGCCGGGAAACCGCGGGCGTTTTTTGTGGGCGACCGGAGTCCGCAGGGTGGGCACGTATTCCGTGCCCACCGGGATGGCCCGGAAGCGGCGGGCATGGGTACATGCCCACCCTACGGCTGGGCCTAGCCGATCAGCTTCAAACCGGGTGGCAAGGCCTCGCCGAAAATCCGCTGCTCGTCGGCCTCGGTCAATTCCTTCACCTCGGACACCATCGCGATCCAGGATTCCGGTGCCTTGGCGGCGCGGAGCTTGTCGATCAGCCGTTGCCGGACGGCGGGGTCCAGGTCGCGTTCGCGGTCGCCGCTCATCCGGCCCAAGAGCGCCGCGGCGAAGCCGGGATGCGGTTCCTTCCTGAAATCGCGGCCCATGGTCGCCGCGAGCCAATGTTCCACCGTCGCCACCGGCACCACGTTGTGGGCGCTGCCGTGGAAGGGCACGCGGGCACCGATGCGGCCCAAGGCCCACCAGCTTTCCATGGGTTCGCTGGATTTTTCCAGCCGGTGCAGCAGCCAACCGCCGAGTTCGGCTTTGTTGGCGGCGGGCAGGCGTTCCAACACCGCCGCCAGCCGCACCATGTCCTCGTAGCCGCGCTTCTTCGCCAGGGTGGCGTTGTTGCCGCGCTTGGCGGTGTCCGGGTTGATGATCTCGGCCAGGTCGTGGAATACCGTGGTCTGCGCCGTTTCGTCCAGGCCGCCGGCGATGCGACGCCACAGGGTCCACCATTCGGCCCAGTTCTGCGGCTCGTTGACGAACTGCAAGCCCTGCCCGTAGACGGCGAACACCTGCTCCACCCGCCAATCGTCCAGCGGGTAGCCGAAGCCGGGCCGCAGGCAATAGCCCACCAGGCTGAGCCAGACCCGCTCGTGGTCGGCGCTGCGGCGGCGGTGCGGCAAACCTTCCAGCAGGGCGCCGAACAATTCCCGCAATAAAGGCGTCTCCCAATCGCCGCGACCGCCCAGACTTTTTTCCAGTTCGCCGCGCAAGCCCTTGATGGCCTTGGGATCGGCGGTCTTGGTCCTCTTGCCGAACACCAGCCGGATTTTTTCCAAGGCCTCGTCCAAGCGCGGATGGCGGCGGGCTTCCAGCACCGGCTGGGCCGCGCCCCGGCGCAGTTGGAATTCGATGTTCCAGCGCCGTTCGGGGTCGTCCACCGCCACGCATTGCAGGTCGAGGGTGCCGATTTCGGTCAGCGCGGCGGCGATGCGGACGGCTTGTTCCTTGTTACCTAAAGCGCTGTCGCGGTCGAAGGCCACGGCCAGCGGCGGGAGGTTCTGGAAGCGTTCCTCGTCGATCTCGGCCAATTCGCCCGGCTGATAGCGCATATCCCCGGCGGACGAGGCCAGATGGAACCGCACCGGCTGGCCCAGCCTTAACGAGAACGTGCGCTCGGCCAACACCACTTCGCGGCCTTCTTCGGTGCCACGCGGCAGGATGCAAACGCCGCGTTGGGCTTGGTCCGCGCCCGTATCCACCAACAGGAAATAACTGCGGGCCGAGCCGCCGCCGATGCGCTGGATGGCGTGGCCGCGCCGGGCCAAACCATAGGCCACCGCGCCATAGGCCACAGCTTGGTCGGGCCGTTCGTTGCGTAGGACTTTGGGCGCTGTGCCGCCCCATGCGGCCATTTGCTCGACGATGCGCCGCACGATGACCGGGCTGCGGAATACGCCGCCATTCAGTAGCAGGGCGTCGGGTACCGGCGTTGCGCTATCGGAACCCAGGGCTTCCGCCGCCGTGGTCCGGTGCTGGCTGAGGAAGGCGGCGAGGTGCTTGCTGATGGCGGGGTCGGCGGCGTAGGGCAGGCCGAATTCCACCACGCCGCTGCGCTTGCGGTCGGGATATTCGTGCAGCCCCACGCGGGGGAAAAAGCCGTCCAACACCAGGCGGTGGACCTCGTCGCGGTCGAGTTCGACCGAACGCGCCGCGCCGATCAGGCGGGAACCCGCGCCGAGCAGGGTGACGGTGGCGGTGTCCGGGGCGTCGTCGGCCAGGAGGCGTTCCTTGGCGAGGCGGCATTGCTCGACCAGTTGCGAGAGTTCGGCGGAGGACAGGCGTTTATCCCCGCCCAGCATCCGTTGTTCGGCGAGATGGGCGAGGGTCAGGTCGATGTTGTCGCCGCCCAGCATGAGATGGTTGCCGACCGCGATACGGGTCAGCTTGGGTTCGTCCTCGCCCGGTTCGACCTTGATGAGGGTCAGGTCGGTGGTGCCGCCGCCCACGTCGCAGACCAGCAGCAGCCGCACGCCGTCGAGTTCCTTTTTGAGGGTCTTGCGGTGTTGCCACAGCCAGTCGTAGCAGACGGCCTGGGGTTCTTCCAGCAGGCGCAGCTTGGGGAGACCGGCGAGCCGGGCGGCTTCCAGGGTCAGGGCGCGGGCGGCTTCGTCGAAGGAGGCGGGGACGGTGACGACCAGGTCTTGCCGTTCCAAGGGGGCTTCGGGGTGGCGGGAGTTCCAGGCCGAGCGGACATGGCGCAGATAGCTGGCGCTGGCGTCCACCGGGGAAATCTTGGCCACGTCTTCCGGTGCGCCCCAGGGCAGGATGGCGGCGGTGCGGTCGGCTCCGGCGTGGGATAGCCAGCTTTTGGCGCTCATGATGAGGCGGCCCCGGCTTTTGGCTCCCAGGAGCCGCGCCAGTTCGCCGACCACGGGGCGGTGGTCGGCGGGGGTTTCGGTGGGGGGCCAGGGCAGGGCGGTGTCGGTGTCCGACAGTTCGGCGGGCGCGGCGTGGTAGCGGGCCGAGGGCAGGAGCGGGCGGGCGGCGACTTGTCCGGGCTTGATGGATTGTTCGATGGGGAAGAGTTCGAGCTTGGCGGGCGTGCCGTGGGCCAGCTCCGCGTAGGCGGCCACGGTGTGGGTGGTGCCGAGGTCGATGCCGATGAGGTAGTGGGGGGCGGGGCTGGTGGGTGTGGACATAAGGAATGGGTTTGGATGGTTATTTAGGCATGGGTTACAAACCCAGTTGTCGGCGCTGCGTCAGATGTGGATATTGATCGGAAAAAGTCCTTACCAAACAATGGCATGGAAGGCTATTATCTCTTGATAAGCTCATTGCCTTTCACGTCGGGCTTTCCATATCGGTGAATTCAGAGGTGCGCGTCATCGGTCGGAAACCACGCGCCCGATTTCCGCCCGGACGCATTCTACACGCGCCGCCGCCCATCCCCCGCCTCCCCGAACCGCCCGAACCGCGCCAACACCACCGGCAACAACACCAGATTCAACACCGTCGAGGACACCAGCCCGCCGATAATCACCGCCGCCATCGGCCCCATGATCTCGCGCCCCGGATTATCGCTGTTCACCGCGATGGGCAGCATGGCGAGGGCCGTGACCAGGGCCGTCATCAGGATCGAGGGCAGGCGTTCCTGCGCGCCCCGGATGGCGGTGGCGGTATTCCAGGGATGGCCTTCCACCTCCACCAAGTGCCGGTAATGCGAGATCAGCATGATGGCGTTCCGCACCGTGATCCCGAACAGGGTCACGAAACCCACCATCGACCCCACCGACAAGGTGCCGCCCGTCCAAAGTGCCGCCGCCACCCCGCCCGCCAGCGAGAACGGCAGGTTGGCGAGGGTCAGCAGCGTCAGCCGCAAGTTCCCGAGGGCGGCCTGGATCAGCAGCAACACGCCCACGCCCGCCAACAACGCATGCAACACCAGTTCGTCCCGCGCCTGGGCCTGCTCGATGGCGGCCCCGGTGAATTCCGGGTAAATCTCCGGCGGCAGTTCCAACTCGCCCAAGGCTTTCGCCCGCAATTCCTCCATGAACGATACCACGTCGCGCCCCTCGACATGGGCGGTCACGGTCTGCACCCGCTGCCCGCCCCGGTGCAGGATGTTGTAGCGCCCGCCGACTTGCTGGATATCGGCGACCTGTCCCAGTTCCACCCACAGGCCCTCGGGGTTGCGCAAGGGGATGCGCGCCACGCTTTCGACCCGTTCCCGCGCCTCCGGTGGCAGGATGACGCTCACGTCGTAGGTCCGGTTGTCCAGGTAATAGCTGCCGACCGTCCGGCCCTGCATGGCCGTCCGCACGGCGTCGGCGGCGTCCAAGGGACGCAGGCCATGGGCGGCCAGCTTCTCCCGGTCCAGGCGGACTTGCAGGAGCGGCGTGCCGGGCGGTGAACGCACCTGCACATCGGTGGCTCCGGGCAAGGTTCGGATCAAGGCGGCGAGGCGGCGGGCCGCTGCGTCCAGTGGGTCCAGGTCGTGGCCATATAGGTTCACCACCACGGGCGAGGTATAGCCGGAAATGGTCTCGTCCACCCGCTCGGCGAGGAAGGTGTTGGCCTCGAACAGGATGCCGGGGAAGTGCTTCAATATCCGCCGCAGCCGCTCCAGCACCGCGCCTTGCTCACCGCCGGACAGGGGTTTCAGGTGGACTTCGTATTCGCTGTAATGGCTGCCATAGGTATCGGCCCCGCGCTCGGCCCGGCCCGCCCATTGCGAGACCGACACCACTTCGGGCAGTTCCGCGAACCGCCGCCGCAGTTGCCCGCCGATGCGGAGCGATTCCGCCAGGGAAGTGCCCGGCAGGCTGGCGGTGTGGACGATGTAATGCCCCTCCCGCAATTCGGGCAGGAATTCGCCGCCCAGCGTCGGCGACAGCGCCAAAGCCAGCCCGCACACCGCCAAGCCCCCCCACATCGCCCGAGCCGGATGCCGCGCCACCCCGCCGAGCAAAGCGCCATAGCGCGGTTGTAGCCAGCGGATCAGGGGCGGGGTGCCGCCCCCGGCGCGGTGTTCCAACAGGGAATAGCACAGCGCGGGCGTCACCGTGAGCGCCGTCAACAGCGACATCAAGATGGCGAGGATATAGGCATAGCCCAGGGGCGCGAACAGCCGCCCCGCCACCCCGCCCAAGCCCAGCAGCGGCAGGAACACCAAGGCCACGATGAAACTGGCGTAGACCACCGAGCCCCGCACTTCCATCGACGCGGCGTAGACCACCCGGAAGGCGGGTTTGGGCGGGTCGCGCAGGCGGTTTTCCCGCAGGCGGCGGAAGATGTTCTCGGTGTCGATGATGGCGTCGTCCACCACCTCGCCCAGGGCGATGGCCAGCCCGCCCAAGACCATGATGTTGAGGTTCACGCCCAGGGCCAGCAGCAACACCACGGCGGCGAGCAGCGACAGCGGGATCGCCACGGCGGAAATGAAGGCGGTGCGGGCATCGAACAAGAAGGCGTACAACACCAGGACCACCAGCGCCCCGCCGATCAGCAGATGCCCGGACAGGTTGCTCAAAGAACGTTCGATGTAATCCGCCGGCCGGAACAGCCGGGGGCGGAAATCGATCCCTTGCCGGGCGAACAGCGGGGCGACAGCCGCCAAGATGTTCTCTACGCCCCGCGACACGCTCAGGGTGTTGGCCCCGTATTGGCCGATGACCATGAGGACGATGGCGGGTTCGCCGTCGATGGCGGCGGCACCGATGGGCGGCTTGGCGGCGGTTTTGACGGTGGCGATATCGGCCAGGGTCACGTTGCCGCCGTCCTTGCGGGCCAAGACCACCTGCCCGAGCGCGGTGGCGTCGCTGGGCAATCCGGTCACGGCCAGGGCGATGCGCTGGTTGCCGTTCTCGACGAAGCCCGCGCCGGGCATGCCGGTGGCCTGCCGCGCCGCGTTCGCCACGTCCTCGATGCCGAGGCCGAAGCGGCGCAAACGATCCGGGTCGGGTTGGATTTGCAATTGGCGGACTTCGCCACCGAACACATTGACATCGGCCACGCCCGGCACCGCCAGCAGCCTGGGGGCCAGGGTCCAATCCACCAGGTCGCGCAATTCCATCAGGCTGTGGGTTTTGGATTTGAGTCCGAGGGTCAGCACCGTGGCCGAAGACGACGACAACGGCACGGCCACCGGCGGTCCCGTGCCGCTGGGCAATTCCCCGGCCAGGGCGGCGAGGCGTTCGCCCACCAATTGCCGGTCGCGGTAGATATCGCTGCCATCTTGGAAGATGGCCGTGACCACGGACAAGCCCTGGATGGATTCGGAGCGGAGGGTTTCGAGGCCGATCAGTCCGGCCAGATGCTTTTCGATACGCTGGGTGACCAGGGTTTCGGTTTGCTCGGCGGTGAGTCCGGGGGCTTCGGTCTGGACCACCACGCGGGGGGCGGAGAATTCCGGGAAGATATCCAGCCCGGCCCGGCTGAGGACGAAGCCGCCATAGGCCAGCAACACCAGGGCCAGGGCCAGCACCAGCCCGCGCCGATGCACGGAAAAGCGGACGATGGCGGAGAGCATCGCGGGCCGGGTCTCAGTCGTCGTCCTCGTCCGGGATGCCGCCGCGGAATTCCTCCGACAGCAAGCTCTGCGCCCCGGTCACGACGATCCTGTCGCCCGCCGCGAAGCCCCGTTCCACGAACCACGCCCCGCCATGCTCCCGGTAGCCCGCGACCTCCACCCGGCCAAAACGGCCCGGCCCGGTCTGGCGATAAACCCAAGGCTTCCCGCCCTGCCACACCACCGCCGTTAGCGGAAGCGCCACCCCGTTGAGCTGGGTGCCGGCCAAGGGTGCCCAGACCTGGACCCGCATCCCCGAACGCAAGGAGGCATCGGCGGCCTGATAGAACCAGGTTTCCCCCTGCACCAAGTCGTCGGTCTGGGTGGCGGGCGCGATTGGGTAGGCCCGCACCGCCTTGGCCCGTTCGGCGTCTTTGGCGATGAACAGCGGCGTTTCCCGCTGTGGCAGGACATAGCCCCGCGGCAGGGCGACCAGGAGCAACACCCGGCGGTGGCTCAACAACTCGTCGAACAGCGTCGAACCCTCGTCCAGGGCCAGCCGTGCCACGGCGGCCCCCCAGGCTTGCTCGGCTTGGTGGCGGATTTCGTCCAACAGGCGGAGGGCGGCCCCGGCTTTGGCGCGGTCGGATTGCCATTGCGCCTCGGCGTGGATCAACTCGCGCTCGGCGACGATGTCCTCCCGGTGCAAGGTGCCCAGGCGTTCGCGGTTGCGCCGGGCCAAGTCCAGCGCGGCGGCGGCGACTTCGGCCTCGGCCCGCGCCGCCCGGTGGCGTACCCGGAGTTCCAGTAAGGGCTGGATATCCAGCACCTTGCCATAGGCGGCGGTTTCCGGCTGGAAGGCCACGGCCCGTAGCGGCTCGACCACCAGCCCCGCAAGCTGGATTTGCCCGGCGTCCAGGTCCACCCCGCCGGTGGTCGGCGTCGCGCCACCCGCCCTGGCGGCGGGCTGGGCGGGGCCGGCCCCGTCGTCATCGTCGTCCCGGCCCCAGGCGGCGGGGTACAGGCCGACGGCCAGCGACAGGGTCAACCACGCGGCATGGCGCAGGATGTTCGGGGGAGGATCGGCGGACACGGTCGGGCGGCCTCGGGGAAAGGCCGCGCACTATAACCCAGCCTCCGGTGCCGGGACAGGGGTGGCGGGCCGATCCCGCCCGTCAGCCGCCTTTATAGGCCAGGGCCATGTTTTGATACAGCGCACGGGTGATGCCGGTGATTTTCAGGAATTTCTGCAACTGCTCCTCCATCGAGGATTGATAGGATTTTTGCATCACGATGAGGGAATATCCCAAGACCCCATTGATCGCCGCCATGGTGTCGCGGGATTGGCGATGGTCGCCGCCGTAGAGGGCGTTCAGCTTGGTGGAGAGGGCGTCCGCGATCAAGGTCATCCCCGCCGCCATGAATTCCACCGGCAAATCCACCCGGACATGGATGACACCCACCATGTACATATAGGCGGTATATTCATTGTCATAAGGTCCGGTGAATATTTTATCCAGCCAGGATAAATGGGTGTTTTTGAGGCGTTCGGTACGCCCTTGCAGGAATCTACGGGTTTCCGGGATGGCCAGCAGTTTGTCGTAGAAGGATTCGGTGACTTCGACCAAATGGGGTTTCAGCAATGCGCCCGATTCCATGACCACGCGCTCCTGTTCCGGGGTGAAATTCGCCAGCGCTTTCGCGTATTGGGTCAGTTCCGAATAATTCAAATTTTGCATAGCTCTTACTCATGTCTTATGGGTTTAATCCATCCCAGCTTTTGGCAAGCGTGGGGATCTGGGCGAATCCAGCGGGTCTATCCAGGGGTCAACGAGGGGTTGTAAGGGCGGGACGGCCAGCGCGGGTGGCTTTCCAAGCAATATCGGGTGGGATTGTTGGCGGGATTCAAGCACATTCGGTGCCATCCGCGTCGTTGAGGGGCGGGGCATTGATAGATCAAGCGTTTTGGGCTTTACGGTGGATGCCGTTGGAGCGTGATGGTGTGTCGGCTTACAGACAAAGATGCCACGATTCCAGCCTACGGTTCGCGGGCATGGGGTCCATCGGGGTGCGGCCTCGCGGCCCTTGATCCATTCCGGGTCGGACGCCGGACTCGCGGAGGGATGTTTTCCCGGAAAGAGGGCGGCAGGCCGCCAAAATCAGTGATATTCCCTATCGACGGGCCACGCGGGGGCTGCGATAACATGGCGCGGGATTCCGGGTCCATGCGGCGCGTGTTCACCGGAAATAGTCGATAACACATCCAAACGAGCAGAATAACACCCATGATGATCGATGCCAGGGATATGGACGACGATAGGCTGGTGGAAACGGATATCTGTATTATCGGGGCGGGGGCGGCGGGAATTATGATCGCCCTGGAATTCGCCCATAGCGGCATGAATATCTGTCTCTTGGAAAGCGGCGGACTACAGGTGGACAGGCGTACCCAGCGTCTACAGGCCATCCATAATGTGGGGCGCAGATATAATGGTTTGCGGTTTCTACGGCCCCGGTATTTCGGCGGGGCGACCAATCTTTGGGGCGGGCATTGCGTGCCGCTGCGGGCGCTCAATTTCGAGCGCGTGCCCTGGATTCCCTATAGTGGCTGGCCCTTCGGGATCGAGGAGATACGGCCCTATTATGCCCGCGCCCAGCGATACTTGGATTTGGGGGATAACGACCACGATCCGGCCCAGGTGGCCGGAGAACTGGGCTTGGGCTTGTTCCCGTTCGCGGCGGATAAGGTCGAGACCGTCATGTCGCGCTATATGGGCCAGACCAAATTCGATGCCCGGCGCTTCGGCAGCCATTATCGCGGGCAGATCGCGGACGCCGCCAATATCACCGCCTATATCTACGCCAATGTGGCCGCCATCAACCGGGACCGGGATGCGCCACGCATCCGGGATGTCGCGGTGCGGACCTTGACCGGTAGGCGCTTCGCGGTGCGGGCCAAGCATTATGTGCTGGCGGCGGGGGGCGTGGAAAATGCCCGGTTGTTGCTGCTCTCGAATCAAATCCAGGACAATGGGTTGGGGAACGACCATGATTTGATCGGGCGGTTTTTCATGGAGCATATCTGGTATCGCAGCGGGAAGATATTGCCCCATAACGGGCATCAGCCCTTGTGTATCTACGGGGCGCCGCAGCAATCCCGCGCCGGTTGGGTGCAATGCCATTTGGCCTTGCCCGAAGCCGTGGTCAGGCAATATCAAATTCCCGATTTCCGCGCGGAAATCACCATCAATACCCCGTCGGCATTCGATAAGCTGGTCGAATTGGCCCATGACGCCCGCAAGAACATCATGGATATCGATGCCCTCGATACCGTGGCGCTGATGGCCTTCCAGAAATACCGGAAACTGTTCAAGCAATTCGTGCAGGCCCACGCGCCGACCAAGTATCCGGTGGTCTATCGCTTATCCAATTTCGTGGAGCAAGTGCCCAATCCGGATAGCCGGATACGGCTTTCGGAACAACGGGATGCCTTGGGTTTGCGTAAAGCCACCATCGATTGGCGGATTTCGGCCTTGGATAAACAGGGGATCGGCGTGGCCCATCGCTTGATCGCCGCCGAGGTGGAGCATTCCGGGTTTGGCCGGATGGCGGTGGAAATCCCCGAGGACGAGCCGGAGATACTTTATGGCGCGAGCGGGGCCGGCCATCATATGGGCACGACGCGCATGAATGTGAATCCGCGCTGGGGCGTGGTGGATGAAAACTGCCGGATTCATGGTTTGGATAATATTTATATCGCGGGTTCTTCGGTGTTTCCGACCAGCGGTTTCGCCAATCCCACCTTGACCATTATCGCGCTGGCGCTGCGGTTGGCGGATCATTTGAAGGGGATGGCGCGGCGGTGATAGCCCCTGGATCGGGGCTTGGACCGCGCCGCCGTTGGTGGCCCGAACTGGCGGGCACCGGACCATCCGGTTAGAATCCCCCGCAACCATGCACAAGGCTGGCAGCCCCGCCATCCTCCATGATTCCGCCACAATCGGCCTTTACACTCATCCCGCCGGGCCGGCCCTCCGCATCCACCACCATCGCGCCCCAGCGATCCGAGAAACCGCCATGAACCTCCATCAACGCTTATCCGCCGGGCTGATCTTGCTGCTGTCGGTCGGCACCGTCTGCGCCAAACACCCGCCGGACACTTTCTTCCCCGCCGATTACGACACCAACCGCGACGGCACCATCACCCAGGACGAGGTCCAGGCCGGCCGGGCCTTGGAGTTCATGGGGATAGACACCGATGCCAGCGGCTATCTCGGCGTGGAGGAGGTCCAGGCTTGGCTGGAACAGCAGCAAAGCAAGCAGTTCGACCAATTGGATATCGACCACAACGGACTGCTGAGTCCCGAGGAATTCGTCGATGCCCGCACGGGCCGGGCCTTGCGCATCGCCAAGAAGACCTTCAAGTTCACCGACGCCAATACCGACGGGGCTTTGTCGCTGCCCGAATATAACGTGCTGAAGCCGGTGAACCTGGACCTGATCCGGCTGTTCAGCGTCCTCGACCTCGACGACGACGACCAGATTTCCCAGGGCGAATATTTGCAGGCGGTATCGGCGCGGAACGCTAATTGATCCCGCCCAGCCGCGCCTCCGCGCTCAATAGGATCATCTCGATTTCCTCGGTGATTTCCTCCTGCCGCAGGGCGTTGCGCGAGCGGCCCAGGTCTTCGAGTTTGCCTTGCATCCGGGCCAGCGCCCGTTCCATATGTTCCAGGCGGCGGCGGTTCTCGGCCAGCAGCGAGCCGTGGAGCAGGCAGGGCAGCTTGGCTTCCAGATAATGCCCGGTCAGCCCGGCGAAGAACTCCGCCGGGTCGAGGTTGAGCCGGGGCGGATAGGCGGGTCGGGGCGGCGGGGGCGGTGCCATCGGCAGCACCGGATACGGGACGACAACGCCTTCCGGGGCATGGGCCAGGACGCCGAGCCGGGCCCAAGCGGGCGGCCTTTCCCGCAAGGCGTGCAATTGGTCCAACAAGCGGTCCAGCATGGGCCGGACTTCCTCTGCGGTGTTGGGACCGTCCAGCCAGCCGACCAGGCGTGGGTGCCGTTCCAGCTTCCCGGCCAAGCGGCGGCCCACCACCAGCAGGCGCGGGCCGGGTTCCGGCATGGCCTCCAGCGCCGCCACCACCGCTTCGTTGAAATCCCCGCAAAACCCCCGCTCCGAGCCGATCGCAACCAACAGCCGCCCCGCGCCGCCGGTTTCCGTGGCCCCGTCCCGGAAATCGGGATGGAAGGCCAGGAAATCGGCGGCGGCGGTTTCGATGCTGGCGACCAGGGCCGATTGCCGGGCCATGTGGCGGGCGAATTTGTGGGTTTCGATGGAAGCCAGGGTTTTCATCGCGGCGAGGATGCCGGAAATTTCCATGAGCCGCGCCATGTGTTCCTCGACCTGGGCGCGGCGGCTCATGCGCCGTCCTTGCCGCCGGGGAACAGCTTCGCCAGCCAGCGGCTCCAGGCGGCGCGCTCGTCGTCCAGGCGCAGCGGCGCCGGCGCGTCGCGCAGGCCGAGTTCCAGCCGGTCCAGCGTGCGGCGGACGGCGGCGGGGTCGGGTTCCCCGAACAGGTCGGCCTGATAGGCCATCATCCAAGCCAGTTGCAGTTCGGCGGCGACCGGGGCCAGGCGTTCCTGTTTGAGGATTTCCCGGAGGATGCGGCCCTTGCGGATTTTTTCCTCCATCCCGGCGTCGAGTTTGGAGCCGAAGCGGGTGAAGGTTTCCAATTCCAGGAATTGCAGGTAATCCAGCTTCATGCGCCCGGCTTCCTCCTTGATGCGGGGATGCTGGGCTTGGCCGCCGATGCGCGAGACCGAGCGGGTGATATCGATGGCGGGTAGGAAGCCGGCGCTGAATAAACGGCGGTCCAGGTAAATCTGGCCGTCGGTGATGGAAATCAGGTTGGTGGGGATGTAGGCGGCGATTTCGCCCTGTTCGGTTTCGACCAGGGGTAGGGCGGTCAGGCTGCCGCCGCCGTGGCCGGGGGCGAGGCGGGTCGAGCGTTCCAGCAGGCGCGAGTGCAGATAGAAAATATCGCCGGGATAGGCTTCCCGGCCCGGCGGACGCCGCAGCAACAAGGAGAGTTCGCGGTAGGCGCGGGCGTGGGTGGAAAGATCGTCGTAGACCACCAGGGTATCCCGGCCCCGCCATAGCCAATGTTCGGCCACCGCGCAGCCCGCGAACGGGGCGAGGTATTTCAAGCCGGGGCTGTCGCTGGCCTCGGCCACGACCACGGTGGTGTGGTCGAGGGCGCCCTGGCGGCGCAAGAGGTCGATGACGCCGACCGTGTCGGAGCGTTTCTGGCCGATGAGGACGTAGACGCATAAAACGCCCTGGTCCTTTTGGCTCAGCACCATGTCGAGGGCCAGGGCGCTTTTCCCGGTGCCGTTGTCGCCGATGATGAGCTGGCGCTGGCCGCGTCCCAGGGGAATCAGGGCATCGACGATCTTGATGCCGCTGTGCAAAGGGCGGTTCACGAAATCCCGCGCCACGATGGGCGGGGAGGGCGGGTCCAGTTCGCGGCTTTGGCCCAGGTCCGGGGCGGGCAGTCCGTCCAAGGGGCGGCCCAAAGGATCGACGACCCGGCCCAGCAAGCCATCGCCCACGCCCAACGTGAGCCGCCGCCCGGTGGTATAGACCGGCGAGCCCGCGGCCAGCCGGGCATCCGCCCCCAACAGGATCGCGCCCAGCGCATCCCGGCCCAGATGGAACACCCAGCCCTGGCTGCCGTCTTCGAACCGCAAGAGTTCCTCCATCGCCGCCGAAGGCAAACCCCCGACCCAGGCGATGCCATCGCCCACCGCCAGCACCCGGCCTTGCTCCGACAGGCGCGGGCCGGGGCGGTAGCGGTCCACGTTCTCCGCGACCCGGTCCAGCCGGGGTGTGGGTGGATCAATCCGGTCCATGCCCGGATTCCCCGATTGTGTGGAAGAATTTCAGTTCGTCCCGCAGATTGGCCGCCAATACCCAGGCTCCGGCGTGGATGCGCAGTCCGGCCAGCACATCGGCGTCTTCCCGGAATGTGGGCTGGACCGGCCGCCCCGCCAGTTGCGCGAGCGCGGCGGTCAGCGCGGCGCGTTGCTCATCGGCCAGGGGAAAGGCGCTGACCACGTCCGGCCCGTCCCCGGCCAGCAGGGCGGCGCGGAGGGTCTCGGTTTGGTCGGCGGGCAAGCGCCCGAAATCGGCCAGCGCCAACGCGATCAAGCGGGTTTCGAGTTCCGGTCCGGCGGCGCGTTCCAACAGCTTTGTCACGAAGCGCCCGCCGAGTGCCAAGGCCCGCCGCTCCGTGGTCCGCGCCCAGTCTTGCCGCTCCCGTTCTTCCTGGGCTTGGAATTTGGCGCGGGTTTCGGCGGCTTCGTCGGCTACGCCGCGCAGCAGGCGTTCGCGCTCCTCGGCGATGCTCCGCGCCAAGCCGGCGCGGGCCTGGATTTGCTCCTCGGCCCAGGCCGCTTGCTGGTGTTCGCAAGCCTCGCGGGCGGCTTGGGCTTCGGCGCGGATGCGCTCGGCGTCGTGGAGTTGGTCCTCGATCTTGCGCTGGCGGGCGGCGATGACTTCCAGCACCGGTCCGTAGAGGAAACGCCGCAGTATCCACAGCAGGATGAGGAAGTTGAGGAATTCCAGGGCGAAGGTGGTCCAGTCGAAGTTCATGGGCGGGATACCGGACCTATTTCAGCAAATATTCGATCAAGGGATTCCTGAACAAGATAATCAACACCACCACCAGCACGTAGATCGCCAGGGATTCGATCATGGCGAGGCCGATGAACAAGGTGCGGGTGATGGCTTTCTCGGCCTCGGGCTGGCGGGCCAGGGCATCGAGCGCCTGGGCGATGGCCTTGCCCATGGCGAGCCCTGGGGCCAGGACGCCGATGGCGATGGCGAGCGCCGCGCCCACCGTGGACAGGATGACGAACCAGTGCATATCGCTCATTCAAAGCTCCTTAGCGGATGGGGGGGGCCGGGCCTGCGATTGCAAGGCCCCCGCGATATAGATCAAGGCCAACATGCCGAAAATATACGCCTGCACCAAGGCTTCCACGATATGTAGCAACAACAGCGGCACCGGGGCCAGGAAGCCCGCCACCAACAGCACCAGCAGCACCGCCAGTTCCAGGCTCATCATATTGCCGAACAAGCGCATGGCGAGGGCGAGGGTACGGGAGACCTCGCTCAATAGGTGGAAGGGCAACAGGATCGGGCTGGGCGCGAGGTAATGGCGGAAATAGCCGAGGCCGCCATCGCGGATGCCATACCAATGCACCGAGAGGAACACCAAGAGGGCGAGGGCGGCGGTTTCCGAGAGATCGGCGGTGGGCGAACCCAGGCCCGGTATCAAGCCGATCAGGTTGGCGGCGACGGTGTAGACCCACAGCGTGCCAATGAAGGGCAGGAGCCGCCGGGACGCGCTGGGCGCGACGGCGGCGATGGCGGTTTCCATCGAACCGACCGCGCCTTCCAGCAGCGTTTGCCAGCGGGAGGGCGTGTCCACGCTGAGCCGCCGGGTCGAGAGCCAAGCCCCGCCGCCGAGCAGGGCCATGATGAGCCAGGTGGTCAAAACGGTGGGGCCGATGTGCAAAGGGCCGAGGTCGAAGGCCAGGAAGGGGGCGAAGTCCAGTTGTTCCATGGCTCAATGCTCCCGGATGTACCAATACACATTGAACAGGCCGATCCCCAGCCCCGCGAGGATCAGGCCCACGGTCCAGCGCACCGAATAGCCCGCGCTCAGGGTGTCCAGCCAGCGCCCGAGATAAGCCCCCAGCACCACCGGCACCACCAACAGCAAAGCCAAAACGCCCAGGAACACGGTCTGGGCCAAAAGGGTGGGGCGTTCGCGCTCGGCCTGGGCCATGCGCCGGGCCTGGGTTTCGATGGCGCGGCGCAGTTTATCGGATTTGTCCATGGCTCAGCTCCCACGGTTCAGTTCCAAGAGTTGCCGCAACAAGGCCGTTTCCAGCCGTTCCAGGTTGCGTTTGAGTCCGGCCAGGGCTTGTTCTTCCCGCAGCATCTGCCCGGTCAGTTCGGCGCTGATCTGGGTGTAATCGGTGCCGCGCAGATAGTGGCGGGCGGCGATGGTCAGCCGGTTGTCGGCGAAGCGTAGCACGCCGCCGGGCAGGGCCAGATATTGCCAGGGTCCGCCCCGCGGGCGGTAGCGGGCCAGCCCGAACACCAGCACGGTCATGAAGCGCTCGTGCCGGGCTTCGAGGCCGAAGCTGCCGGAGGCGTCCTCGCCCACGAAGCTTGCCACGCCTTCGAGAGTTTCGGAGCGCAGGGCGCTGTGGAGGTGCAGGGTGAAGGTGTCCATCGGCTGCCGTGAATCTGGGCGGGGCCATCATCATGGCCGCTACGCCGATTTCGGACAACCGGGAACCGCCGGGCGGTGCGATAATCCCCGGTTTTCCCATCCGCCACCAGGACCGCCCATGACCGATTATCCCCGCCTGCGCCTCAAGAAAAACGAAGACCGCCGCCTCCGGGCCGGCCATGCCTGGATTTTCAGCAACGAGGTCGATATCGCCGCGACCCCGCTCAAAGCCTTCGCGGCGGGGGATTTGGCGGTGGTGGAGAACGCCAAGGGCGAATCCCTGGGGCTGGCCTATGTCAATCCCGATTCGCTGATTTCCGCCCGGCTGCTGTGCCGCGATGCCCACACGTCCATCGACCATCGGTTTTTCATCAAACGCCTGGAACGGGCGCGGGATTGGCGCGAGCGGGTCTATCCGGGGCCGTATTACCGGCTGGCCTATGGCGAGAGCGACGGCTTGCCGGGCGTGGTGATCGACCGCTTCGGCGATGTGTTCGCGGTGCAGACCAACACCGCCGGGATGGAAAAGCTGCAAGAACCCTTGCTGGCCGCGCTGGAAACGCTATTTTCGCCCCGCGCCGTGGTCTTGAAGAACACCTCCAGCCTGCGGGCCTTGGAAGGCTTGGGGAACGAAACCCGCATTCTGGCGGGGACGCTGGAAGGGCCGGTCGAAATCGTCGAGAACGGTGCCCGCTTCCGGGTCGATCCCGTCGAGGGGCAGAAGACCGGCTGGTTCTTCGACCACCGCGATAACCGGGCCAAGCTGGCGGAATTATGCCGGGGCAAACGGGTGCTGGATTTGTTCGCCTATGCCGGGGCTTGGGGCGTGCAGGCGGCTTGGGCCGGGGCGGCGCAGGTGGATTGCGTGGATGCTTCGCAGGCGGCCTTGGCGCTGGCGGCGGACAACGCCCGGCTCAACGGGGTGGCGGAGCGGATGGATTTCATCGCCGCCGATGCCTTCGAGTTCCTGAAGCAGGCCCGCGAGGAACGGCGGCATTACGATGTGGTGGTGCTGGACCCGCCCGCCTTCATCAAGCGCAAGAAGGATATGAACCCCGGTCTCGAAGCCTATCGGCGCTTGAACCAGGGCGCGATGCAGGTGTTGGCCTATGGTGGGGTGCTGGTGTCGGCGTCCTGTTCTTTCCATTTGCAGCGCGAGGTTTTGCACGATCTGTTGCGGGCCACGGCGCGGCATTTGGACCGGCACTTGGTATTGTTCGGGCGGGGCGGGCAGGCGGCGGACCATCCGGTGCATCCGGCCATCCCGGAGACCGATTATCTCAAGGCGTACTTCTGCTCGGTGGGGCAGGCGCTTTAATTTATGTTTTTAATCAATCGCTTACGTTGGCTTGTGGTAACTTCTCAAAAAGACCTGGCGAAGGGATGCCCAAAGTGCGGGGACTATGAAATGATCGGCCCATGAAAAAGCCTTCGCCGTTACCGGAAATCCCCACCGCCGACCTGAAACCCTGGGTGGTTGGCCTATTGAGGTGGTCGAGGAGTTGCGGGAACAGGTCCGGTTTCTGGAGGAGGAGAACGGTCGGTTAAGGGACGAAATCGCGGTTCTGAAGGGTGAGAAGGCGCGCCCCAATTCAAGCCGAGCCGGATGGAGCCGGAAGCGGGCGAGGACCGGAAGCCGGACGGAGAAGAGACGGGCGGGAAGCGCGCGGGTTCGGAGAAGCGGAGCAAGACGGCAGAACTGACGATCCATCGGGAAGTGAAGTGCCCGCCGCCTCATCACCTATCAATTTTCGGGTAGGCTTGAAGGCCGGAACGAATTTCGACTGACGAAGCGATGGGAACTGTAAAGAAACTGGCCGAGGAAGTAGGGCGTGGGCTGGAACAGGCCCTTCCTGGACTGCGCAAGACGGTGGTCGGGAAGCTGGCGCTGGCGGTGGGGGCGATGATCGAGGGGCGGACGCCGAACACGGTGGAGTTGGCGAACCTGCTGCCCTTGCCGACGGAGAGGCAGGACATGCGCGAGCAATGGCTGAGGCGCTTGTTGGAGAATCCGCTGCTGGGGTCGGCGGTGGTGATGGAGCCGTTCGCGCGGGCCGAACTCGCCCGGGCCGCGCGGAACGGCCAGACCGTGCAGTTGAGCCTGGACCAGACCGACCTCGGGGACCGGATGGCGGTGCTGATGGTGGGCGTGCGGGTCGGCGACCGGGCGCTGCCCTTGGCCTGGGTGGCGGGAGAGGGGCCGGCCAATATCGGTTTCGAGGGCCAGGAGCGGGTGTTGGAGCGGGTCCTGGCCTGGCTGCCGCCGGGGGCGGACGTATTGCTCTCGGCGGACCGGTTCTACCCCTCGGTGGCCTTGTTCGATGGGCTGGGCGCGCGGGGCTGGGGCTATCGGCTGCGGTTGAAAGGCAATGTGCTGGCGGACACCGGCGAAGGGGAGGAAACCACCACGGGCGGACTGGCGCGGGGCGCGGAGGAACGCTATCTGCCGGGAGTGCGGCTGTTCGCGCACGGGGTGATGACCCACGTGGGCATCCTCCACGAACCCGGCCATCCCGAGCCCTGGATCATCGCGATGGACTGCGCCCCCACGCGGGCGGCGGTGTTGGACTACGCGGCGCGCTGGTCCATCGAGCCCATGTTCTCGGATTTCAAGGGCCGGGGCTTCGGGTTGGAGGATTCGCAACTGGAACACGCCGACCGTTTGGAACGCCTGATCCTCGTCATGTCGCTGGCCATGTGGTGGTGCGTCCAGGTCGGGCGGGACGACGCCTCCAACCGCCCGACGCCGCTCGAAAAAAAGCCTGGTCGCAAACCGATGCCGGACACTGGAGCTTCAGGAAGCTCCGCCGCAGCTTGGTCTCCTGGTTCACCCGGGGCTTGCGCTACCTAAAGCGACGCCTACAAAACGACATGCCTTTGCCCGCCTTTTGCGCGGCCATGCGAAATTGATAGGTGATGAGTGCCCGCCGCAAGAGATTCCGGAGGGATCGCGGTTCAAGGGTTACGAGCCGTACGTGGTGCAGGAGTTGGAGATCGGGGCGCGGAACACGCGGTTCCTGGTGGAATGCTGGCGGACGCCGGAAGGCGGCTTGATCCGGGGGGAGTTGCCGGACTGGGTGGACGGGCATTACGGCCCCCGGCTGAGGGCGACGGCGCTGTACCTGCACCACCACGGGCGGATGACGCAGCCGCTGCTGCGGGAGATGCTGGTCGAGTTCGGGATCGACCTCTCGGCGGGGCAGGTCGACGCGCTGCTGATGCGGGGCCAGGAGGCCTTCCACGAGGAGAAGGCGGGGCTGCTGCCCGCGGGGCTTTCGGCAAGCACGGCGGTGACGGTGGACGACACCGGCGCGCGCCACCAGGGCAGGAACGGCTACGCCACCCACATCGGCAACGACTTCTTCGCCTGGTTCGGGAGCACGGAGCGGAAGAGCCGGATCAACTTCCTGCGCCTGTTGCGGGCGGGCCGCGAGGACGCCTGGCTGACCGGGGACGCGCTGGCCTACATGGAGCGGGAGGGCCTGCCCGAGGCCGCCCGGCGGGCGCTGGCCGAACACCCGGTCCGCCACTTCGGGAACCAAACCGAGTGGCAGGCCCACTTGCACGCCCTGGGCCTCCGGAGCGGGCGCCACGTCCGCATCGCCACCGAGGGATTCCTGGTGGGAAACCTCCTCCAAGACGCCCCCGGCGTCAGAATAGTTGTCGCCTCTAATTTTCCGAATGAAAGAGGAAAGAAGAGGACAATTGCCCATGATTACGACGTATTCCGCAGAGTTCAAAGAGCAAGCGCTTCGGAAGGTGTTTGCGCGTGGCCGCCGGTCGATAAAAGAGGTGGCCGAGGAACTGAACATGAACCACTTGACCTTGAAGGGCTGGATGAAAAAGAAATTACCCGAGGCGGTACGCGGCGCGGTGAAGCGGGAGAGGCGTCCCGGGGACTGGCGCCCGGAGGAACGGTTGGCGGCGTTGCAGGAGAGCCATGGCTTGGAAGGGGAAGCCCTGAACGCCTGGTGCCGGGAGCGCGGCCTGTTCGCCCACCAGCTGGACGGTTGGAAGCGGGACTTTTGCCGGGATCCAGGGGGCACGGGAGAGGCATCGACGAACGCCCGGGAACTGCGGGTCCTCAAGGAGCGCAACCAGAGCCTCGAACGGGAATTGGCGCGTAAGGACAAGGCGCTGGCGGAGGCGGCGGCGTTGCTGGTCCTTCAAAAAAAGTACCGGGCGCTCTTGGGGGGAGGGGAAGAATGACCCCGCCGCAAGAGCGCGAAACCGTGACCGCCCTGATCGACGAGGCCACCGCCGCCGGCGCGCGCCTGGAGCGGGCCTGCGGGGTGCTGGGGTTGTCCGCCCGCACCGTCCAGCGCTGGCGATCCGGGGACGGCGTCCAGGCCGACCGGCGGCCCGCGCGGGTGTACGTTCCACCCCACAAGCTGAGCGAGGCCGAGCGGGCCAAGGTGCTGGCGGTGGCCAACTCCCCCGAGTTCGGCCATTTGCCGCCGTGCCAGATCGTGCCCCGGCTGGCGGACCGGGGGGAATACCTGGCCTCGGAATCGACCTTCCACCGCATCCTCAAGGCCGAAAACCAGTTGGCGCACCGCCGGGCCGAACGGCCGGGACAGCCGCGCGGCAAGCCCAGGGCCCTGTGCGCCACGGCTCCCAATCAAGTCTACTGCTGGGACATCACCTATTTGCCCGCCGCGATCCGGGGCCAGTTCTTCTACCTCTATCTGTTCCTCGACCTGTTCAGCCGCAAGGTCGTGGGCTGGCAGGTCTACGGCGAGGAAAGCAGCGCCCTGGCCGGCGAACTCCTGCGCGACGTATGTCGGCGCGAGGGCGTGGCCCCGGGCCAGGTCGTCCTACATTCGGACAACGGCGGGCCCATGAAAGGCTCGACCATGCTCGCGACCTTGCAATCCCTCGGCGTCGCGGCGTCCTTCAGCCGGCCCGCCGTCAGCAACGACAACCCCTATGCCGAGGCGGTGTTCAAGACCCTGAAATACCGGCCCGACCATCCGGTCCGGCCGTTCGACGACCTGGCGGCGGCGCGCCGTTGGGCCGAAGGCCTGGTCCGGTGGTACAACCACGAGCACCGCCACGGCGCGATCCGCTTCGTCACCCCCGCCGAGCGGCATGCCGGCCAGGACGCCGACCTCCTGAAGCGGCGCCGAGCCGTCTATGAGGCCGCCCGCGCACGGCATCCGCAACGATGGACCGGTGGCCTCCGCAATTGGCGGCCGATCCCGGCCGTACACCTGAACCCGGAACGATCAGCCGCGCCAGCCAAGACCCAATCCGAGGTTCACGCCACGCCTCCAAAAGCGGCCTGAACCCACAACGGCGAGGCGACAACTACATTGAAATCTTCCGGACGGGCACTGGAAGCGCTTGGCCATCGTCAGCGACGACGCCGGGCAGTTCGCGGTACCGATGCTGGTCCATGGGCTGTGCTGGGTCCACGCCGAACGGATGATCCACAAGCTGATCCCCGGCGGCCCGCTCCAGCGGCAGGCCGTGGACACCGTGCGCGGGCAGGTCTGGGACCTGTACGCGGACCTCAAGCGCTACCGCCGCCAGCCGGACGAGGCCGCGAAGGCCGGACTGGCCGCCCGCTTCGACGCGATCTTCACCCAGCAGACCGGCTATGCCCGCCTGGACCTGACCCTCCAGCGAATCCGCCGCAACCGCGACGAACTGCTATTGATCCTGGACCGGCCCGACGTGCCCCTGCACACCAACGGCAGCGAACGGGATATCCGCGAACAGGTCATCCGGAAGAAGATCAGCGGCGGCACCCGCAGCGACCTGGGGCGACAATGCCGCGACACCTTCCTCAGCCTGAAGAAAACCTGCCGCAAGCTGGGCGTCTCCTTTTGGCATTATTTGCTGGACCGCATCCTGGACGGCCGGGCCATCCCCCCTTTGCCAACGCTCATCCGCCAGCGCGCCGAGGCCCTGTCGGTTTGAGGCCCGCCAGGACTTTTTGAGAAGTTACGGCTTATGATCCATGGGCCTCTCCCGGTTAGTGCCACAACCACAATGGAGCCACACTGCGCCTAGCTCGACTTTGGCCATTTTCACTTCCGCTGAAAGCGGGGGGCTGCCGCCGTAGACAATAGCCGTCCGAACGATGGCTTGGAAATGCTAGGCGATGTTGATTTTTCCCGATGAGGCGATGAAGGTTCTGGTCCTGTTCGCGCCGATGTTCACGCAGCCGGTATGGGGCCATGTCCAGGAATTGGTGGCGGGGGCGGTCCTGTGCCGTGGCCCGCGCACGGTGGCGGCGGCGTTGCGGACCCTGGGCTTGGCGGCGGAAAGGCAAACAGATCAAGGCCAAGGGCCGCTACCGGGATGCGGTGCGCTCGACGCGGGGCAAGGTGGTCAAGTGCCTGGGGTTGACTCGGAGTCAAGGGGCTTACAAGTGTAGGTTTTTGAAAAAACCGGAGGCGAGACAAAGGGTTAAGGTACATTGGTGAGTAACGACAAACACCTTGTACCGGAGGAACCGCCATGCCTCGCCCTCCAGAACTGTACCAATGGAACCGGGAGATCGCCATCCACTTTCCCGGCCTTTCGAAGCCGATGGTGATGGGCTTGGCCCTGTGGAGCCTGGGCATGGTCGTGGTCGGCGCTTGCAGCCTTTCGGCGCTGACCGACTGGTGGTCGTGTCGGCTGGGGCAGAAGGGCGACGCGGTGCGGGAGCGCCTGCGCGACGTCTACCGTGGGAAGGAGGCCAAGGCCGGGAAGGAGCGCCGCGAACTCGACGTGGAGGCGTGCCGGGCCCCCTGGCTGGGCTGGGTTTTGGAGGGCTGGGATGGAAACCAGTTGGCGGTCGCCTTGGACGCGACGAGCCTGGGGCAGCGGTTCGTGGTCCTGGCGGTCAGCGTACTTTACCGGGGCTGCGCGGTGCCGGTGGCCTGGAAGGTGCTGAGGGCGGAACGGAAGCATCCGTGGAAGCCCGAGTGGCTGGCCCTGCTGGAGCAATTCAAGGGCATCGCGCCGGCCGGCTGGACCGTCCTGGCGCTCGCGGACCGGGGACTGTACGCCAAGTGGCTGTTCGAGGGGATCCAGGCGCTGGGCTGGCACCCGATGCTGCGGGTGAACTCGGGTGGCACCTTCCGCCCCCGGGGATGGCGGCACTGGCGGCCGTTCACCCGCCTGGTGCCGAAGGTGGGCGACCGCTGGCAAGGCCGGGGGACGGCGTTCGGCGGCAAGCGGACCCGCCTGGACTGCACCCTGTTGGCCTATTGGGGGGAAGGCCACAAGGACCCCTGGCTCGTCCTGACGGACCTGCCGCCGGAAGCCGCCAACGCCTGCTGGTACGGATTGCGCGGTTGGATCGAGCAAAGCTTCAAGAAAATCAAGGGCGGCGGCTGGCAATGGCAGAACACCCGCATGGACGATCCCGAGCGGGCGGAGCGCCTCTGGTTGGCGATCGCCATCGCCACCTGGTGGCTGCTCTCGGTGGGCGGGGAGGCCGAGGCCGGAATGGCCGCCGCCACCTTCCCGGCCATTCCGGGCTCTCCCCGCCAACAGGCCCACCGCTGGCGGCTGGTGGGGATTTTCCGCCATGGCCGTTCCCTGATCCTGGCCGCCCTCTTCGAGCGCCGCGCCTTGCCGGTGGGGAAGGCCCGCCCAGAACCCTGGCCATCGGTGCCAATCCCAACCCCAGGGGCAACCGTGGCGATCCTCACGGGGGCGGTATGAATAAACCTACACCTGTAAGGAGTCAAGGGGGGGGTTGACTTTACATGATTTATTTTTGCCAGACAGCCTCTCAGGGCGGCGACGCTGTGAAAGCCTCATTCCCTTTCCTGCCGAAGCCAGTCGTCGCCTACACCTCCGGCGCTGAAACTCTGTGGGAAAGTCTCGAATGGCCGGTCTACCGCCCTGACCCTGAACAAGAGGCGCTGATTTCACTTGAAATTGAACGCCCACCCGGTTGGAACGTGAACTTGGAAAAGGCTGCGAAATTTTCTGGCAAGGTCTTCCTTGTCGATGTCGCTCTAACAGCGATGGGATTACAACGCGGTCAACCGGAAACTGATGGGGAACTACCCGTCAGCAAGAACAAAAATCCCGAACCTTGTTTCCGGGTTCGCGCTGCTGATTTGCGTCTCGCCGCCATCGCCCTGGCGCTTTGGCAGACCGCCCAGGAATTGCGCGGCAAAAACACCCAAGCCGACCGCGAAGCCCTGCGTGAGCATTTTCTCGAACAGAGAACCAAAGGCGAACCCGGCGAAGACGCCCGCCGGGTGTTCAACTCGCTGGATTGGTTTTGGCCCACCCACCTGAGCTTTTCCTATCACTACAGCGAAGAAAGGTTTCCCAGGGAGAAGAATAATCATAACCAGAACCAGCTTCACGAAAAGCTGCTTTGCCTCCTTGCCCTAGCCGATGAGGTCACCCAGCAACCCTTGAACCGTCATCGCGCCGTGATTTCCCTGGGGCCGGTCGAAGGGCTGGACCTGGAAGCCCGACTCAAGGAAGCCATGCCCTACGGTATCGCGAGCGATTCGCTCAAGGCCATAGCCGACCGGGGGGCGGGGGAAACACCACCGGCGCGGAAGCCGTCATGCGGGTGTTCAGCGAAAACCCGAACCTTGATACCACGCTGGAGGAGGTTTTCCAGACTTTGCGGGATTGGCAGGATTCCGGGCTGTTGGAAGACATCACCTTCACCATCAAGCGCCTGGGCCAAACCGATGGCGAACCCGACGACGCCCTCGTTACCTTCGACCAACTCAGCGACGGCGAGCAAATGCTGTTGGGCCGCGTAGCGCTGCTGTACCTCCTGCGCGGGCAACACGGCGCGTTGCTCTTGCTCGATGAACCGGAAACCCACTTCAACGACGTATGGAAGCGGGAAATCATCGACATGGTGGACGACGCCATCCTCAAAGAAACCGCCGCCCAGGTGGTGGTGGCGACGCATACGAGTATTGCGTTGACGGATGTTTTCTCGTCCGAAATTCTGCGCCTCGTCCGCCGCGATGGGAACGTCGAGGCCAATTCGCCTGCGTTTCCCACCTTCGGGGCCGACCCTGGCCGCATCCTGCTCCATGTGTTCGGCTCGCCGGATGTCATCGGCTCCCGCGCCGCCGAATTCCTGCGCGAAAAGCTGAGGAAGGAATGGACCCCTGAAAACCGGGAAGAACTGGAAAGGCTGGTCAACGAAATCGGCAGTGGATGGCTGAGAGCGAAACTATCGGAAATCCTCCTGAAACTCGATGCTGCACAAGATTCCTGATTCCAGTCAACGCCGTCGGCTTTTGCGGGTGGTGGTGCTTCAGCGCCGCTTGGTGCGGGCCTTGTGCGGCTTGGAAGCTGGTAGCAGCGTTAATCAAGCTTGGCTGGAATCGTTGCGGGGCTGGAAACGGCTTGACCCTGATTGGGTTCGGCGGTTTTGGGAAAATGACAATGGAAATCGGGCGCTCTGGATTAACCGGATTGCCAGCGCGTCAATCAAGGATAAACAAGCCATTCTTGCTATTGGAACAGAGCAACTACGCTTTCGTGAATTATGGCAGAATCCCCCATCCATCAGGATGAGGAAATTAAATTGGAAGGCCGAGCCTTTTCAATCATTAGACATTATTAAAAACCACTAACTTAGTTGGTATCATAAAAATAAATATTTTTAATTACGTGATATGTTTTCATACGAAACTGCAAAACAAGATGAAAGGACGTTTCTCAGCTTGACGAGTTTGACGGTCCAAGAGTTTTCTGAGCTATGCGTCTTATTCGGAAGGCATTGGAACGAGTTCACCAAGCAAAGCGAGAGGAATCCCGGCAAGGGAGGACGACCCCATGCGCTGAAAACCATGGAGGATCGCCTGCTTTTAATCCTTTTCTACCTGAAAACCTACCCGCTCCAGGAAGTCATTGCCTATTCCTTTGGTATTAGCCAGGGGGCCGCCAATATTCTGATCCATCAGTTCAGCCATATACTCAAACTTGCCTTGCAGGAAGGCGGTTTTGTCCCGCCAAGGTTAACCGATGAAATGTTGGAAAGACTCAACCAGGAACATCCTCAAGACTACGGCATAGACGGCACCGAAAGGCGTATTGTCCGGCCCTCCAACGCGGATGCGGAAAGGGGATTTTATAGCGGTAAAAAAAAGCCCACACCCTGAAGAACAACCTGGTTGCCGGTCTGGAAGATATGCAAATCAAGGGGTTGAGCGGAACCCACGAAGGGAAGAAGCATGATAAGAAAATCTGCGACGAGGAGGGTATCCTCTTGCCGGAAGGCAGCGATCTTTACCGGGACACCGGGTTTCAAGGCCACGAAATGGAAGGGGTGAATATCCATCAACCCAAGAAGAAACCGCGCGGCGGGGAACTCACGGATGAAGAAAAGGAAAACAACCGCCTGATTTCCAGTATCAGAGTCGTTGTTGAGCATGTGATCGCCGGGGTGAAACGTTGCCGGATTGTGAAGGACGTGTTCCGTAATACCTTGTCAGGATACGACGACGATGTGATGGAACTGGCCTGTGCGCTACATAACTTCAGGAGTTATCAGCGCCGCGTTTCCTACTGAGCGCCAGGAAACGGAATAATAGTCATATCGGCCTTTAGTCCGGTCATTCTTCGGCCATAGATAACCAGAATCTATGGGTTCACATCCTGATTCACAGATAGGCCATCTGATGATGGTTGAGACGTTTGCCATGCCGGATTTCAGCATGAGTTTGTGAATCTACGTAACAATTGGGTTTTTAATAATGTCTAGTCCGTAAGAAATTAATTGCCTGGGGGAAAAGAAGCAAGCTTGAGCAAGGAAGGCGTAGTCTTTCTATATGTTATGGTGCTTTGTATCAATATATAGCAGAAACTCCTTCTGCATTGAAGGATACGGTCGAGGAATGTTTAAGGAGACCCCAGTATTGATTGATTTGAGTGTATGTTTGGGCTATATCAAAAAGATCAGTTGCTTTTTATGTATGGCTTTTCAGCTTCGCGAGAAATCAAAGCCACCTCGATTTCCCCATTCTCCAAATTCTCCCGCCCCATCACGGCAATCCTCAAATCACCGCCGAACACCTCGTTAACCTCGTCATAGAGTTCCGGCAGGAAGGTGCAAAAATGCTCTTTTCCATCGTCGGTTTCCCGCAAGGTGAACGAGAAATTATCCTTGTCGAATTCCCGCACCAAGCCGCTGACCTGACAAAGCCGCTCGCGGGTAATCCGGGCTTGGCTCAAAGCACCCCGGACCTTCTTCGACGCCTCCCGCGTCAAGCGGTAGTGCCGCCGACCACCCCGGAATATCCTTCCCCTAAGCTCGACAGCCTTCACCACGCCTCGTTGAGGCGGCACCAGCTTTTCCAAGGCTTCCAGGGAAGCGATGTCCAAGCCGTGCGGCTTATCTTCAGCATCGGGAGCGGTTGCCCACTCCAAGGCTTGTTCCAGGGAGTTACCTATTTCCCCGAAACCCTTATTCCATTCATCCGCTTCGACTCCTTCGCTAATATCCCGCTGCTTTTGAATAGGCAGGCGGAAAGCCACCTCGAAACTGTTGTAGGCGAACCCTTGCGCCGGTAGGTCGTAAAACTGCCGGAAAATATTCGTCTTGCGCCCCTGTGTGCGGGCCGTATCGAAAATCTGGCTGGAAATCTTCTTGAGCGCCGTTATCGCGCCATCCACGACTTGGCGGATGACGCTGGCCGGGACTTGCCCCTCCACCAAATCATCGCCAATGGCCCGGAGCGCGAAAATGGGTTCCAATTCGGGCCATAACATCACGCCCGGTTGCGGCAGGGCATCGCCAGGAACATCGGCCAGCGTGCCTTTCCACGCCGCGACCGGAACGCCATCGTATCCGGCGTCCACTACCCAAACCCAAGGCTGGTCCAGGGCTTGCCGGACGGACAGCACGCCGCTTTTCAGCTTTTCTAGGATTCGTGGATTGGTGGGCGCGGCGACATGACGGCAAATCCCATCTTGCTCGTCGGCGAGATAAAACAGCAGTTCGCCCTGCGTGGTGTTGGCGGTGAAGATACGGGGACCGTCGAAGTCATAAAGAACCTCGTCCGGCTCGATGTCCCGGAATCCATCTATTCCGACCGATGCGCCGCTAACGGTCCAGTCCATTTAGCGCCTCCGTGAAAAAGGCGAACAATGCGGCGCGGTCCACGCCTTCACACGGCCACCACGTTGTATGCGTTGGACGCTCCTTGGCCGGGGTGAGCTGAGTCCTTCCGTGGTCGGCATTGAGTTCGCATTGCAAGATCAATTTGCCGAGTTTTGGGAAAAGCCGCGTCTGATGAACCGCATCATCCAGCGACCGCAATACCGACAACCCGGAGCGTAGGCAAGGGTCCGCGTTGGGCAAAGCGCCCCGCTCGGCGTGGGTCTTGAACTCGTCCGGGCCGGGCGGGTTGGCCTTGGCTACCCGAAAATGCGTGCCCATAGCTGATTCGGCGGTTAGCGGCGGGCAGTTGTTCGGCCAGTCTTTGGGGAATTGCGGCATAGCTTCCAATATGGTTCGGGCATAGCTGAAAACACGCGAATTATAGGTTCATGCGGATTTCTATTGACACCAGGAGCGGGAAAATAACGCGGGCTTGCTGCAATAATCGAACGGCGCGGATGGGAGATTCTTCGGCGTATGCGCAAATGAACGTTGCCATACAGGCACAAAAAAGCCCGGCGCTAAGTCGGGCTTTTTGCTGTTCCGAACCCTGGTTTTTCGTTCCAAGGTTTGACATGGGTTTGATGAGCTTCCGAAGAGTTCGGATTTTCTTTCGTAACCCTTTGATTTTATGGAGCCGGTGATAGGAATCGAACCTACGACCCGCACATTACGAATGTGCTGCTCTACCGACTGAGCTACACCGGCATCGGTTAGACAACAGATTATAGGAAACACCGCCCCTGGGCACAAGGCGGACCCGAAGGGCCGGGTCCGGACTACCCCCTCCGCTAGAAATATTCCACGGGATTCGAATCCACCAGATGCGGCTCGATAATGCCGTGTTCCACCAATTCCTCGTACAGGCACACTTGGTTGCGGCCGTTCTGCTTGGCGTAATAAAGCGCCCGGTCGGCCATGTCGAGCAGGGTGGGCGTGAGCGAATCGGGCATGATCTGGACCACCCCGACGCTGATGGTGACTTCGCCGATCTGTGGAAAGGGGTGGCCGGCCACGGAGGCGCGGAGGCGGTCGAAGGCGCTTCTCGCCCCTTCTTGGTCGGCCCCGGCGATGATCGCCACGAACTCCTCGCCGCCATAGCGGAACAACAAATCCCCGCCCCGGAAATGGCGTTGCATGAGCTGCGCGACCAGGAGCAAAACCTCGTCGCCGTAGAGGTGGCCGAAGGTATCGTTGATGCTCTTGAAGCGGTCGATATCGATGATCCCCAGCCAATACGGGGTCGCCCGGTCCGGGGTGGCGGCGGGGAGCGGGCGGTGCGGGATCAGGCCCAGGACTTTGTTGATGCTGTCCTCGAAGGTCTTGCGGTTGGGCAGCCCGGTCAGTGGGTCGCGCTGGGATTCGTCGAGCAGGGCGCAGAAGTTCTGGTAGATTTGCAAGAAGCAGGCGTACAGGCGCTTGGTGTCGTTGGCGGGCGGGTGGTCGGTAGTCACCAACAGGTAGCTATCGGCGGTCTGCGATTCGACCCCGAGGTAGACCGTCAGGAAATGGCCGTCTTCGTCGCGTCGGCTGTAGGGTTTGCGCGTGCGTTTCACCACCGGGAGCAGGTCCACGATCTCGGCCGGAAGCTCGATATCGCCGAGGTTGATCTCGTTCCGCCCTTCGCGCCGATAGTGCAGCATAGAGGTCGGATGGTCGCTCTTGTCGAGGCGGAGCAGGCTGATCGCCGTGGGCTGGGTCACTTCGCTCAGGGTTTTCAGCAGGCTGAATTCCAGGAGTTCGATATCCCGCATTCCGGTCAGCAGGGCGATTTGATCGAGCAAGCGGGGTGTATATGGCATGTTGGACGGCCCGGTTTTGGGTGGTTTTCTGATGTCGCGGGTCCGGCAGGGGGAGGTGGGGGTCCGGCGCTGATTAAATTAATAGCAGGATTTCCAGGATACTCCTGTGGATTTGTCCACACGGGGAGGGTGGGGCCGGGAGGCGCGGACCTTATACTATGCTGCCCGGCCACCGCCGCCCCGTTCCTCGCCCGGATGTTGATCGCCATGCCCGCTATCGTTTTGCAGCCCCATCCCGCCACGCCCTGTGCCGCCGTCCATCGTTGCCAGGTCCGGGCCGGGCTCGATCCTGCGGGGCGCTTGGCGCTGGAATACACGCTGGAGGGCGATATCGACGGCCTCCTTGTTCCCGCGCCCGCCGCCTTGGGCCGGACCGATGGCTTGTGGCGGCATACTTGCTGCGAGGCGTTCCTGGCCCGGCCCGGCCTCCCTGGTTATCTCGAATTCAATTTCTCGCCTTCCGGGGCCTGGGCGGCCTACCGTTTCCGGGCCTACCGCGAGGGCATGGCGCTGGCGGAACCCGCCCGGCCGCCGCTGGTCCAGGTCCGCCGCGCCGCCCATCGGTTCGTATTGAGCGCGACCGTCGAACTGCGGGGGCTGGTGCCCGAGCCCGCCGGGACGGCTTGCCGCATGGCCTTGTCCGCCGTGCTGGAGGACCGGGAGGGCGGGCTGTCCTACTGGGCCTTGGCCCATCCCCCGGGCCGGCCGGATTTCCACCACGGCCACGGTTTCGCCCTGGCCTTGTCCCCTTCCCATCCCTAGTTTGCGAGGAGAGACCCGATGCGATTCGGCATAGACCGCCTGCTCGAAGATGCCACCCTGCGCGCGCCCTTGAAGGGGCGGCGGGTGGCTTTGCTGGCCCACCCGGCCTCGGTGACGGCGGAGGGCGTCCACAGCCTGGACGCCCTGGCGGCGCTGGACGATATCCACCTGAGCGCCGCCTTCGGGCCCCAGCACGGTTTGCGCGGCGACAAGCAGGACAATATGGTCGAATCGCCCGATTTCCGCGATCCGGCCCACGGCATTCCGGTGTATAGCCTGTATGGCGCGGTGCGCCGCCCCACGGCGGCGATGATGGACGGCTTCGATGTGCTGCTGGTGGATTTGCAGGATTTGGGGTGCCGCATCTACACCTTCATCACCACCCTGCGCTATGTGCTGGAGGAAGCCGCCCGCCATGGCAAAGCGGTCTGGGTGCTGGACCGGCCCAATCCGGTGGGGCGTCCGGTCGAGGGTTCGATCCTCGAACCGGGGTGGGAGAGCTTCGTCGGGGCGGGACCGTTGCCGATGCGCCATGGCTTGACCCTGGGCGAGTTGGGCCATTGGTTCGTGGCGCGATTGGGCCTGGAGGTGGATTACCAAGTGGTGGCGATGGCGGGCTGGGAGCCGGAGCGGGCACCCGGCTACGGCTGGCCCCTGGGCGCGCGGGCCTGGATCAATCCCAGCCCCAACGCGCCCAACCTGTGGATGGCGCGGTGCTATGCGGGCACGGTGATGTTGGAGGGCACCACGCTGTCGGAAGGCCGCGGCACCACCCGCCCGCTGGAAGGTTTCGGTGCCCCCGATCTGGACGCGGAGCGGCTGGTCGCCACCATGCGCGGCCTGGCCCCGGACTGGCTGCGCGGCTGCCGTTTGCGGACCTGCTGGTTCGAGCCGACCTTCCACAAGCATGCGGGGCGGCTGTGCGCCGGGGTGCAAATCCAGGTCGAGGATGGCGCCTACGACCACGCCGCGTTCCGGCCCTGGCGCTTGCAGGCGCTGGCGTTCAAGGCCTTGCGCAAGCTCGATCCCGATTATCCCTTGTGGCGGGATTTCCCCTACGAATACGAATACGACCGGCTCGCCATCGATCTCATCAACGGCGGCGGGGACTTGCGCCTGTGGGTGGACGACGCCGCGGCGGAGCCGGGCGACCTCGAAGCCTGGGCCGGGCCGGACGAGGCGGCGTGGTTGGCGGAGCGGGAGGCGGTGTTGCTGTATCGCTGAGCCGTGGCGGCGGCGGGCGGCCTACTTGGTCGCCCGCTGCACCACGCTGTCGATCTTGTTGGCGCGGAGGTATTGCCGCACCTTGTCGGCGTCGGCGAGGCTGGCGTAGGGACCGATCTTGACCCGGAACCAGGCGGTGTTTTCCAGCTTGATCATTTCCAGCTTGGCCTTGATCTTGAGCAGGCCGAGCTGGGCCTTCAATTTCTCGGCGTCCTGCTGGTGGGTGAAGGAACCGGCCTGCACCATGTAGATGCCGCTCTGGGCCGGTTTGCCCAGGCTTTCCTCTTCCCGCTTGAGGGTCTTGATCTCGTTCTCGGGGATGATGACTTCCTTTTCCGGCAGCACCTTGTAGAAGCTGAAGCGCGGTTCGACCGGCGCGGGCGGTGCCGGGGCGGGTTCCGGGGGCTTGCCCGGCTTGGTGGCTTGGCCTTGGCTTGGCGGCGGCTTCTTGCCATCGCCCGGCTTGGGCTGGGTCGGCATGGGCATGTCCGTGGTTTCCGCCGCTGCCGTCGGTTCCCCGCCGCCCGCCCCGAAGAAATGCATGCCCAAGGCCGTCAATCCCCCGAGTCCGAGGAGCACCGCCCCGGCCCAGCCCCAGGCACGCGCCGGGCGGTTGCGCTTGTTTTCGCGGCGATAGGCGGGGATGCGGTTTTTATAGTCCTTGGACATGCGGGGTCCTCTGCTTACATGGCTTCGGGGGCCGATACGTCCAGTAGGCCCAGGCCGTTGGCGATCACCTGCCGGACGGCGGCGATCAGGTTGAGGCGGGCGTCGCGCAGGGCGGCGTCCTCCACCAGGAACTTGTGGGCGAAATAGTAGGTGTGGAATTCCGCCGCCAGTTCCCGCAGATAGTGCAGGAGATGGTGCGGGGCGTGTTGCAGGGCCGATTGCTCGACCACTTCCGGGTAGCGCGACAAGGTGCCGACCAGGGCGGTTTCATGCGGTTCGACCAGCTTGTCGAGGTGCGCCATGCCCAGCGCGAGGTCGCGGGCCCAGCCTTTCTCGTCCAGTTCGCGGAACACGCTGCACACGCGGGCGTGGGCGTATTGCACGTAGTAGACCGGGTTCTCGTTGGTGCGGGAGGTCGCCAGCTTGAGGTCGAAATCCATGTGCTGGTCGGATTTCCGCATCACGTAGAAGAACCGCGCCGCGTCCTTGCCGACTTCGTTGCGGAGTTGGCGCAGGGTCACGAACTCGCCGGAGCGGGTGGACATCTGCACTTTTTCCTCGCCCCGGTACAGCACGGCGAATTGCACCAGCAGCACGTCCAGCTTGGTGGGGTCGCCCCCCAAGGCCTGGATGGCGGCCTTCACTCTGGGGATATAGCCGTGGTGGTCCGCGCCCCAGATGTTGATGATCCGGTCGAAGCCGCGGTCCAGCTTGTCCATGTGGTAGGCGATATCGGAGGCGAAATAGGTCATCTGGCCGTTTTCGCGCACCACCACCCGGTCCTTCTCGTCGCCCAGGCGGCTGGACGCGAACCAGGTCGCCCCGTCCTTTTGATAGAGATAACCCGCCGTTTCCAGCTTTCGCAGGGCGCGTTCCACCGCCTGGGTTTCGGTCAGGCCGCGTTCGGAGAACCATTGGTCGTAGCGGACGCCGAATTCTTCCAAGTCCTGGCGGATATCGCCGAGGATGCTGTCGAGTCCGGCATCGAACACCGTGCGGTAGCCTTCCGGGCCGAGCAGGGCTTTGGCGCGGGCGACCAGGGCGTCGATGTGGATTTCCTTGTCGCCGCCTTGCGGTTCGTCGGCGGGGATATCGGCGAACACCACGGCGGCGGGATGACGGAAGCCCTCGCCGTGGCGCTGGTGCAGTTCCCTGGAAACGTCCCGCACATATTCGCCGCGATAGCCGTTGCTGGGGAAGACCAGGGTTTCGCCGCAGGCTTCCAGATAGCGCAGCCACACGCTGGCGGCGAGGATGTCCATCTGCCGCCCGGCGTCGTTCACATAATATTCGCGGTGGACCTCGAAGCCCGCCGCCGCCAACAAATTCGCCACCACCGCGCCATAGGCCGCGCCGCGCCCGTGGCCGACATGCAAGGGGCCGGTGGGATTGGCCGAGACGAATTCCACCTGGACCTTGATCCCGGCCCCGGCCTTGCCCAGGCCGTAGCCATGCCCCGCGTCGTGGATGGCGCGGATCACGCCGAACTGGGCTTGGGGGTCGAGGAAGAAATTGATGAAGCCCGGCCCCGCGATCTCCACCTTGACCACGGCGGGATCGGGGCCGAGCGCGGCGGCGATCTTCTCCGCCAATTGCCGGGGGTTGGCGCGGGCCGGTTTGGCGAGGGCCAGGGCGAGATTGGTGGCGAAATCGCCGTGCTGGGCATCGCGGGTGCGTTCCACCAGGACGGTAGGTTCCAAATCGGCGGCCAGCGCGCCCTCGGTTTGCAAACGGGCGACCGCGCCCCGCAACAGGGTTTCCAGGCGTTTTTTCATGGGGTGGGGGACGAAGGGAAAAATTAAGGCCCGCCATTATCCTAAAATCGCCGCCGCGCTGGCAATGCGGCGCGGCGCTTGGCGTCGGGCCGGGCGCGGGACGGGGCGGGAATGGCGGGACGAACGGGCGATTCGGGGTATATCCATGGGTGGATCGGGGAATCGGCGGGCGGGGAAATAGGTTATTTCGCGGGCGTGGAAATGCCCGGAATTAGGCCGGGGGAAGGTGACATGATAGGGTTATTGAATCATGCCCGCCGGGTTTGCGACAAACCTGGATGCGGTGGCGGACATGTTTCCCGGCCCGTCGCGGGGGAGCTCAAGCCGCCGACTGGGTTTTCTCCTGGGCGAGGCGCTGTTCCACCCAGGCCAATTCGCTGTGCAGGCTGTGATCGTCGGGCACCAATTCGGCCCATTGCGCGGCCCCGGCCAGCGCCTTGCGGTAATAGCCCAGGGCGGTGGGGCTATCCCCGGTCTGGTCGCACAACAGGCCCAGCTTGGCGTAGTTGACCGCGATTTCCCGCTGTAGCGCGGCGTCGGGGGGGCCTGGCGAGATTAGGCGCTTGAGCAGGTTGGTGCGGGCGCGGTAGTGCTTGATGGCTTCTTCCGGCTGGGATTGCGCCGCCGAGATTTCGCCCGCCCACCGATGGCATTGGGCCAGTTGGCGTTTCCAGTCCAGGTTGGCGGAATCCTGGCCCGAGAGCTGGGTGTAGGCGGCGATGGCCTGCCGGTAATGTTCCAGGGCGGGCTGGGTTTCGCCGCGCTCGCGCAGTATTTCGGCGAGCTGGCCATGGACCCGCGCCGGGGCCGGGGCGAATTTGGGATTCGAAGGCGGCGGCCCGGCCAGTTTTTGGTAAATCTCCAAAGCCGGTTTCAAGGCGTCCAGGGCCGCTTCGGCTTGTTTCTTTTTGCGGTATAGCCCGGCCAACCGCTCGAAGGCCGCCGCCAGGGCGTATTCCCGCTCGCCGTCGGCCAGGGCTGCCGGGGGCAGGGCCGAGCGCTGGGTCAGCCCGGCCCGGTAGCTGTTGCGGGCCTTGTCCAGGTCGCCGCCCTGGGCCAGGGCTTCCCCGGCCTTGAGATAAAGGCTCCATTGCCCGAGTTGCCAATCCTCGCGGCCGGGGTCTTGGGCGGTCAGGCGCTTGCGGATGCGGAGGCTTTTCAAATAGGTGTCGAGCGCGCCCGCCGCGTCGCCCCGCGCAGACAGGATATCGCCGGTGCATTCCCGCACCCGCGCCAGATCGGCCAGCCAGTCCCAGGCTTCGGCGTCCGCCGCCACCGCCCGCGCCAAACCCGCCCCGGCGTGGCGGTACATCTCCAGGGCGCGTTGCGGCAGGCCGTGCGCCATGTCCATATCGCCCAGGAACGCGGCCAGCCGGGCGCGGTGGGCGAGGTCGGCCTGGGTTTCCTGGGCGCTGTGTTCGCGGGGGTCCGCCGTCAAGGCGCGGGCGTGGGGGGCCAGCGCCGCCAAGCGCCGCCAATCGCCCGCCGCCGCGCAGGTTCCGGCCAAATCGTGCAGGACGCCGACCGCCGCCCGGTGCAGCGCCGCCAGCCGGCGCAGGTCGTGGTTGGCGATACGCATGGCGTGGATGGTGAGGGAATGCAGGTGCAGGCTACCACCGGCCACTTCGCCCAGGCCCAGCCGGTCCAGCGCGGCGATACCCGACCCGGCGTGGCGGTGGGCCAGTTCGGCGGCGCTGGGCTGTGGTATCCCCAGGAGTTCCAGGCAACGCGCCCGCAGCGGATGTTGGCGTTGTGGCTCCTCGCACAGGCCGCTGCCCGCGAGGCAGTCCACCACGAAATCCACCGGCAAGGGCGCATCGGCCAGGTTCGCCGCCAGCCGCAGCAAATCATGGCCCGCTTCGCCCATGGCGCTCATGGCCGCGAGCAGAGCGCCGGCCAGGGCGGTTTCCTGGGCCTTGGGCAGGCCGCTGTGCAGGTTGGAGGCGACGATCACGGCCCCGTGGGCCGGGTCGCCCAGCCGCCGCCGCAAGGCGGTGTAGGGGGCGTTGCGTTGGCGGCGGTTGCCACGGGCGGCGGCGTTGGCCGCCGTGATCGCCAGCGGTTGGCGGCCCAATTCGTCCAGCAGCCGGGCGGTCGCGGCCCGCTCGGGACCGCTGGTGGGCGGCAGGTTCCAGGTCAGCAGGTGCCACGCGGTTTCCTCGTCCAGGGGCGGGAGGTGGATGCATTCGACCTGTTCGTCGTAGCGCTGGCTGCGGGTGGTGAGGAGGGTGCGGCCCAGCGGGGCCGCCGGGGCCAGCCATTGCTGGAACGCCGGGCCGTTCAGTCCTTCGGGCAGGTCGTCCACGATCCACAGGAACGGTTGTCCGGCCTCGGCGAGGTGGCTGCCCAACCGGTCCAACAGGGTGGGGGTGTCGGCGGTGGGCGGGGTTGGGTCTTGCGGCGACAGGGCGTGCAGGAAGGCCAGGAGCTGCATCTTGAGCGGCGGATTCTCGGCCAGATCGGCCACGCTGGCGATGGGCTTGGCTTCCCGCGCCGTCAGCCAGAAAATGCCGCCGGGGAAGGCGGGGCCGAAACGGTGGGCGTATTCCCGCGCCAAGGTGGATTTGCCCTGGCCTTCGATGCCCGCCACCGCGACCACCGGGCCGGGTTCCGCCGTGGCGGGTGTGGGGGCGGGGTCCAGCAATGCGTGGATATCCCAGAGTTCCCGCTCGCGCCGCAGGAAGATCAAGGTCGGTTCGGGCCGCGCCTGATGGGCCGCGTACCAGGGCGGCGCGGTGGGCGGGCGGGTTTGGGCCAGGGGTTCGGCGAGTCCCGCGCAATGGGCGCGGAGGGCCGCGGCCAGCGCGGCATGGCCGGATGCGTCTTGCGGCTCCGGCGCGATGGCGTAGCGCCAGTCCCGGAGTGGCACCGGATAGATATGCCGGGTTCCGGCGGCGGCGTTGACCAGCAGGAGGCGGCGGGCGGCGGGGGCGGCGTCGCGGTCTTGGGCGAGGTAGGCCGCGGCCAATTGGGTTTGGGCGGCGCGGGATTGGAAATAGTCTTCCGAAGCCCAGACCAGGCAGGCTTTGGCCAGGCCGAAGCCGGGGGGCAACTCGGGGCATTCGCGGGCCGGCGCGGTGCGGTAGGAAACGCCCAGCGGGCGCAGGGCTTCGAGCAGCGGGCGCACCGCTGGGCTGTGGGCGGGGGTGTGGCTGATGAGCAGGTCGTAGCTGGGGGAGTCTGGCACGGTGGGGGTCGGGATGGGGTTGGGGGTGGCATCATTGTAGCGAGGTTCCGGGCTGTACCGCAGGCTTCGTTGGGTGGCGGCTTGTCCATCGGGGAAATGGCGAAGTTCCACCCGTATCGCGGCAACCGCCATCCATGGTGGAAATCCCGCCATTCCACCCAGGGAGGACGCCTCCCGCATCCGGGACAGGCTCTCCCGGACGCGGCAGCGCTTACTGTCCGTCCCTGCGGTGCCTCCGAGGCTGGAGAGACGCCTTCTGCGGCCGTTAGAGGCCCTCCCTCCGCGATGGGCGCGGCTTCCCTTCCACGGATAAGCCCCGTGGCTTGGGATATCCCCGCGCCCGGAGCGGGCCGGACCCCATCCCCCATCAACGTCCCACCACATAAGCCGCCATCTTCCCATTCGGCCAGACCCGGCCCGTGGTCCAGGCCTCCGGCAGGGCGTTGAGGCCGGTGTCGGCGCAGGATTCCATCGGTATCGTGGTGGACGGCGATACCCGGAAGGCGAGATCGCCCTGGACACCGAGGACGGCGATCCAATAGGGCCGGCCCGCGCCGACCTGGGCGGCAGGCAGCGCGACCGTGTTCCAAGCCCCGGCCTGGGGCGTGTTCAAGCGGCCTTGCGCGAGCAACCTGCCCGGATGCCCGCCTTGATCGTCATAGACGCCCGCGACCAAGTCCGTCGCGGTCGAGCCCGCGTCCAGGTAGAGCCGGAGCGTGCCGAGGGTGCCGGTTTGCTTGGCGACCGTTTGGAAGGCTTCCGCCTCGCCTTGCGGATCGCTGTCGGAGAGGTCGAACAAGGCATTGTCGCCAAGCAACGGCGCGGGGACCGGGCTGGCAATCGGGGTTTTGGCGTCGCGGGCGATTTCCGCCGGGGACAGGGCGCGGTTGTAAATCCGTAGCTCGTCCAGGATGCCCTGGAAAAAAGCCCCGTAGCCACCACCGGGCTGGCCGCCGATCAGCAATGCCCCGCCGGAAGTCAAGATCGGGCCGGACAGGGTCTGTGTGGACACGGCTTGGCCGTTGACGTATAGGGTTTCCTGCGCGCCATCATAGGTCATGGCCAGATGGGACCATTGCTGGGGGGGCAAGGGGGAGGTGCCCTCGGTCCGGAGTGGCCCGCCGCTTTGCTGGATGCCGCCTTCGGGATGGCCGGAGATATTGTTCGCCCGCAGCCAGTAGACCTTGCCGCCGCCGTTCGCCTTCACGGCCACGGTCTTGCTGCCGCTCATGGCGGTGGCCGGATAAACCCAGGCTTCCAGGGTCAGGGTGCCGTTCAAATCCAGCGAGGGGCTATCGCCGACGGTGACCCAGTTGTTGGCGCCGTTGAAGGACAAGGCTCCGCCGTAATGGCCTGCGGCGGTCCAGGTGGCCCCCGTGACCGCGCCAGGATTACCCTGCCCGGAGGCGTCCGCCGCCGTCGCGCCGCTGGTTTCGTCGAAGCCGTAGGCCGCCACCAAACCGCCGCCGCCGCTATTCCCGCTGGGCGCGGCGACTTGGATGTAGCCGGTTTTGGTGAGGGTCGCTACTCTGCCGACGGGGCCGCTGGTCTGGAGCGTCACGGTATAGGTGCCGGGCTGATAGGTGTGCTGCGGATTCCGTTCCATGCTGCCGGTGCCGTCGCCGAACTGCCAATTCCAGGCGGTCGCGCCGGTCGAGGCATCGCTGAAGCGCACGGTCAAAGGAGCCGTGCCCGAGGTCGGAGCGGCGCTGAAGGCGGCGGTCGACGGGGAGGCGACCGTGATCGTGCGCTGGGCGGTGCCGCTGCCGCCGTCGCTGGCCGTGACCTTCAGGGTCACGGTGTAGGTGCCGGGAGCCGCGTAGTTCTTGCTGACCGAGGCGGTGCTGGCGGTGGCGCCGTCCCCGAGGGCCCAGGCGCGTTGGACGATGTTGCCGATCGAGGTGTCCTGGAAGGTGAACGGGGTGCCGGTCGAACCCAGGGCGGAAGGCGGGTTTACCGAAAAACTGGCCACGGTGCCGGGGAGGGTGGCGCTGACCTCGTTGGAATAGGGGCTTTCCCCGCCGTTGGCATCGTAGGCGGTGACGGCGAAATAGTAGGTTTGGCCGGGATCGAGCGGGGCGGCGGTGGCCGTGGTGGCGTCGGCTTGCGCGGTGACCGCCAGTGGGGTGATACCGTAGTCCCGGCTATGGGTGCCGTAATAGAGTTTGTAGCCCGAGGCACCGGGGACCGCGTCCCAACTCAGGATGGTTTGGGCTGCCGAGGCCGGGTCGCTGCCGGATAGGAGGCCGGGCAGGATGAATAACGCGCGGGGAAAAACAAGTGGATGGCTGAGGGCGTGTCGCATCGGTGGGTTTCCATAATAGGGGCGCGGATAGGACGCTATCCGCGGGGCTTTCCTTGGTGCTGGACGGATCGGAAAATCACAGGCCGGGCGGGAAGGACCGGCCCGGAGCGGGATTTTTGTATCCGCCCCCTGATGAATGAGCCGGAAGGTTTCCGGCATAGGCCGTTATCAGCAAAGCCGGTGCCAGCGTCGGCTTATCCCCGCCCGGAAGCCCCGTAGCCCTGTGTTGATGGGGCGGGCCTTTAGCCCATGGCGACGGCGGACCGGACCTGGGCGTTGCCTCCGGGCGACAGCGGGCCGGGATGGCGCCGCCTGCGGAGGACCGGGCCAGACCGTTGCGGCCATGGAGCGGCGGGCCGGACGGACGACACACCCTTCCCCGATTCCGCGGCATAATCGCCCATCCTTATCCGGCCCACTCCCTTCGTTATCGAGGAAATCCCCATGTTCACCGGCATCATCCTGGCGGTAGGCACCCTGTCCCGCATCGAATCCAAGGGCGGCGATTGCCGCCTCACTATCGACACCGGCAAGCTGCCCCTGGCCGACGTGAAGCTCGGCGACAGTATCGCCGTCAGCGGCGTGTGCCTGACCGCCGTCGAACTCGGCCCCCGCCATTTCTGCGCCGATGTATCGAGGGAAACCCTGTCCCGCACCACCCTGGGCGCGGCCAAAACCGGCGCGCAGGTCAACCTAGAATTGGCCTTGCTCCCGACCACGCGGCTGGGCGGGCATTTGGTCAGCGGCCATGTCGATGGTGTGGGCGTGGTGGTGGACAAACGCGCCGACGCCCGTTCGGTGCGCTTCACCCTCGAAGCGCCCGCGCCGCTCGCCAAATACATCGCCGAAAAAGGCTCGGTCTGCGTCGATGGCATCAGCCTCACCGTCAACGAGGTGGACGGGGCGCGGTTCGGCCTCAATATCGTGCCGCACACCCTCCAGGAAACCACGCTGGGCGGTACCGAGGTCGGGCGGCGGGTCAATCTGGAAGTCGATATCCTGGCCCGTTATACCGAGCGCCTCCTGCTGGGCGACAAGGCGGCGGAGGGCGGTTCCGGCGTGACCTTGGAATTGCTGCGGACTTCGGGTTTCGTGGCCTGAGCCGAGGTTTCCGCCCCGCGGGCCCGACCGGCCCCCGGATGGTGTAAGCTACCGCCCCCCATTCCAGCGACGACGGCAATGAACACCAGCGAAGAAATCATCGAGGATATCCGCCAGGGCAAGATGGTGGTCCTCATGGACGACGAGGACCGCGAGAACGAGGGCGATTTGGTGATGGCGGCGGTCCATACCCGGCCCGAGGACATCAATTTCATGGCCCGCTACGGTCGCGGCCTGATCTGCCTGACCCTGACCCGCGAGCGTTGCCAGCAGCTCCGCCTGCCCTTGATGGTCAACGAGAACAAAACCCCGCATTCCACCAATTTCACCGTGTCCATCGAGGCCGCGACCGGGGTCACCACCGGCATCTCGGCGGCGGACCGCGCCCGCACCGTCCAATGCGCCGTGTCGGCCTACGCCAAGCCGGACGATCTGGTCCAGCCCGGCCATGTGTTCCCGCTCATGGCCCAGCCGGGCGGCGTCCTCAACCGGGCCGGCCACACCGAGGCCGGTTGCGACCTGGCGCGGCTGGCCGGCTTGGAAGCCGCCGCCGTGATCGTCGAAATCCTCAACGAGGACGGCAGCATGGCCCGCCGCGCCGACCTCGAACAGTTCGCCGAACTGCACGGGCTCAAGATCGGCACCATCGCCGACCTGATCCATTACCGCATACAGAACGAAAAGACCGTGGAGCGCATCTGCGAATGCGAATTCCCCACCGAGTACGCCAAGTTCCGCCTCTACGCCTATCAAGACCAAGTGGACCAGCGCCTGCATCTGGCCCTGACCCTGGGCCAGGTGTCGGGACCGGAGCCGGTGCTGGTGCGGGTGCATGGGCGTAACCTGCTGCGGGATTTACTCTGCGGCCGCCGCGGCGATGGCGGGCTGACCCTGAAGCGCGCCATGCAGCGCCTCGCCGAGGAAGGCCGGGGCGTCCTGGTGGTGATCCGCCGCGAAGAGGACGACAAATCCCTGGTCGAGCGCATCCACCATTACCAGATGCAAGACCATGGCATCGCCATCGCCCCGCCCGAGGAGCATTCCGAGGACTGGCGCACCACCGGCACCGGGGCGCAAATCCTGGCCGATTTGGGCGTGCGGAAGCTGCGGGTGCTGGGCAGTTCGCCCAAGAAATACCTGGGGCTGTCGGGCTACGGACTCGAAGTGGTCGAGTACGTCGCCGCGGAATAGGGCGCGGTGCCCGCCCTCCATAACCATTTCCCCAAGATTCACGACCCAAGGAAAACTCCCATGAACGACATCAAAACCTACGAAGGCCAACTCCTCATCCACGGCGCGAAATTCTGCATCGTGGCCTCGCGCTTCAATAGCTTCATCGTCGATCAACTGGTCGGCGGCGCGGTGGACGCCTTGCTGCGCCACGGGGCCAAGCACGCCGATATCGATCTGGTCAAAGCTCCCGGTGCCTATGAATTGCCGCTGGCGGTGCAGAAGGTCGCCGAAACCGGGCGCTACCACGCCATCGTCGCCGTGGGCGCGGTGATCCGGGGTTCGACCCCGCATTTCGACTACGTGGCGGGCGAATGCGTGAAGGGCATGGCGACCGTGTCCCTCAAGCACGGCCTGCCGGTGGCCTTCGGCGTCCTGACCGTGGACACCATCGAACAGGCCATCGAGCGGGCCGGCACCAAGGCCGGCAACAAAGGGGCCGAGGCGGCGCTGTCCGCCGTGGAAATGGTCAACCTGCTGCGCGAGATCGACGCCGGATGAGCAACCCACGCACCCTGGCCCGGCGCTGCGCTACCCAGGCCTTGTATCAATGGCAGATGGCCCAGGGCAATCTGGCCGACATCGAGGCGCAATTCCTGGAGGAACTGGCGGTGGCGCGGGAGTTGTCGCGCCGTTTCCACGCCGGGCAGGTCTTGACCGTGGCCGAACGCGACACGCTGGAAGAGTCCTTGGAAAAATATTGCCGCTCCCGGCCCGAGGAAGAAGGCGAGGGCGACGCCCTGGAATCCATCGCCCTGGAAGCCCTGCTGCCCCAGTGCTGCGCCCCGGATATCCATGAAGGCTATTTCAAGGAATTGCTGCACGAGGTGCCGGCCCGGATCGATGTCATCGACGCCGCGATAGGCGAATTCTCCGACCGCCCGGTCCACGAGCTCGGCCCGGTGGAACGGGCCATCTTGCGGCTGGGCGCGTATGAGCTGATGTTCAAGCCCGAATTGCCCTACCGGGTGGCGGTCAACGAAGGCATCAACCTCGCCAAGCAATTCGGGGCCAGCCAGAGCCACAAATTCGTGAACGGCCTGATGGACAAGCTGGCCCGTAAGCATCGGGCGGCGGAATTCGGTCGCCGGGTGCAACGCTAGTGGCCTTGGGCGAATTCGACCTGATCCGGCGTTTTTTCACCCGCCAGCCGGTCCGCCACGCGAGTACGGCGCTGGGCGTCGGCGACGATTGCGCCTTGCTGCGCTGCGCGGCGGGCGCGGAACTGGCGGTGACGGTGGATACCCTGGTGTCCGGGGTGCATTTCCTGCCGGAGGTCGAACCGGACAGCCTGGGTCACAAGGCGCTGGCGGTGAACCTCAGCGATTTGGCGGCGATGGGCGCGGAACCGCGCTGGGCCACCCTGGCCCTGACCTTGCCGGGGATTGACGAGGGGTGGCTGGCGGCGTTCGCGCGCGGTTTGTTCGCCCTGGCCGAACGGCATGGCGTCGAGATCGTCGGCGGCGACACCACCCGTGGACCGTTGTCCATCACGATCCAGGCCATGGGTTGGGTGCCGGAAGGGCGGGCCTTGCGCCGCTCCGGGGCGCGGCCCGGCGATGGCGTCTATGTGAGCGGACCTATCGGCTCGGCGGGATTGGGCCTCAAACAGCGCCTGGGCCAGACCGAGTTCCAAGACGCCGCGGCCCTGGCCCGGTTGGAACGGCCCGAACCACGGGTCGCGCTGGGCCTCCAACTGCGCGGGCTGGCTTCGGCCTGCATCGACGTCTCCGATGGACTCGCCGCCGACCTGGGCCATATCCTCGCGGCCAGCAATGTGGGCGCGACGCTCGACTGCGCCGCCCTGCCGTTGGCCGACGGGGTGGCGCGCTATATCGCCACGACTGGAGATTGGGCCATGCCCTTGGGCGCGGGCGACGATTACGAATTGTGCTTCACCGTCCCGGAGGACAGGCGGGACGAGCTGGCGCGGCGTCTGGCCGGGGCCGGCCTGGCCGCGTTCCCCATCGGGCGCATCGAAGCGGAACCGGGCTTGCGGCTCCTGAAGGAGGGCCGCCTTATCGATCTGAACCCAAGTGGCTATGAACATTTCTCCCGGACCTAGCACCCCCAAGGCCAAATCTCGCCTACGTATCCCGGCCCGGCAGGTGTTCGGCGATCCTTATTGCTTCCTAGCGTTCGGCTTCGGTTCGGGACTGGCCCCGGTCGCGCCCGGAACCTTCGGCACCTTGGCGGCGGTTCCGGTCTACGCGCTGGTGGCGGGCTTGGCGTTCCCGGCCTATGCGGGGCTGGTGCTGGGCTTGTTCGCGGCGGGCGTGCCGATTTGTCAGCGTTGCGAGCGGCGCTTGGGGATACACGATCATTCCGGCATCGTCTGGGACGAGATCGTGGGTTTTTTGATTACGATGGGCGGGGTACCGTTTTCATGGCCGGCGGTGGTGTTGGGTTTCGCGCTGTTCCGGTTGTTCGATGTGCTGAAACCCTGGCCGATTTCGCGGCTGGACCGGGAAGTGGCGGGCGGGTTCGGGGTGATGCTGGACGATGCGCTGGCCGGGGTGTTCGCGGCTGGCGGCTTGCACCTGCTATTGCCCTACGTAAACGCTTGAAGTGGAAGGATTTAGCGGATTTGTAAAATAAGGCTTGCTTAATTCCGAAGGGTTCTGGTATAGTATATGCAGTTGACGCGGGGTGGAGCAGTCTGGTAGCTCGTCGGGCTCATAACCCGAAGGTCGTAGGTTCAAATCCTGCCCCCGCTACCATTACCAGAGTAAGGCCGGACGCTAATTGGAGCGCTCCGGCCTTTTCTATTATGGCTTCCAGGCAATCCTTGCCTTGCCGTATTTCGATCCTGTCCCCCACCAAATCCCTGATCCTCTCGCGGGCCATGTCCACATCGCCCGCCGTCAGCGCGACCGCCATGTTGCCCAGGACTTCCTTGTACACGTCCACTGCCCTTGGCAGGAAATCCGGGATATGGGCCGCTTGGTCGGCCAATGCCTGGGTGGATGCGATCCTCGCCAGAATTTCGGCGCGTTGGGCTTCGGCGGCTTCGAGGGCGGATTGCAGGGCGGGGGAGAACGTCCCGGCGGCGATTGCGTTCACGATATTGCCGATCTTGCGTTCCAGCTCGGAAAGCGCGGCTTGATCCTGCCCGGTCGATCCGATGGCTTGTTCGGCGGCGGCTTGTAGCAACTGGCGGGCCTTGCGGGCGAACACCTCGAAACCTTCCTGGGTTGGAATGTCCTGGCGGATGTGTTCCAGCAACCGGTCTTCGACGATTTTCCGCCGGACCGACCTTGCCGTCCGGCATACCGCGCTGCCGCGGTATTTGTGGCCGGAACAACCGTAGTAGCCATTCCCCACGGTCACGAACGGATGGCCGCATTCGGCGCAGAACAGCAGGCCGCTGAACAGGTGGCGTACCGATGCTCCCCCTTGCCGCCGTGCCTGGATTCCCGCGCTGATGGCCGCGCCCCGCGCCTCGTTCCGTGCCAGCCGGGCCTGGACTTTCCGCCACAGGGCGTCCGGCACGATCCGCAGTTCCGGCATGTCCACCTCGACCAAGTCGGCGGTTGAACGCTCCCTGCGCTTCCGTTTGCGGGTATCCGGGTCGTGGACCCATTCCGACCGGTTCCAGGTATAGCGCCCCGCATAGATGGGGTTCCGCAGGATGCCGGTCGTTTTGCCGGGGCTGCCATAGATCGCGCTGCTGGCCCAGGTGCCGCCCCGTGGCGACGGTACGCCCTTGGCGTTGAGTATCGCGGCGATTTTTCCCGGCGACCATCCGGCGGCGTACCGCTCATAAATCCACCGTATCCACTCGCCCTGGTCAGGGTCGATTTCCCGCCTCACCGCGACCACCAGAGGACGGCCCAGGTGGTCGGTGCGTGTGGTGTCCTCGACCGGGACATGCCGGTAGCCGTAGCACCTTCCTCCAGCGTTGTTGCCGCGCCGGGCTTGCCCTTCGAGGCCGCGCCGGGTCTTTTCGCGCAGGTCGTCCAGATAAACCTCGTTCAGCAGCGACCGCACGCCCCGGTGGATTTTCCGGGCCGCGCTGCGGCTGTCGTAGCCGTCCGAGACGCCGACGATCACCACCCCGGCATGTTCCAAGCGGCGGATGGCCCGCTCGGCCTCTACCTGATCCCGCGACAGCCGGGACAGGTCGTCCACCAGCAGCGCCCCGAACTTGCCTGCCAAAGCATCGGCCAGCATGGCTTGATAACCGGCGCGGGCGACCTTGCTGCCGGAAATGGCGCGGTCCTCGTACCGCGCCACGATGGACCACCCCTCTATTTCGGCACGGCGCGCGCAGTTACGCCCCTGGTCCTCGATGGAGGTTTCGCGCTGGCGATCCGAGCTATAGCGGGCGTAGATGGCGGCAAGCATGAGGGCAAATCCTGTTGTTGGTTATGGCGGCTGGATAGATATTGCCTCACGGCGTTCTCGGCCAGCAATTCTATTAAGGCGGCTTGGGCCGGGGTCATGCCACGTCTCCCAGCAATCCAAATTCCACCCGCTCGACGCTGACCTTCCCCGGCAGGACAAACCCGGATGGATAGACCGTGGGGCGCGCATGCCGCCGGATCAGGAGGGTCCGGCACTGGCCGCACTCGAAATGATCGGTGGGCAGGTGGCGGGGCATGGCCGAAAGCGGGGTGTGGGCCCCGCAGGTGCAAGTCATGAAGGGTTCGGAGTTCATGCCATACGCTCCAACTCGATCTCACGGTAATTGGCCCGGACCAGGGCGGCGGCGATGGGGGCAAGGTCGGCCTCGCGCACCTCGAACAAGCCCAGCCGCCCTGTAAGCGGCAGGAACGGCAGGGGGCGGGGATCGGCCAGCACGAAGCCGAACCCGCCGCCGAACCAGGGCGATTCCGACCTGTCCACGCAATCCACGATGCGGGCCGCGCCGACGATGCCGCCGCGCTCCAAATCCTCATGGCGGGGCACGTCGAGGCGCGGTGCCATGATGCCGATGTCGAGGCAAGCGCCCGTGTACTCGGCCTGGGTCAAGGTTTTCGCCGCATGGATCAGGACCGGGCCGCGATAATCGGTTTTCCAGGAGCGGTTCTCGATGTCCTTGCCGCCGTGGAGGATGGCCCAGGCCCAGGGCTGGCGGATGGAGAGGCATTTCCAGCCGGGCGAGGCCGAGACGGGCGGTTCCAGGTGTTCGATGCGGAGGGCGAAGCGGTCCCCTAACCGCTCGGCGGCGAGTTCGGCGACCACCTTGCGGTGGCAGGTCCGCACGTCCCGGCAGCCGCACAGCAGGACCACGGCGTCGATGCCCGGTTCCGCCAGGCGGGCCGCGAGGCTTTCGATGCCTTCCCCGGCGTCGGCCAGTTCGACCGGCCCGCCCCTATAGTTGAGGTTGCCGAGCGCCTTGATGTGGACGTACCGGCGCGGGCCGAAATGGGCGGACAGGGCGTCGCGGCCCCATCCCGGCTTGCGGCTGAACGGCACCAGCCGGGTATCGACCAGGACGGCGTGCCGTTCCCGCATCGCGGCGTCCAGGGCTTCCACCGTCCAGCCCGCGCCGTAACCGGCGGTGTAGAGGGTTTTCCCGGTATCTGCGCTCATTTAACCCCCTCCACATTCGCCCCCCCGAACATCCCCGCCAGCGCCGGAAGGAACTCCGCCAGTTCCAGCGCCATTACCGCGAAATCGGCATCGAACCGTTCCGCCGGATCGTCCGTGTCCACCTCCGCCGCCTTCTCTTGCACCAGGTCGAGGAACCGCAGGCGCTTGATGGTCAAGCTTTCGTCCAGCACCAGGCTGAGGCGATCCTGATAGGTCAGGGCCAATTTCACGGCTTCCTTCCCGGCCTCAAGGTGGTTCTGGATTTCCGGTGCGCCCAGGTCGTGATTGCGGCAGCGCACGGTGCCGCCATCCTCTTCCGGGGAACGCAATTCGGCATCGGTGTCCAGGGTGACGCCGGTGGGTGGCCCGTCCTCGCCCAGCCAGCTTGTCATCAAGACGCTGGGCCGTTGCATCGTGGCGAACGGCACGATGGGCAGGCTGCCCAGGCATTGCCGCAACAGGCCGGTGAGCTCGTCGGCCTTCTTGGCGCTGGCGCTGTCCACCACCAACCACCCGCCCTTGGGATCGATGTAGGCGTAGGCCCGCTTGCTGTGGACGAAGGCCCGCGGCAGCAAGTCCTGCATCACCTCGTCGCGCAGCGCGTCCTTCTCCTTGCGCCGCACCGGGGTTCCACGCCGGGATTCGATCTCTTCCACCCGGTCGGCCAGCACCTCGTTCACCACGCTGGCCGGAAGGATCTTTTCCTCCCGGCGCAGGCAGACCATCAGGAAACCGTTGGTGGCGTGGACCAGGGGCGCGGAATCACCTTTCCCCACGGGCGGAACCCATCCGATATGGGAGAGTTCCAGGCTTCCGCAGCCTTGGAAACGGCGCTGTTGGAGGCGCTCTTCAAGGTCGGCAAGATTTGGGGATAAGGATTCGGTGAACAGAAATAACAGGAGGTTTTTGAAGAACATAGTGGGTTATCTCTTGAATTATTAGGACGGAATTCAGCAAGCGCCGGTTAGAACGGAATGTCGTCATCGTCATAATCATCCATCCCCCCGGCAGCCGACTTGGGTTCATCGACGATGACCGTTTCGCCCCCAATCGTGTATGCCCCCTGTTTAACCCCAGCCAACCCCGACCGCGCCTTGATCGATTCTTCGCATAGTCCATTGGCCACGACGTTGCCGCTCAGGGCGCATAATTCCTTGGAAGAAAACACGCCGGGATGCGTTTCGCCCACCATTTCCTCGGCGTTCCAGAACACGGTCCGGCCCACGCGGTACTCCACGCAATCGGGGTATTGCCGGACGACTTCCGCGAGTTCGGATAGCAGGGACGGCAGGTAGTTATGCCGGGGGCATCCGGCCCGCTGCTGGGAATAATCCAGGCGCGCGCCGGTCGCCGACGAGGTGGAATCGATCTGGCACAGCCAATCCCCGGAGGTGCCCTCGACCAGGGGAATGGCGAACCGGCAATTCCGGCAATGGGGACGGGGTAGTTCTATTCCCCAATAGATATGGGTGTTGTATTCCGGCTTGAAGGCCATGACGTCGTGCGGAACCCTGGACCGGGTTTCGTACATCGGGGCCGGGGGTTCTTCGGCCAGGACGATCCGCTCGGCGCGGGCCAGGCAGGCGCCGAACACGGTGTCGTCGAGCTTGATCCGTTCGGCGTGGACGGCCCCGGTGTCGCGGTCCTGGACGATGAACAGCGTCCGGTCGAGGCCCGCCGCCCCCATGTGGCATTGCACGTTCACCCAATACTCGGGGCGCCAGTTTTCGACGCCCCGCTTGATGGCCTCCTGGAAGGCCTTGTGGGAAACCCCCTTGATCTCCACCACATGCCAGGTCTTGGGGGCTTCCGGGAAACCCAGGCCCACCCCGTCCATCTTCCCGGCGAAATGCCCGCCCAGGAATGGGTGCTTGAACTGCTTGCCGGTGTTCGGATCGCGGTCCAGGAATTCCAGGCCCTGGATTTTGGAAAGGGTCCCCGCGATGTCCTTTTCGATGGCGTTGCCCATCATCATGGTGCGGCGGCGATCCGGCACCGGGGCATCGACGAACGACCAGCGGAACTTCAGCCACAGCAGCCTGTCGTCGGCTTCGCCGATGGCGCCGAACCCGATGCCGCCGCCCATGAACCGCTCGCTTTCCAGCACCTCGTCCATGCGGTGGACCGTGGTATCGAGGATCAGGTTTTCTTCATCTTCGGGGGTATTGTTCATAGGGTGTCTTGCGTCCCAAAAGCAAAAGGTTACGGGGGGGAGATAGGGGCCGGGATGCAGCAGGCATACCTTGCCGTTTCCGTTGCGGATTTCGATATCGGAGGGTTTGGGGGAGGGTTTCATCCATTACGCCGCCTCCGCTTCCCGCCGATAATTCACCTTGGCGATGTCCTTCCATTTGGAAACCATATCCACCGTGATCGATTCCACGTCCTTGAACCCCACTTCGCCGCGCCGGATCCGCTGGACGGCATCCACCACATCGCGGGGTTCGGTGGGGGGCGTGGTCAATTCCTTCCATTGCCCGATGGATTTATCCCGCGCATAGCCTTCGTGTTCCAGGAAGAGGTTGATGCGGAAATACGACAGGTCGCTTTGGAACAGGATTTGTAGATAGGGTTTGCCGTTTTTGTTGGAAACGAGGGATTGATAGGAAATGCCATCGACCGGGAAGGTTTCCAGGCGCGGGCCGGTCGCCGTCAGGATGGCGGCCTGGGAGGCCACGGTGTTGAGGGTGGGGGCGGGCGGCGGGAAGGCCGTGCCGCAGGTCTTGCAATGGGTCGCGCCCGCCGGGTTGACGGCCCCGCATCCGGGGCAGGGCTTGAGCGGTGCGCCGCGCTCTTCCGGGTTCTTTTTCTGCGGGGCCGGACGGCCCTTGATGTCGTCCACCGGGCCGAGCAGGGCCGTGGTGTCGGTGAAGTCGAGCCACAGGCAGTCGGCCTTGCCGTTGCGGATGGATTCCTCGATGTCCTTGCCCGCGATGCGCATCCCCCTGCCGCAGATTTGCACGTACAGCACGGGGGATTTGGTGTTGCGGACCAGGGCGATCAAATCCAGGTCGGGCACGTCGAAGCCGGTGGTGAGGCAGGCGACGTTGCACAGCGCCTTGACGCGCCCGAGCTTGAAGCCCTTGATGAGGGCTTCCCGTTCGGCCTTGGGGGTCTTCTCGCTGACGACGGCGGACACGATGCCGCGCCGCTTGAACTCGGCGGCCATGTGTTCGGCGTGGGCCACGGTGACGCAGAACACCAGCCATTTCTTGCGGTCCCGGCCCTGTTCCACGATCTCGCCGACGATTTTTTCCGTGAGTTCGTCGCGGTCCAGGCGCTGGGCCAGCTCCGACACCACGTAGTCGCCGCTCGCCGTGCGGAGGCCGTCGCCGGAAACCTGGGTGGCGGTGGCGCCGATCACCAGGGGCGCGAGGAATCCTTTCTTGAGCAATTCCTTCATGCCCACGCTGGCCGCGATGTCGGTGAACAGGGCTTCGTCGCCCTCGGTGAGCCAGATGCCATTGCCCCGGAACGCCGTCCCGGTCCAGCCCACCACCCGCAGGTAGTGGTTGTTGGTTTTCAGCTTGCGGATGATTTCCCGGTACATCCCCGCGTCCTTGGGGTTGATGAGGTGGGCCTCGTCGCACAGGATCAGGTCGAAGAACCCGAGCTTTTCCGCCACCTTGACGATAGTGCCGGGCGTGCCGATCACCACGTCGTCCCGGTGGCTGTATTGCTTGCGCCCCAGGCTGGCGGACAGCACGCCTATCCCCAGGTCCGGGCACAGTTCCACCAGCTTCTCCAGGTTTTGCTCCGCCAATTCCTTGGACGGGACGATCACCAGGATCCGGCTCCTGTTGCGGGAATCCCATTCCACGGCCTCCTGGCACAGGGCGGCGATGAGGATCGATTTGCCCGCGCCCACGCAGGCCGAAACGATGGGGTTTCCCTCCGGGTTGTCGGCGAACCATTCGTAGAGCTTATCCAGCGCCCAACGCTGGTAGTCGCGTAGCGTTATTTTTTTCTGGGTCATATTTCCCTCCGATACCCCGCTCCCCGTGGCCCACGCCGGGGCATGGGCCACGGGCCGATGGTTTATCCGGTCAGGTTATGCGCGGCGTTCCCAGGGCTTGCCGCCGGTGGGGCGGGGCGGAATGGCGGCTTGGGCGGGCTGGGGCTGTGGACTGGGCGCGGCCTGGCGGGGGTCCTGGTATTGCGCCGGGGCCGGGCGTTGTTGCTGGGGAGCCGGGGCGGGCCGCTGCTGCGGGGGGACCGGCGCGGGGCGCTGTTGGGGGGCGGGGGCCGGCCGGCTGGATTGCTGGGGGGCGTATCCGCCGGAGGGCTCGAACTGGCGGATGCGGTTGCGGTCGCCGTACTGCGGGTCGCGGCTTTTTTCGACGATGACGTGGGCCGTGAATTCGCGGCCTTCCAGGGTCTTCAACAGCCCGGCGGTGAGGCGTTCGTTGCCGGTATAGCCGCACGCCTTCATCCATTGCTTGACCGCCTGTTCGGCGATCCGCTTGGTGGTGTCGTTGGTATGCTGCAAGCAGTAGTTCTCGAAAATCTTGCGGTTGTTGGAGCCGTCCACCACTTGGAAGGTGACGGCCACCATCTTGCCGTTGCGCGGGTCTTTGCCGTCCTTGACCGCCACCTCGACGGCTTGCATCCCATACTTACCGGCTGGCATGGGGCCATAGCCGCCCCCCGCGTTTTCATCGACATCGGCCATATTGGTGCCGAAATCGAAATCGTCTTCATATTCTGGATAGTTGCTCATGGTATCGACCTATTGGGTTGTGACCGTTTGACTGGATGACCGTTGGTTTCCCGCTGGGATAATCAAGGGGCGGCGGGTTCGCCCCGTTGATCCTTATGGCCCCGGTATGGGCGGCTCGGTGATGCCGATCAGGTGCCCGAAGGCGCGGAAGCTGTTTCCCGGCGGTTCGTCCGGCGGCACGATGACTTTGGGGGGCAGGGCGTAGCCGTTGAGGGTGCGGGCCTTCGCGTCGAAGGCGGCGCTGCGCTTGAAGTGGAGTTCGTGCTTGTCGAAGGATTTGCCGCGGGCCTTGCCCTGGATTTCGCCCTGGCGGTTTTCCTTGGCCATGAGCGCGGTGTCGTAGTTGTAGAAGGCCACCACGTCGCAGGCTTCCCGCAGCCGGGCGGCGTTCACCTCGTCGAGCTTGATCCGGTAGCGGTCGTATCCGGCGGCGGTGGTGGGGTCCTCGAACTTCTTCACCTCGCAATGCCCGATGACGATGATGTTCATGTCCCGGTAGGTGCGGAGGTAGGCAAGGAAATCCAGGAAGCGGACGAATTGCTCGCGCAGGGCCACCGTGCCCTTGCCGAACCCCCCGCGCACATCCTCCAGCGATTCCACCCGGAACTGTTCGCACAGGTCCTGCCGGATCATGGTTTCCGCCCAGTCGATGCTGTCCAGCACCACGGTATTGAACCCGTGCTCCTCCCTCAGCAAGACGTTGATGGCCTCCTCGAGCTCGGCCTTGTTTTCCGCGCCGGGGAACCGCGCCACGTCGAGTTCGCTGCTGCCGTCCTCGGCGTTGATGAAAATGGGATGGGGGGCGCCGGCGGCGAGCGTCGATTTGCCCACCCCGTCCACGCCGTAGAGCGCCATCATGAACGGCCTTTGGATCCTGCCGCTGGTGACGTTCGCCAGCGACATCTTCTTTTGTTGTGGTTGGGTCATGGTTTCCACCTTGGGGTGTGGTTCGGCTGCGCCATCTCCGGTTGCACCGGCCCGCGCGGGGCGTTGGCCTCGCACTCGATGGCCGCATAGGCGGCGCGGTGCGCCCGTTCGGCCCGCCGCTGCGCGAAATACTGTTCATCGACCAGGGTGCGGGCGCGGCCTTGGGCCAGGAGTTGGCGGAGCCTGACGTGCTTCATGGTTGGCATGTTGGGGTTCTCCGAAAAAATCCCGGCGGAACCCACGTCGCCGCCGGGGAAGGGAGGTTTTCAGGTGGGCGGGATAATGGTGTCCACCCCCGCCTTGGCCCGGATGAATGCCCGGAACGCTTCCGGCCGGCCCCGGAATGTGGCCCTCAGCGTCCGGTAGGCGTCATGGACGCGGCATTCCAAGTGGCCTGGGCGATGCGCCGCCCTCGCGGCCCGTTGGATGGCTTCGGGGAGGTTGGATAAATCCCATCCCAGCCGGGCCGCGCCGTGGGCCTGTTTGAACAGGACGCGGGAGGGGCTGGGCGTCCGGGCGGGAGCCGGTTCCGGCGCGGGCTTCATGGCCGCCAGCATCCGGCGATATTCCACCGCCTGGGCCATGCAGGATTCCCAGAAGTGCGTGCGGAATTTCGGATTGTTGCGGGCGAATTCCAGTCCGCAGACCGGCACGCCGCACGGCTGGCCGGTGCGGTAGGCACGGGCGGCGGCGATGTGCTTGCGGATGCTGGCAATCAGGTTCTGGCGGGTTGGGGTCGGCATGTTCTTTCTCCCGTTGTTGTGGTGCCGCCCCCGTGTCGATGCTGTCCGTTAGAAGTCGGTGTTTCGTGGCGGGGGGGCGGCTTGGGGAGAACTATACAATTAAAATTGTTTGATCGTCAACAATAAAAATTGTACACTGCCCTCACGCCCACAAAAAAGCCCGGACTGGCCGGGCTTGGGGCATGAAAAAGCCCGCTCGGGGCGGGCTGGTGTTGAGGTTGAAACGGGCGCTTGTCTTACGGAGGGATTATGCGAACACCGAACGAGAACGAGACATTACGGAAGGCTGGCATTAGCCAGGAGCAATGGGAAGCCCTCAAACTCATCGTGGAAGCCGTGAAAGGCATGAGCGTGACCGAGGCGCAAGGCATCCTTGGATACGCTGGGCGCATGTTGCCGTGGTTTTCAGTCACTCCCAAAGCCCTGGACGAGCAGGCGCTGCTTGGGCTTATCCAGGACGGGGTTGAGTTTTGAAGGAAGAAGCGATGGATGCAGATAAATATAGGGAGCGGCTACTGATCGCTACCCAAGATGTATTGAAGATATTGCGGGGCTTCACGCGGAGCGAAGCCGATAAGATCATGGGAACAGTTGCGGCAGTTCGGCCCTCGATAGAGGTTTTATCTGCCGATGTGCCGGATATAAAAACCCTAGATGCTTTCTTTGAGCACCTTTAGGGTGGCGCTGTAGATGTCTACTACCTTGCGGATTTCCAAATCCATGTTGTCATGTGAAATGCTTGTAACTTTCCCATCAAGTTCAGGGTTTGGGTGTTTGATTTTCGTTTTGGCGTAGATCGCAGCGGCTAGGGTCGCCGCGACGATTTCTTTGCTGTCTGTGTTCGGCATATGTAATTTTACCTGTGATTCTCAGTGTAAATAACTCTATGAAACACCGGCCAGCTTGTTTAGGCGCTTTTTTTGATCCATACCTTTTCTTGGCATCGCTGGCATATCATAAAAAGCGGTATCGGCATTGGCTGGAGTTTGGAAAGCTTTTTGTTTTCCACGCAATTATTACAAAGATAGTGTGGTGGCTCGTTGTTCTCCATTCCTGGCTTGAGTATATATACAAGCGCTCCTGTTGCGAGCGTATGCAATGTGTAGCGTTCGATTTGTCTTTGAAAATCGTCGATATCAGCTATGTATTTTTCAAGCGCGGAAATTCTATCGGAGAGCGCCTTTTGCTTCTCCAGGCTAGAGACCAAAGCTTGGTTGGATGAAACAAGCTTGCTTGTTATATCTGCAATAGCTGATTCTAATTCATTATAGTTTCTGAGCGATTTATTAGCGGCAAGCCATTCGGATATAACTTTTGCGCTTTGCAGCGCCGCGTTTATTTCTGTGTACATGTTTGCTGGGGTTATCTATGTACGAATTTGACTTGCCAGGGTGTAGATTGGAGAATTAATCATGCCGGATCAAATATCGGTAACGGTCAAGGTGGACATTTCAACCGTACAAGCGCAGATAAATGAATCCGTGGCCGCGCCGCAAGAATTACCGGAGATTCTTGAACGCCTTGGAAACAACATCTTGAACCTGTCGTTTGAGCCAGGAGTCGATATCGTGCTTGGAGAGCCTTCGGTTACAACGCTCGCAGACGGCTCCGTCGAGATCGTCCAGCCGATTGGGCTTGGCGGAGACCTTGAACGTCTGGCAACCGCATTGAGGGCAAGGGATTTTGGGGTTTTGGCCCATTGATGGCTATGCCTCGGCCTAAGATTTTGTCAACGTAAATAGGTCACTGAAAAAGTGCGGCGGGGTTGGCAGTATTTAGGCTGCCCGCTCCTGTGGTTCGGGGGATGATGGCGATGAGGCTATTTGCCTTTCCCGCCAGAGTTTTTCCTTCTCAGCGTCTTCCCAAACAGCCCGCCTCCCTTCCGGGTCGAGGGAGTCAACGATTTCCGCCACCTTGCGGGCCTCCGGCGACCACTCGCGCTCATCCAAGGGTTTCAGCCCCGCAAGCTGGTCCAGCGTGATGTTCCAGAAGCGTGCGAACGCCAGCATGTTATCGAGATGGACCGCCGTGTGATGGCCGTTCAGGATGCGGCTGATGCTGGACTGCGGCACGCCGGTTGCTTCGGAGAGCCGTGCTTGGGTGATGGGCTTCCCATCGACAATCGTGCGCGAGATCAGTAGCGCAATCACTTCCGGCATATTCATCCCCGCTTTAATAGGCGAATTCGCATGATAAGCCCGCGTAGCTCCGATTAGCGCAGCGTAATCGGAGGAATTGAAACCGTGCGATTACCAGGTCTCTTAGCAAGAGATGGCTTTCGCCGTACTTGTCAACGTAAATAGTTCACAGAAAAAACTGTGACAGATTTGGCAGGATTTAGGCTGCCTGCTCTTGTGGCCTGTTATTATTGGCCGGAGCTTGGCTCATTCCTCCATCTTGCTTTTCGATTTCATAAACATTTTCAACAGCCCGCCTCGTCTTTGGGCTTGCCTCCCGGAATAGCTGTAAATGTTTGCGCTCTTCTTCCGTTAGTAATTTTTCATCCACCATCTCAGCGCTTTCGTCATATAGCCAAAATGGATGAACCCTGCAAACCTGGGCAATCCTAATCAAATAAGACGATCCATCCGCCTTGCCGGTTTCTAAGCGCGAAACCATTTGCTGGGAAATGCCCACCTTCTCGGCAAGCCCCTTCTGATCTAGCCCGGCGTATTCGCGGGCCATCTTAATTCGTTCTGAAAGATTCATTCGCGAAGGCTACAACCGTGATTGTTTTTGTTCAAACAACTTTCATGGTTGACCGTCGTACAATTTTTATTGTACGCTGAACCCCATGAACACCAAAAACACAATCATCGAAAAGGCAATCGCCGCCGTCGGCTCCCAAAAAGAGTTAGCTCGGCGTATTGGCGGAAAAGTCAAGCAGCAACACATTCATAGGTGGCTGTACCTCACGAAGCGCCTACCCGCCGAACGCGCCATCCAGATCGAAACCGCCACCAACGGCGCGGTCACGCGCCACGAACTGCGCCCCGACCTTTGGCCCCCCCAAGACCGCGCCGCATAGAGGAGCCACCCATGATCGACCTAGCCCTCCTCACCCTCGGCACCGCCCTGGTCGGGCATCGCGCCTACCGCGCCCTGGCCGACCTGGACGCCCTGTATCTGGTGCCCGCCTTGGTGGGCGGTATGGGCGCGGCGCTGGTGGTTGAGATTGCCGTGTGGGCGGTGTCGCCATGAACAAGAAAATTGATGATTTCGTATCGCATTTGTAGTACCCCTCCGATGTTCGGTGGGGAAATGATGCCGCCCGGACCGGCGTGCGTCTCTATCATCAAACATCAGCTATGACAGGGAATGTTCAGCTATGCCGTACCGCCCCAGGACCATGGAACTGAAACTCGACGTTCCGCCGGACATCACCTATCAATACCCCGACCTCATGTCCGTGGTGCGGGCCTCGGTGCGGGCGTCCGGCATCCCCCTCAAGGTGTTGGCCGACAAGCTCGGGGAACGCGACGAGAACGCGCTGAGCCGGAAGCTCTCGGCCAACGGCGCCGACAATGTGAATTTCCCGCTCAAGAAGCTTTCGCTGCTCATCGCGGCGCTCGGGGAGGAAGGGAAACCCATCCTGTATTGGTTGAACGCGACCCATCTGGTGGAGCCGGAGCAGAAGGCCGAGCAGGCCGCCAAAACCCTGCAAGGGATGATGCCGACGCTGATCCAGCTCGTGCGGGATGTCGGCTACCTGGTGGAGAAGGCTCCATGAGCCTGGAAATCCGCCCGGTGACATTCGGCGAGGCCAAGGCGTTCATCGCCCGCCACCACCGCCACCATGGGCCCACCCGCTCATGGAAGTTCGGCGTCGGCGCGGCGCTGGGGGATGCCCTGGTGGGCGTCATCGTGGTGGGCCGGCCCGTGGCCCGCGCCCTGGACGACGGATTCACCGCGGAAGTCACGCGCTGCTGCACCGACGGCACCCGCAACGCCTGCTCGAAACTGTATGGCACCGCCGCCCGGATCTGCCGGGCAATGGGCTACCGCCGGATCGTCACCTACACCCTGGACACCGAGGCCGGGACCAGCCTGGAAGCGGCGGGCTGGACCTTCGCGGCCATGACCCAAGGGCACCGGGAATGGTCGTGCCCCTCCCGCCCCAGGGCAACCAAGGCACCGACCTGCGCGAAGAAACGGTGGGAAAAGCCGCTGTTCCGGGTCGTGAGGATAGCTGAATGATTTCGCGGGATAGCTGATGAGCGCCGATGGAACCAGGGCGGCCGGAAGGCGGCTCAAGGCAACAAAAAACCCGGCCGCTGGTAGCACAGCGCCGGGTTCCACTTCAACCACCTAAAGAGGAGGTGATCGACATGCGGATCATACCACGAACCCCCCCGCGCGCCGGGACGCTCCAGCCGGCCCACCCCTGCGGAACGGAGGCGCGGACATGACGGCACCGGCCCAGCAACCCAACCTGTTCCAGGCCATCAACCGGCTCTGGCCCGTCGGCCTGGATTTGATCTGGCTCCGGGAGCGCGACAAGGCGCCCGTCCAGCACCAATGGACCACCCAGGACCGCAAGACCCTGTCCGAACTCAAGCAAAGCTGGCGGCAAGGCTACAACCTGGGGATCCGGCTGGGCGTCCGGTCGGTGCTGCGGGAGGGCGTGTGCTGCGTGGGCGTGGACATGGACGTGCGCTCGGACGAGGCCCGCCATTTCCAGGAAGCCTACGCCGCCGTCGAGGAACTGCTGGAAGACCCCGGCCAATACCCGACCGTGCTGTCCGGGCGCGGCAACGGCTCCCGCCACTACTACGCCGCCGTCGAGATCGAGCGGCTGCCCCACACCTGCCACTTCCGGCGCTCCAAGGACACGGTGTACGACCCGGCCCGGAAGAAGCGGGTACCGGCCTGGGAGGTGGACATCGGTTCCACCGGGCGGCAGTTCGTGGCCCCCGGTTCGGTCCATCCGTCGGGGGGCGTCTACACCGAGACCGTGCCCCTCGACCACATCCCGGACGTGCCGGAAGCCTTCTACGAGGCGCTGGAGACCGTCCCGGAAACCGAGATCCACCGCGCCGTCGTCATCCCCATCAGCGCCGCCGACGTGGACCTCGACGCCCTGCCGTTGCCGGAGGGCATCAAGGAAAAGATCAAGTCCGGCCCGGCCCCGGAGGACGCGGGGCGCTGGCCCAGCCGTTCCGAGTATTTCTTCGCCATGCTCTGCGCCCTGGCCGCCGCCGGCCTGGACGACGAGACGATGTGCAGCGTGGCGACATGCCCGGCCTACGCGATGAGCGGGAAGCCGCTGGGGAACCGCAAGGGCATCCGCGCCTCGGCCATGCAATGGGTGGCCCGGCAGATTCCCCGCGCCCGCGCCCAGGCGGAACGCTGGAGGTTGGAAAACCGGCTGGACGTGGACCTCTCCGACCCGGCCAACAATCCGGGCATCGACGAGTTCTTCGATCCCGAGAACATCGCGGAAATGAACCGGCAGAAGAAGTACGAGGTGGTGCCGGAAGCCCCGGCCCAACACAGGCCGTTCCCCTGCGAGACGCTGAACGAGGTGGCGGCGTGGCTGCAAGCGGAAGCCCCGGAAATCTGCTGGCAGACCGGCCAACTGGCCGCGATCGCCCTGGCCAGCGCCGCCGCGAGCCGCCGGTACCGGACGGAGTTCGGCGACCCGTTGAACCTCTACACCGGCATCGTCACCAATTCCATCGGCCTGGTGCGGCACTACAAACCGGCCCTGCACCGCGCCCTGGCCGAAGCCGGATGCGCGGGCATGATCGCCAATGGCCGGTTCTCGTCGCCGGGCGTGCTGTACAACATGCTGCACCGCTCGCCCGCCCTGCTCTACGTCTCGGACGACTATGGCTCCCAGCTCGCGTTCGCCAAGCGCCAGCCGTCGGGGGCGCATGAGCAAACCCTGTCGATCTTCGCCGACATCCACAACGCCAAGCCCATATACCTCAACAACGGGCAGGAGGCCGGGATTGGCAAGCAGGGCGAACGGGTGGTCATCCACCACCCCGCGCTGTCCATCCTGGCCATGATTTCGGCGGACCAACTCTCCACCGTGGTCCGCGCCTCCGAACTCGGGCGCGGCGCCCTCGAACAATTCCTGTTCGTCCTGGCCCCGGAAGATCCCGCCGCCTACACCATGAACGATCCCGAACCCGGCGACGTGCCGGGCTGGATCACCGCCCATATCCAGGCCATCCGCCTGGTCGAGCAAGGCGACGACACCGACCTGGTGAAGGACAACCCCGCGCAAGAGCCGGACCTGAGGACCGTGCGGTTCGACGCCAAGCTCGACGCGGCCTACGCGGCGCTCATGGCGATCTCCGACCGGCGCGAGGCCCGGCCCATCCTGCTGTCGGCACGGGCCATCCTGCGGCGGCTGTGCGCCGTCCTGGCGGTGTGGGCCAACCCGCCCCATCCGGTGGTGTCGCGGGAAATCCTGGCCTGGGCTTCCGATTACGTGGCCGCCAACGTCCGGGCGTTCCTGGAAGCCTTCAACATCCTCAGCACCGACGACGGGAAGCTGACCCAGTACCAGCAAATCCTGGACTACATCGCCCAGGGCGGCGCGGAGGGCCGGACCCCGAAAGACCTGAGCCAGCGCTGTTGGGCCTTCAAGAAGCTCTCCAAGGAAAAGCGGGCCGAGACGATGGACCTGCTGGTGGAGGACGGGGAGGTGGCGCAGTTGCCGAGGGGCCGGGGCGGGAAGCTCTATGTCGCGGCGCGGTTCGTCAAGGAGGCCGGGGCCGTGGAGGCATTCGCGGAGGAAGCCGGGGATGGAGGCGAAGCCGCATGAGCCGCTTGACGCGCCTTCCTGTCCGGGCCTATGCTTTTCCTCGCCGCTCCTCATTGGGCGGTGGGGACTTTAGCAGGTTCCCGTTCGCAAGTAGGCGCACAGCCCCTCATCTGCGCTCCGGGCTTTTTTCATGCCCGGAATCCGCCCAGATTTCAATGACGGCCTGTGCGGGGATACCCGCGAGGGTATGCCGGTGCCTACTTGCCGGTCTGCTAACCCCGTACAGTCCGTCCACCCATCTTTTAGCAGGGATGGCGACGGCTCCTCAAATATTGCAAGTAGGAGTCCACCATGGCTATTCAACAGCCGCGCCCAGATACCGCCCAAATCTTGCCCTTCCCGGCAATCCCTTCCCTACCCAACGCCCTGAAAGCCCTGGAACGCCACAACCGGAAGAAGCGTCCGCGCACCATGGACGGCAGGCTCATCCTGCTGCTCTTGGAGCATACCGTTTCCAGGCTCATAGCCTCCAAAGCCTTGGATCCGACCGTGGTCATACTGCTCTGCATGGCCCGCGAGCATCTGACCGCCGCGCTCAAAATCTCCGAAGTTCCCAAGACCGGGGAATAAGCCCGCCCTACAACCGTTCAGCCCGGTCGATTGGAGCCGGGCTTCATGAGGTTTTTCACCATGAATGATCTTATCCACACCCAAAATCCGTCCATCACCATGTCCAGTGTGGACATTTCCGAGTTGGTCGAATCACGTCATGACAAGGTTAAGCAAAGCATCGAAAGGCTTGCCGAGCGTGGCGTAATCTCACCCCCCCCATTGGGGGAAGTCAAAGTTCAGCGCGAGCGCCGAACCTCGAACGCCATCGTCTCCATAGTCGGCGGCGTCCCTAAGACCACCTCTCTGATCGTCGCCGAGACTTTTGAGAAATCCCATGCTCATGTCTTACGCGACATCGATAACCTGGAATGCTCACCTGGTTTTCGTGAATCCAATTTTGGATTGACGTTCCGCGACGTGCCCGGCCCCAACAACTCGATCCGCCGGGAACGCATGTACGAAATGACCCGCGACGGATTCACGATCCTCGCCATGGGCTTCACCGGCAAGAGCGCCATGGAATGGAAGGAGAAGTACATCGAAGCGTTCAACCGGCTTGAACTCCTGGCCCAGCAGCCAGCTACGCCATCCCCCGCCAGCAGTACGCGCATTTCCCTGGAAATCGACGGGGACCGCCTCACTTTCGAGGGCGATCCCAGAAGCCGGACGGCCTTTCATTTCAACGACTTAGTTATAAAAAGGCTTATGCCGGATGGCGCGAAACTTACCCCATTGGGGGAAGTTCCAAAATCCCCTCAGAGTGAGGAGGTTTCTCCCCGAACCGCCGCGCCCAAGCCCTCCCAGGACGCCGGGGAACTCATCCTGTACTTCATAGGCCAGGGCGGGCCGGAAGGCCGGACCCCCAAGGACTTGGCCCAGCGCTGTTGGGCCTTCAAGAAGCTTTCGCCGGACGTGCGCGAGTCGGTCATGGCGAGCCTACTGGACCGGGGCGAGATCGTCCAGGTTCCCCGAGGGCGCGGGGGCCGGGCCTACATCAGGGTAGAGGGTAGCACCGGGTTGGATGTTAGTGCCTCTCCCGTCAAAGCCACGCCCGGCATGGCTTCCGGCCTTCGGGTAGATGGGAGAGGCGAATCCCCTTAGGGCTTATGCCCCCCCTATATAAAGAATTAGACCTCTTTATATAAGCATCTACCTCGCTACCCGAACGCTGAAAGCCTTACGTAGCAAGGGATTGAATGGAAGAGGAAGGTTCATCTACTTCGCGTCTACCCCTCTCCCGAAACCGAAAACAACCGAATTGCCGGGCCTAGGGTCGCTCCCGAAAAGCGATAAGCCTGAATCGCATGGCCCGGCATCCCCATCAGGCGGATCAACGACAGGTGATTGATATGCAACAAGTGAAAGCCCTCGCGGCGACCCAGCACCCATTCCTCGCCAGCATCGGCACCGGCATCGAACCCCCGCGCCAGGAACCCACCACGGACGGCCTGACGCCCCAGCAGGCGCACGCCTACGCCGGGATGCTGGAGTTCTGCCGGGGCCAGACGGACGCGGCCCTGATGGTGCTGGAAGGCTTCGCCGGGGTGGGCAAGAGCCACGTCGTCGGCAAGCTGGTGGCCGACCTGCAAGCGGAGCGCGTGATCGGCGTCGCGGCCCCCACCAACAAGGCGGTGAAGGTGCTGGCGGCCAACCTCCGCAAGTTCGGCGTGGTCCGGTTCGGCAACAAGCGGCCGCGTGGTTCGCGGTTCGACCGGGACGAATGGGACGGCCAGGGCGGCAAGGTGTGCGTCGGCACCCTCCACAGCTTCCTGGGGCTGCAAATGCAGGAGCGGGACGACGGCACCCAGCAAATCACCCAGAAGCGCGACAGCACCATCCACGACCTGGATGTGCTGGTGGTGGACGAGGCCTCGATGGTCGGCACCGAGATGTTCAAGCTGCTGCTGCGCGTCCGCCGCGACTGCCTGATCCTGTTCGTCGGCGACCCGGCCCAGTTGCCGCCCGTCGAGAAGGCCGGCGTGGGCATGTCCCCGGTGTTCTCCCACGTCGAGCGCAAAGCCCGGCTGACCGAGGTGGTGCGGCAGGCCCAGGGCAATCCCATGATCGGGCTGTCGATGGTGATCCGCAAATTCATCGAGGCCGAGCAGCGGATGACGATGGCCGACATCATGGCCGCCATCCCGGTGGACGCCAAGGCCATCGGGGCGTTCTCCATGCGGCCCGAGGAAATCGCCGAGTGGGCGGTCTCGGAAATCCGGGAGGGCCGGGATTGCCGGGTGCTGGCGTTCCGCAACGCCGCCGTCGAGTTCTTCAACCGGGCCGTCCACGAGGCCCTGTACGGCCCGGTGCCGGACGGACGCACCCCGTTCGACGTGGGGGAGCCCGTCATCGTCCACAGCGCCTGCGACGCCGACAAGGTGCGCGAGCACATGGTGCGCGTGATCGACGGCGTGGAGGTGTCCACGCCGGTCACGGACCCCACCCAGCTCCACACCAGCCAGGAACTCGTCATCAAGCGCATCGAACGCGACGTCAGGCACCGCTACTACCCGGACGTGCCCGAGCGCCCGAGCCTCCGCGCCGACCTCCTGTACCTGGACGACGGCGACGACAACGGGATCATGGTCCACGTGGCCCACGACCCCGACCTGGTGGGGCGCTTGGTGTCCGAACTGTTCACGCAGGCGAACGACCTCAAGCGCCGGGCCAACGACGAAATGAACCCGAAGCTGAAGGAAGGCCTGCTGACGGATTCCAAGAGCGCGTCGGGCCGGGCCTGGGCCCTGAAGAACGCCTTCGCCCCCATCCGCCACGCCTACGCCATCACCGTCCACAAGAGCCAGGGCAGCACGTTCGACACCGCCTTGGTGGACTACCGCGACCTGAACCGGATGGTGGAGGCGTACCAGTTCAACCGGGCGCTGTACGTGGCCTGCACCCGCGCCTCCCAATTCCTGGCCATCTGCGCGTGAGGATCGGCGCGATGGGCAACCGGAGCGGTTGGCGTGGGGGAAAACCATGAATTACTACAACGAATTCAATCCCGAAGCCGCCGAATGGCTCCGGGAATTGATAAAGGCCGAATTGATACCGGACGGGGTGGTGGATGAGCGCAGCATCGTCGAAGTCGAGGCCCAGGATTTGGGGAGATTTGTCCAATGCCATTTCTTCGCGGGAATCGGGGGATGGCCCAGGGCGTTGCAAATCGCCGGATGGCCGGCAACTCGACCTGTTTGGACCGGAAGCCCACCCTGCCAGGGATTCTCCGTCGCCGGAAAGCGCAAGGGGTTCGCCGACGAGCGCCACCTCTGGCCCGTCTTTTTCGAACTTATTCGTCGATGCCGTCCGGCGGCGGTTATCGGCGAACAAGTCGATGCCGCCATCGGCCACGGCTGGCTCGATCTTGTTCAAGACGACCTGGAAGGAGAAGGCTACGCCTTCGGGGCGGTCGGTCTCCCTGCTGCGTGCGTCGGCGCGTGGCATATCCGTCAGCGACTTTTCTTCGTGGCCCACCGACGGGGTGGAACTGGGTGCCGGCCCTTGGCCGACACCCGCGGCGCGGGACTGGCGATCCGGGGAAAGCCATCTGCACGGCCAGAATGCCCGGCCCCTGAACGAGGTGGTCTTGCTGTTGTGCGGCTGGCGCTGCCCGGATGCCCACCGGCGGGGCGGCTGTTATGCGGACCCTGGGAAGGTGATGGCGCGGATGGAGGCGGGCCACCAGGTGAACCTGGAGGACCGGGCGGTGCTATCGGGCTGGCCCACGCCGAACACGCCCAGCGGGGGCCGTTCGGTATCGCCGGACAAGATGGACGCCACGGGCCGGACGGCGGACGGCAAGAAGCACACGGCGAGCCTGGAACACGCGGTGAAGTTCGTGGCGGCGCCCTGGAACACACCCAGGGCGACGGACGGGACGAACGGTGGGCCGAACCAGGCGGGCGGGGCGTTGCCGGCGGATGCGGCGATGCTGGTGGGGTGGGCGACGCCCCTGGTGAACGATGGGCGGGGTTCGACGCACTGCTACGGCCCGCCGGGGCCGGGGGGGATGCGGGCGCTGTGGCTGAAATTGCCGGGAGAGGCGCTCCTGGTTTTTGGTCCCGGTCCCTCTTTATCCCCTGCCGGGACGGAAAAGCCCGTCCGGTACCGCTTGAATCCGTATTTTGCGGCGTGGCTGATGGGCTACCCGGAGGCATGGACGGAATGCGGGCTGAGGGCGGCTTCCCGCTTACAGGGGAAAAAACCGAAGGCCGGGCGGCGCTCTTGCGGGGCTACGGAAACGCCATAGTGCCCCAGGCGGGGGCGCTGGTGATCGGATCGTTCATGGAAGTCCTGGATTCAGCGCAATAGAAAGGGTGGGATCATGAATTTAGCCAAGGCGATGGAAATATATGGGCAAAACCAAAATATCAAACAAATCGTCGATGACGATTTGAATATGAGGGGCATTTATATTTCCCAATTGAATTTCAATAAGCTAATCGATTTCAGGCGGATCATCCAGGAAGGCATAGACAGGGATCAATTTAAGGGGAAGGATAAACCCGAAAAGCGCAGGGGATACAGGATGATTAGACGCGCCGTGGATTGCGCGTCCCGCCTCGCCGTGTTCCATCTTGTCCTGACCGATGGCATCACCCGGATACCTTTGGGCGTATTCGCTTCCACCCATGGTTTCGAGAGCGCCGCCAGGGCCGCTTATAAGGTCCATTCCGCCGTTATGCGAAGCCTTACGCTACCCCAGTGGCGCATCACCGACGGCGAGAAGGATTTAGCGCTGGAATCTTGCAAAACGAAGCGGGCATAGCGATATAATATTGGCGCTATTAACGATTCATGAACCATGCCAACGAGCCCATTGGAACGGCTTTTTGAAAGCCAGTGTTTGACGCTCAAATTGCCGGTTCCGGTGCGCGAATGGGAGTTTTGTGTCGGTAGGAATTGGCGGGCCGATTTCGCTTGGCCCGAATACCGCCTGATCCTGGAAATAGAAGGGGGCATTCATTCCAGGGGGAGGCATACCCGCGCCAAGGGTTTCGCCAACGATGTCGAAAAATACAACGAGGCGGCGCTGGGCGGCTGGGTGGTATTGCGGGCCACCGGGGAAATGGTCCGGGATGGCCGCGCGATAGGCATCGTCGCGAGGTTTTTCGATAAATCACGCAAGGCAAGGCCATGAACGGAAACGAAGCGGAGTTGGCGATGGTGGGCCGATGAAATGATGGCACACACCAAGGCCGTGGCGCGGCCATTATGTCGATGCTGGCATCAAAGGGCATCGTTACCAAGTGCCTCAAGATTACCGGCAACGGTCAACCCGGCCATCCGCTCTACCTGAAAAAAGATTTGCAACCATTCTTGTATTGCCCCACGGAACTTTCTTAAAATGGGTTTGTCTGGATTGCATATCGGCTAGGCCGGTGTACTATTTTTAATTTTACGAACCCGAGCGAGTAAACGTTATGTCCGAAGAGTTGAAAGGTAAGAGCGAAGAAGAATTGGAAACGACCATCGCCGAGGCCAAAAAGGCGCTGGAAGCCAAGCGGCGCGAAGCTCGCGCAGGCACCATCGCGAAGATCAAGGAATTGGCCGCCAGTATCGGCGTCACCGTCACCATTTCCGAATCCAACGTCGTCCCCATGAAGGCTGGCCGGGGTGGTAAGGTGCCGGCGAAATACCGTGATCCGGCCACGGGCGATGTATGGTCCGGTCGGGGTGTGCAGCCGACTTGGCTGCGGAAAAAAATCGAAGCCGGTCATAGCCCCGAGGATTTCCTGTTGCCGGAATTCAAGCCGCAGCAGGCCGCCGCATGACCAGGGCTGAACTCATCGCCGCCTTTGCGGCGGAATCCGGCCTATCCAAAGCCAAGGCCAAAGTGGCCTTGGAAGATTTGGAACGGGCCATTGAAACCGGCCTACAGCAGGATGGAGAAGTGCCGTTCCTGGGTAAACTCAAGGTCGAGGACAAGCCGGAGCGGCAAGGCCGCAATCCCAGCACGGGTGCGGTGATTACCGTGCCCGCCAGCCGCAAGGTGAAGTTCAAGCCTTCCAAAACCCTGTTGGATTCGCTCAACGCCTGATGCCGCGCCATCCATCGGTCAACTACAGCACGCCCCCTGGCCTGTCCGGCGATTATTTCCGCTGCGACCGGCTGGCGGGATTCTGGTCGGTGGAATCCTGCGCCAAACGCTGGGCCGCCGCGACAAAGGGTGGTGAAACCGCCGCCTCGTATCTGTCCTGCCGGAACTGCCCCATCGGCGCGGCCCACGCCGGGCAGGCGTGCGACAATCCCGAATACCACCGCCGGGTGTGCGTGCGTTGCGATGGTCCCGCCGTGGCCCGGTTTGTTCATGGGCTCTACTGCCAGTCCTGCGTCAACCGCCAGTACGAGATCGCCAAGGGCCGTGACGGGCGCGGCCATCCACCCCACCCGTTGGATATCTTCTGGTCCCTGGACCGGGAGGCGGTCAAGAGCAAGCTGCTCCGGGTCCACAGCGGCTTGAGCCTCGGCATCGTGGTCGAGGGCGGCGTCGTGGTCCGGCACGGCATCGCCGCGGCGACTTCCCTCGAAGCGGTGCGGGTGGTCATGCACAAGGAGCCGCGCAAGGTGGCGTTCTGTTGGGTTCCCGCCCATCCAGTCCAATCGTTCGAACCGGATTTGTTCGCCGCCGCATGTTGAGCCCGGCCAAGCCGCGCAGGATCAACCACGAGGACGCAGGGTGGTTCCTGGTGGAGCACGCCTGCCGGATCTGCTCCGGGCGGCTCCTGTGGCGTCCCGGTCCGAATGGCGGGGGACAGGCCAGGTGTGCCGAGTGCGGGGCCAAGGCGGTGGGCGAGCCCCGGAACCTGTGCTGGTGTGGCGCGAAGACGGCGACGGGCAAGAACGCGGGGTTGCGCTGCGTGCGGAATCCGGAGCGGACGCCGCAGAACCCGAACGAGGTGATCGTGGTGCCGGTCGAGGAGGCGGATATGGTGGTGGAGAGGAAGGGGGTTGTGACCAGGTATGTTGGAGAGCCCGACGATGAATGATGGGATCGCGCTTCAATGATGGATTCCCCCTTCATCATCCTCGAACCCGGCCAGGACCATCCGGGGAATTGGTATCGCCGCTGCTTGGAATACCCCGAGCATGCCCATTTGAAGGAAGGCGAGCCGCACATGGCTTTCCTGCTGCGGGCCGATCCGTTGATTGAGTTCGACCGCAGAATATTAGGGACCGTCCATATTCCCCGTGTCCAGGGCAAGCTCAATAAGGTGTTCCTGTGGATGGTAGAGCGCATGTTCGATGGCTTGCCGGATTTCCTCGTCATTTTGGACGGGGAATATTGGACGGCGGCGGATGACCGGCACAGAGAAATCCTGATGTTCCACGAGTTGAGCCATTGCATCCATGCGACCGATGGAGATGGGGAACCCCGGTATGACGACGAGACCGGGCGGCCCATCTGGAAGCTTACCGGGCATAGCGTCGAAGAATTCACCTCGGTGGTGCGGCGGTATGGGGCTTGGAATGATGAACTCAGGGAGTTCGTGGGGGCGGCGGATGGTAAGGGTTGATCGTGGCTAAGGACGTTGAATGGGATTCGGTGGAGGTCCAGTTTAGGGCGGGGGTGCGCCCGCTGCGGGCGATTGCCGGGGACTTTGATATTACCGAAGCCGCTATCCGTCAGCGGGCTAAAAAACATGGATGGGTGAGGAATCCGGCCTCGCTCAAGCGGGAACGGGTTAATGCGCAGCTTGCCGCTGGTTCGCAGGAGGCTTCGCAAGAAACTTCGCAAAGGGTCGCGTGCGAAGTGGATCGCGAAGTCCAAGCCGATGTGGAGGATATGGAACGGGGTGTCCGGGTGAATCGCTTAATCCTGGAAAAGATCGAGGAGGATTTGCCGAAGGCCAAGGGATTCAAAACCTATAAAGCCGCTGCCGAAGCCAGTAAGACCGCGATTGAGAATATCCGCCGGATTCGCGGCTTGGATGCCCCGATGGACCTGGGCGCGATGACCGACGAACAACTCGCGGCCCTGGCCAAGGGCAAAGCCCCGGCATGAGGATTCCGCTTTCCGTCCGCGCCCAGGCCGAATTGGAACTGAGGCGGCGCAGGCGGGCGAGGATCGAGGGCGCGGACCTCGCCAAACCCATCCCCGAAGGCACGACCTTCCGCCAATGGTGCGAAGACCTCGCCGCCCAGGGCTTGAAGGTGGACGGCCACCCCTTCCGGCTGGACGACCGCCCCGCGATGGCCTGGATCTACGACCAGGTTCCCAGCGCCGAAGACGAGGCCTACCGGCTGGTCCTGGTCCTGATGAAATGCGCCCAGGTCGGGTTCACGGTCATGGAGATGCTGGCGACGATCTACCTCGGGCTGCGCTTCGGCCCGGCCACGGTGGGCCTGTTCCTGCCCGACATGAAGCTGGCCGGCCTGAAGTCGTCCGAGCGGTTCATGCCCCTGGTGCGCTCGGCCCCCGGCGTCCACAAGCTGATGACGATGGACGCCCTGGACGGTTCCGGGCGCAAAACCGGCGAAGGCAACGTCTACACCCGCCGCATCGGCGAGGCCATGTTCGTGTTCTCGTGGACCTCGGGCAAGGCCACCACGGAATCCATCCCCATGGATGTCCTGGCCTTCGACGAGGTGCAGGAAATGACCTTGGAGCAAATGGAAAAGACCCTGGAGCGCCTGTCCGCCTCCGAAGTGCGTTTCGTGCTGATGGGTTCCACGGCGAACTGGCCGGATGCCGATATCCACCATTGGTATAAGCGCGGATCGCAACACAGGTTCCACACCGAATGCCCGCGCTGCGGCACGGCCAGGCCGCTGGATGATTATTTCCCGGCCTGCATCCGGTGGGTGGAAGCCTTGGACGCATGGCGCTACGTGTGCGGCAACCCAGCCTGCGGGACGGTCATCGCGGACAGCCAACGTGGCGAGTGGATCGCGGAAAATCCCCTGGCCGATCCGCCGGTCGATTTGTCGGTGCCGAGGGCGGACAGGGCGCTCCGGATCCGCTCCATCCATTTCCCGCAATTCCTGAGCCCCACGATTTCGCCGGGCGACATCATGTTCGCCTACAACACGGCGACGGACCTGAAGAACTTCTTCAACCGCAAATTGGGGAAGCCCTACCTGGACCCGAGCCAAGTGCCGGTCACGCTGGAGCACCTGGAGCGGTGCGTCGAGGCGGGCCGCGCCGCGGGGGTGGCCTGGAAGGCGCGGGCGCGGGACACCTTCATGGGGATCGACCAGATGGGCAACTTCAATGTGGTGGTCGTCAAGGAGCGGATGCCCGACGGCCGCCAAGCGGTGGTCCATGTCGAGGAGATCTATTCCGCCGACCCGTTCGCCCGCTGCGACGAGTTGATGGAAGCCTACGGCGTGGCCGTGGCCGTGGCCGAGATCAACCCGAACTACAACGACGCCAAGCGCTTCGCCAACCGCTGGCCGCGCCGGGTGTTCATCTGCGATTCGTTCGGGCAGATCGCGGAAGGGATGATCGCCTGGGGTGATGCGGCCGGCCTGGATTCGTCCGACCGGCGTACGGACGAATCGGAGCGCGACCGCTATACCCTGCGGATGGACCAGTACAAGTGCATGCAGGTTTCCATGGCGCGGTTGACGGCCAAGACCCCGCTATGCCTGTTCCCGGACCCGCAAGGCTTGGTTCAAGAAGTGGTCGAGAAGGGTATCCGCCAGACCGTGGCGGTATTGCCGCGGGCGTTCCACCATTTCACCAAGACCGCCTTGGTGGCCGAGAAGGACGGGGAAACGAACAAGTACCGGCGGGTAGTCAAGAAGGTCGGCATCGACCCCCATTTCAGCTACGCCAACATGCTCTGCGACGTGGCCTGGGCCAGGAGCCACGGGACCGGCATGTTCATCCTGCCGGAGGCGGAACCGATGGGCGAGCAACCGAAGGGCCAAGTCCGGGAGGCCATGGACGCGATGTCGAATACCCTGCCACCGACCGTCCAGGCCATGTTGGGCCACCTGGACCTTCCGGCGGGCGATCTCTGCGGGCGTTGCGGGCACTACACCGACAAGACGCAGGAAAGCGCGGCGTGTGGCTGGCGGGGATTCCAGGTCCGGGCGCGGGACCGGGGCTGTGGTTTTTTTGTGAGAGATGAATAATGCACCGGAGGAGCAAGCATGAGCCATAACCGCCCAAGATACCGTCCCCCGTCCGAATCCGGCTTGGCCCGGCCCAAACCAATCTCCAAGGGGGCTACGGGGATTCCCGTGGACCCCACGCCCGAAACCCCCGTCCACGTCCAGATCGCCGCCCAGGTGCGGAGCTTGCGCCGCATCGGGTACGACCATGGGCGGATTGCGGAGCGGTTGGGGTTGGAGCGGGAGGAGGCGATTCGGCTGGGCATTGACGCCGGGCCGGTTCGGGGCTAGGCTGTTATTTGGAGCTAGACACTCCCATAGGCGGAAACGCCACCCGAAAGCCCTGGCGTTTTTTATTGCCCGCCGTTTGCCGTGGCCGCGAGTTTTTGCGGCTGTGGTGTTCCCGGAAATATCCAATACCGGGAGCCTGTCCTATGCAGGTGTCTAAGCTCCACAGTCGCGCCTATTTGGGCGTGCTTTTAGACAAAGCACATAGGAGTCCCACCATGAACGCACTCGCGTTGTCTTTTCACGAAACTCAATTCGATGTCATTGACCGCACCGGCCAGCCTTGGCTTCGTGGGTCACAAGTCGCTACGGCGCTTGGCTATGCCCGCCCGGACGCGCTCAACAAGATTTATGAGCGGAACCGGGATGAATTCACCGACGCGATGGTCGGGAACGTCAAATTGACGTTGTCGGGAAACCTCGAAACCGAAGTCCGCATCTTCTCCCTTCGTGGCTGCCACCTGTTGGCGATGTTCGCCCGCACCAGGATCGCCAAAGAATTTCGCAAATGGGTTCTTGATGTGCTGGACCGGCTCGCGGCGGAAGTGAAGTCCACTCACACCCACCCAGTCCAAACGGAAATTGCGTTCCTGCTACCCAACACCCGCTTGCTGGTGACGGTCGAGGGCGGGCGCGTCGTTCACGTCGAGGTGGTCGGCGAGGGCGCGGTGGTGGTCGATACGGCCAACGAGGATGAAATCACGCGCTTCCTCGACAAGCACGTCGCCCCCGACCTCCTCCCCTTCGCCGCCATCCATTGCATAGCCAGGATGGGGAAGATGATCAACAGAATAGAGGCCGGGAACCAAGCCTGCTGACCAACCCCCGCCGCAGGGACGCGACTCACGTCAAATACCCAGCCTGCCCCGAGCGGGCTGTTTAGTCTGGAGGCCGGGGCGAGGCTCCGGCGCTGGATTCGGTGACGGTGGTGGTGTTTTGAGTGCGTTATCCGATGGACGGCGGTTGTCGGCATCGTTGGACGGGTGTAGGATTGCACCGTGCCCAGGTAATTTGACATAACGCCCGTTATCGGTATAAAAGACGGAGAATAAGTGCTGGAACCGTGCTATCGTTAGTATCCATGCGAAGTCTGATACGTCGTGGAAGCTGTGCCAACCTAACATTGGACGAAAAAACTCCTTCCGTACGTATAACCTTCTGTTTGCCCCATGAACACCCTACTCATATACATAAGAGAATGAATAGAAATCTCTTGTCTATTACCAATTAACGAGAGGAACAATATGAGAAACGAAGAATATCTAGATCAAGAGGCTGATCGGCAAGAGCTAATTCATCAGCTATCTTTAAATACAATTCAGCTTCGCGACTTATTGGCAATGGAAAAAACAGATAGAATAAACATATACATATATGTAGCAATTTTATTATTACTAGTATCTATCTGTATTATTTTGTTTTCAACGCTAATATTTAATGGTTTTGATTTTATAATTAGAGGAGAGCTGCGAGAACTTTCTGGATCAATAATAATATTCATTATAGCTGGCGTATCAAAAATAATTAATGGCATTCACAATGCATGGACAAGAAGAGACGAGATAAAGTTCTTAATTCATCAACAGGAAGGAAGCATAGAACACGCAAAAAAGATACTTAATACTTATAGCTACTAAAACATCTCTACCGGTACATAGTAGTGATAAACAAATACGCTGAAGCAACAAATCAGTTAAAGAAAGTATCAAATAATACAAATGAATTTTTAAGGGGGTTATCTGGTACATCCGAAAATCTATCTAAAAAAGATTCTCAAACTTTAATTGGCACTGCTGGAGGAATAATTGGGACAATTATTGGAATAATAGCAAGCACATTCATACCAGGGTTTGCGCTAATTCCAATATCCACAGCGTTAACTGCGCTTGGAATGATTGTTGGAATTATTGGCTCCCGTGGATTCACGATAATTCGTATAGAGAGAAAATTAGAAGAAAGTCAAAAAATATACGATGATATAATAGACAAGATTAATAAGTTACCAAAAAATGAAACGGAAGAATCGCGAGAATTAAGATCGTTGCTATATAACCAATTGATTGATATAAGCAAAACAAATCATAATAACATAAAATCAATAATTGAGCATAAAGAAAAAGGAAACAACAAATTACCAAAAATCGCACCAATTCCTGAAGCTATAGTCCCACAGAAAATAGAAATTGATACAGAAGATACAGAGAAAATAGAAATTGATACAGAAGATACAGAAAAGATTCGTGAAATACATCCGATCAAAATTAAAGCCGATGGGAAAACTAGCGCCAAAAATCAAGAATTTTGACACAGCCAAGCCAGCCCGATAAATCAAGGGCTTGCCCGTGCCATAAATCGGGGACAAAACCCAGGGCGCATTCCGCGCCCTTTTGTTTATTTTTATCCGAGAAGGAGCGCACGGATGCGCGACGACCCCCGGTAGACCGTAGAAGCATCCGAGAGCCGATGTCCAGGAGCGGTTGTTCCACTGAGGGATTCCCACCGCAAGGACGCGGCCCCGCCCGCCAGGTCGTGACATGACACTGGGCGCATGACGCGCCCACCCGACCCCCCCCAATCCGTAGCCTTCGACGACCGCGCCCCGCCCGGCGAGCGGCGGGACGCCCTCGGCGAACTCCATCGAACCTACGCGCCCACCGTCGGCGACCTCGCCAAAGGGCTTTCCAGCCCCGACAGCATGCAAATCCTGGTGGACTACCTGCGCGAACAGGCGGTCCGGCAAGAATTGCTGAAAGCCGCCGCCCCCGTCCGCGTGCCGTTCCCGAGCGAGAACGCCCAGGGCGTGCGGATGAAGTCCGTCCGCCTCGACGACTGGCAAATCGGCATCCAGGGCGAGTATTACGACCGGCCCTCGCAACTCGGCTTCGACACCCTGCGGGCCATGGCCGCCCAGCCCCCGATCAGCCTCATCATCCAAACCCGGTTGAACCACGTCCGCCGCTTCGCCCGCCAGAACGACAGCGGGGAGGGGCCGGGCTTCGCCATCCGCCACCGCGACAAGGACCACAAGCTCACCGGCACCGAAAAGCAGAACATCGGGCTCCTATCCCGGTTCATAGCGAACTGCGGCTGGGAGTTCGATCCCCGCGCCCGCCAGCGCATGGGGCGCACATCGCTGGGCGATTTCATGGCGGTCAGCGTCCGGGATAGCCTGACCCTGGATTCCGCGCCCATCGAAACCGAGATGAAGCGCGATGCCCGCCTCGGCATGGATGGGTTCTACGCCATCGACGGGGCCACCATCCGGCTCTGCACGGAGGCGGGCTACCAGGGCCACGACGAAATCTTCGCCCTCCAAGTCATCCAATCCCGCATCCGCTGCGCCTACACCCGCGACGACCTGATCTATCAGGCCCGGAATCCGGTGTCGAACGTGGCTTCGGGCGGCTACGGCCTGTCGGAGGTGGATTTGTTGGTCCGGGTGGTGACGGGGTTCTTGAACGCGATGAACCTCAATATCACCGGGTTCACGGACAACGCGATTCCGAAGGGATTGCTGCAAATCTACGGGGATTTCGATAAGCAGGACATGCTGGCGTTCAAAACCTACTGGAACGCCATGGTCAAGGGGATCAACCAGAAATGGACCCTGCCAGTGCTGGCCGCCAAGGATAAGGAATCCGGCGCGACCTATACGCCGCTGAATGCCGATTTCAACGAGATGTACTTCTCGAAATGGATGACCTTCCTCACGGCCATATCGTGCGCGATCTTCGGCATGTCGCCGGACGAAATCAACTTCGAGTCGTTCAGCTCCCGCACTGGTGGTATCGGCAACGGCAACGATACCGGGGAAAAACTGGCCAACAGCCGGGACAAAGGGCTGATCCCGCTCCTGCGGTTCTACGAGGACACCTTTTCCGATTTCATCCTGCCGACCTTCGATGAGAAGTATGTGTTCCGCTGGACCGGCCTGGACGAGGAGGACCGGCAGGCCAAGCAGGAGCGGCAGAAGCTCTACCTGACCGTGGACGAGATGCGGGCGCAGGACGGCCAGGATAAGCACCCCGACCCGGCGATGGGCGCGGCCCCGGTGAATCCCAATCTGATAGGGCTGTATGTGCAGATGCAGCAAGTCCGGCAGCAGCAGGACTCCCAGGACTTCGGGGAAGGGTTCGATGAGGATGGGGAGGGCGAGCCGGACGAGGGCGCGGACGGTGGCAAACAGCCGCCCAGGCGGCCCGTGGCGGGCGACGAGGAAGGCGGCGAGGGTGGTGCCCAACAACCGCCGGGCGCGCCCATGGGCAAGAGTTTTGGCATGACAGTCTATCGGATCGAGGCATGAAGACGGCGCAAACCATCCCCGCCGCCATCCCCGGCGACGAACTCTACTTCCGCCATCCCAAGCACGGCGTCATGCCCGGCAAGGTGCTGGCCGCCGGGGCCGATGGCTGCGTGCTCCGGCACGCCCATGGCAAGCGCCGGGTGCCGTGGGGCGATGTCCACGGCTACAAATCCCGGGCGGAACACGCGCTCAGTGTCGTGGACCGGGGCGAGGATGGCTTCCTGGCCGAGGATAAGCGTGGGCGGCGGGTGTTCGTGCGGCGCGCGGAGGATGAACCTGAAAACAAGAGAACCAAGGGCAATAGCACCATGAGAAAAGCAATCCCGCTCCTATTCCTGAAATCCCACATCAAGGGCTACACCCGCCAGGACGGCACTTATGTCCGGGAACACGACGACAAGCGGCAGAAGAAGGCCGGGGAACCGCAAGGTTCCGGGCGTGGTTACGGCATGCACAACGTCGAACCGGGCGATGCCCTGCATTTCGGCGAAGGGGGCATGTCGGGCCGGGTGCATTCCGTCGACGAGCGCGGGGCCACGGTCCACGACGAACGGGGCGGCGTCCACAAGGTGGCGTGGGCCGACGTGAAGGGATTCAAGGCTGGTGGTGGCGGCGGTGGTGGCAAGAAACCGCCGCGTGGCGACCGTAAGCCGGTGCCTCCCGAAAAGTTCCGGGCCGCCGAATGGGCCAAGGGCCACGACGACGCCGGGGTCACCGTCGATAGCGTGTTATCCTCTTTCCCGCCCGACACGGCGGATAAGATCAGGGATGCGCAAGACCGGCTGGCGCGTTCCGAGCAAACCATCGACCGTTACCGCCGCAAGGATGGGGTTTACAGCGAGCAACGGCAAAAGCTGCACGAACACATCTATGACCATTTCCTTAGCCCGGAAAAAATCATCGCCTGTCGGCCAGAACCTGGGCAGAAGCCCACATTCACCATGCTGGGTGGGCGTGGCGGGTCTGGGAAGTCATGGTTCAAGGGGCAGATTTACGATCCAAACAAGGCCATCGTCCTCGATGCCGATGAAATCAAGGGGATGCTGCCCGAGTACGAGGGGTGGAACGCCGGGCAAGTCCACGAGGAAAGCAGTGATATTTTGGAAACTCTACTGGAACAAGCCCGCAAAGCGGGGGTGAATGTGGTGCTGGACGCTACCATGAAAACTGCCAAGAGCTCCATCGAAAAGGCGCGGAACTTCAAAAAGGCGGGGTTCCGGGTCGAGGCCCACTACATGCACCTGCCCCGCCAGGAAGCCGCCAAGCGGGCGGTGGCGCGGTTCCTTGGTGAGACGCAAAGGCTGGTCCCGCCGGAAGTGGTACTGTCCAATACCACGAATGAAGCCAGTTTCGACGAGGTCCGCAAACTCGCGGACGCATGGTCCTTCCGGGATAACAACGTGAAGCCCGGCGAACAACCTATACTCATATCGGAGTCCGGCGGTGAATCTGGTGGTTCCGGTTCGGTTATGGCAAAATCAATCCCGATCCTATGGAGGTTATACGATGGAAAACAATCCGGTTTTCGAGCAAATGATGCGGGAGCATCCCGAGCGGTTCGACTATTACGATATTAGGGAGCCACGGGAGTTGAAGGGGTCCGAGAAGGAAGCCTTCGACCGGCGTGCCGCCGAGATTCAGAAAATCCTGGCCCAGGCCGATAAGGCCCGCAACGACAAAGACGCCCCGTCCCGGTCGTGACCCTATCCTGTCGGGCATGATCCAGCCCGACAGCGCCACCCTGCTCGACATTTCCACGCTCACGCCCGCGCAGACCGACGCGGCGCTCGAGCACATCTACAAGGCCATCTCGGACGAGCCGCCCGGCGGCGATATCTGGGAGCCGCACCACTCGCCGTTCCTGCGCGATCTCATCGAGCGCTTCACCCGGCGCGGCCTGATGCAAATCGCCGGGCTACAGGCCGAACTCGACCGCTGGCTCAAGTTCGAGCCGCATCGGCCCGGCGCCCGCGCCCCGGCCGAACGGCCCGACATGATGGGGCGCTGGAGCCAAGCCGAACTATCCATCGCCAAGCTCTACCTCGAAACCCTGCCGCCCCGGCGCTTCGCTCTTGATGACTGGATGCTGGTGGTGGACTACCTGTTCCAGCGCTACCTGCCGCACGATCACCTCGTGGCCGAGGCCGACTGGCTGGCGACGCGGGCCACGCTCATGGGGCGGGTCCAGGCCAATATGGCGAACATCACCGAACGGCAAGCACAACGCCTCCTCGATGCCGACGCGGTGCGGCAGGCCCGACAGTTGGAAGCCACGAAGGTCCAGCGGGCCGTGCTGGACTATGGCCGGGCCAGGGCGGCGGAAAACATCGTCCAGTTGACCAACAACATGCGGAGCGCCATCCGCAAGGCGCTGATCGGGCACCAGGAGGCGGTCAGCCTGGGCAACAAGACGGACGACCTGCGGGGGGAACTGCTGGACCAATTCGGGCAGTGGAACCGGGATTGGCGGCGGATCGCCGTGACCGAAACGGCGGAGATGCAGAACCAGGGCATGGTTGCGGGATTCCCGCCCGGTGCCCGGCTCAAACGGGTGGAGATGTACCGGGGGGCTTGTAGCGCCTGCCGCCGCGTGGATGGTCGAATCATGAAGGTGGTATCGCCCGATACCGTTCCGCTGGACGGCGAGACCATGATATGGGCCGGAAAAACCAACATCGGGCGCTCGGCCTCGCCCCGCAAGCGGGTGGGTGGTGTGCTGATAGCACGGGAACCGGACGAACTTTGGTGGCTTGCTTCTGGCGTCATGCACCCCCATTGCCGCGGCACTTGGCTCAAGTTGCCGGACGCCAAGCCCAGCGACGACCCACAGTTCGCGGCTTATCTCGATAACCTGTTGAAGCGAAGCGGAAATAATAAGGAATCCAGGCCATGAAAATGCCTTTCCCCGATCGATCCCTACATCCGGGGGAATCGATGGCGATACCCGTTTTATTCCTCAAAACCCATGTGCGCGGATATTACCGCCAGAGTGGCGGGTATTGGTCGCCGCATGAGCGGCATGGCGGCGGCGGCGGTGGTGGTGGCGACAGCCATCCGTCGCCTCATCCACGGTTGGCCCCGAATGGAAAACCGTCCAACCTGAACGAGGCGCAATGGCATCTCGTTCGGACGCCCGAGTTCAAGGCTTGGTTCGGGGATTGGGAAAAGGCCGCCGTGAATAAGTTTTTAAACGGCGAGCCGGTCGCGGAGATGCATGGCGATGAGGTTCCAAAATTCCATCAAGTTCGCGACCTCGCTAAATGGGTTGCGGATGATTGGCATGTTCGCCATGGTAATGCGGTGAATAACCCACAGTTAGGTCGAATCATTATCGACCATCGTTCCGCTACCGCATCCATTGGACATGGCCTTAAAGCCATTAAGGCGCAGGGATTTTATCTTGTCCCCGATGGGATAAGGCAAGGGCGGGTACTCGGAAAACTTGAGAAAAAAAACGAGGCATCGCCGGATGCGTACTTGATTGGCGCTCCAGTGAAAATAGGGGGCGAGGTTTACAAGCTGTATATCGAGGTGCGGAAGGATGCCAACATGCAGCGTATGTATGTGCACGAGGTCGTTTTAAGAAAACCCCAGACCGCGTTCAAAATCGCCGCCGCATCTTCATCGGAGAAGGCAGAGCCGCACGCCGCTCATAAGCCTGGGGCGATTAGGAGTCTGGCCCAATCCATCGCCGCTGTCAACCCGGATTCCATATCCAAACCTGTCGATGAAAACGGCGAACCCACCCCAAAAGCCATTCAGGAATACATGAACCTGCACAAAGCCCAACCCACCCAAGCCCAAATCCAGGCCGGGAACTACAAAAAAGGCCACCGCCGGTTCCGTGGCCTGGACATCAGCATTGAGAATCCCGCCGGTTCCACCCGCAGCGGCACGGACCCGGACGGCCACGGGTGGTCGATCAAGATGAAGCACGACTATGGGTATATCCGGGGAAGCCTCGGCGTGGCCCCGGACGGCGATCATGTCGATGTCTACGTCGGCCCGGACGAGGACGCCGAGAGCGTCTATATCGTCCACCAGCGCAAGGCCGGGCACTGGAAGGATTGGGACGAGGATAAGTGCATGATCGGCTTCCCCGACAAGGAAAGCGCCGTCGCCGCCTATCTGGCCCACTACGACGACCCGCGCTTCCTCGGCCCCGTGACCACGCTGTCCTTCGCCGGGTTCAAGGACAAGGTGCTCGGCCATGCCGGGAAACCCAAGATGATCAAGTCGATTCCCCTCCTATTCGTCCGCGCCGCCGCATGAACCTCGAATACGCCCGCGTCATCGCCGTCCACCCCGAAGGCCCGTCCATCGACTGCGTGTCGCTGCGCGATGGCCGCCGCCTGATCGGGGTGCCCATCTACAGCCTGGACGCCGCGTCCGACGGTGGCACCGTCGATCTGCCCGCCCCCGTGCTGGGCCATGGCCAAGACCCCGCCACGGCCCCGCTCGGCCAGCGGGAACGGGTGGCGCTCATCGCCACCGACCAACACGGGATGCCCCATTGCCTGGGCTTCCGGTTCCCGCCGGTCTCGCAGATGGCCTTCAAGGAAAAGAACCTGCGGGTCCAGCGCCATGCGTCCGGCCTGTTCAGCGCCGTGGATGCCCAGGGCAACTACCAGTGGGAGCACCCGGCGGGAATCAAGGTGCTGGTGGGCGGGTCCACCGAATTCCGGGATTTCCAGGGCCAGGGCTTCGACAAGAACTGGCACGTCCCGGCCTCGTCCGCGCCGACCTACTTCCGGGTCCGGACGCCCGCCTTCGACCTTGTGGTGAACCCGGACGGCACGGCCACGATGACGCTGGGCGATACCCTGACCATCGCCGCCGATGTGCATATCACCAAGACGCTGACGGTGGACGAGGATGTCATTATCAACAACATCGCCTTCGGTACGCACAAGCACGAGGGCGTCCAGGCTGGAAGCGGCGATTCCGGCGGGCCCAAGTCGGGGGCCGGGCCCTGATGTGGGTGGGGGAGGGGCCGCGTCCCTGCGGCGGGGGTGGAGAGGCGGGTTAGGCGGGGAGTTCCATTTGACCGGCGGCGAGGTGGGGCAACGGCAATCCGGCGCACGAGTAGAGCGTCGTCATGGCGGAACGCTCGCGGCGGACGCCTTCCAGGTAATAGGCGTGCGCGTCATCCTGCATCCGTTGCAGGATTTCCAGTGCCAGGGGCAAATCCATGGCGTTCAGTTGTTCCATGCGGGAAATCTTGAAGCGCTGGAACAGCGGGGCGTAGATGGCCGCCGCGATGGCGGAACTGGAATGGAACCGGAAATAGCGGTCCACGCACGCCACCTTCTCCCGGCACTTCGCCAACTCGGGCCGGGTCAGGGGATAATGGACGGGGGGTTGCGGGCCGTCGGGTTTTGGCTCGGGTTGGGCTGCTTGGGCTTCCTGCTTGGCCCGGAAGTAGACCTTCACCAGTTGCCGCTGGATCTGCCACGCCAAGTCGTCGGTGAAGCTCTTCACCAGCATGAGGTAGCCGGTTTCGGTGATGAGGGTGACTTCGTTGGCGGCGTCACTGAGTATTTTAAAATCGCTAGAACCGCTAGAACGAATTTCGTCCAAGCCTTTAGAATCAGTGACATGGAAAAAGTCTTCATCGGCGATGAAGCGCTTTTTGTTGGTTCCGAAGTTTCTTTTCGCGGTGCCTTCCACCCTGCCGTGAACCTTATCCACAAGGGCGAAGGTAAGAACAGGTTGGCCCTTGTACAGGATCAAGGGAATTTCAACATCATGGGAGATTTTGACGAGCCGAGCGCCTGTCGATGGGGTTGGGGCGCTTGTGTTAGCATTCATAGGGTTGTTACCTCGTAGTCACTTTGGTTAACGGCATCAAAGCCTCAAGTGTTCTCAGCACTTGGGGCTTTCTCGCTTTGTGCCTCCCTGCTCTGTTTTAAGCGGAATACAATTTCGGCGTTTTGAGAGCGCTCGTTCCGCTCGGCTTCCATCGCAATCCACTCCTTCACATCCGCCGGAAGGCGAATCCTCATTTGATGATCCGTTTGCGCCGTAAGCGCCATGTTGGCCTCCTTCTGCTTGATCACGGTTTGGCCCAATTATAGGCCATTTTGGCCCATTGTCGCCAATGCCACAGTGGGGCATTATTGGGCCATGAGCAAAGAAGACCATCAGATGAGAATACGCTTGCCTAACGACCTCAAGGAAAGGATTGAGGCCGCTGCTCACCAAGGTCGGCGTAGCATGAATGCCGAGATCATCGCCCGGCTTGAGGCGTCGCTTAACGCGGAAGAGTCACGGCTTCCGCCAGCTATGGAGGAAGAACTTGCCGCGATGAGGCGTGCCTTTGAAAGGCAGGTTAACGAAGTCGTCGAAGATTTCAAAAAGCGGCGGCAAAAAATTGAGCAAGCCGGGGCTGGCTAGTTACAAGCAAGGAATAAGCGAAAAGCCCGGCTAGGCCGGGCTTTTTTGTAGGCAATTCTCAGTGCTATTCCCACCCATTCTACTTTCACCAATGAACCGAATCGTTCCTCCACCTCCACCTCCAGACCCCTGAACTCCAATGCTTACACCTACGAATTCCACAGTTTAGACGCCCGTAGTTCCACGATTCTGGGAGGTTGGTTATACATGGAAAGATTTTCTTCCGTTTAAATTGGAAAACACTAGAGCAAAAATAAATATTCTGGACAAAAAATGGCATTTTCATTAAATGATTTGGTAAATGACAGCAGGCTAGAAAGATTGTTTTCTAAGCATGAGCTTAGCTGTGCTCTACAACTTTGGATTTTACAGATAAAAGCGAATGGAGCGATTGAAAACAGGCTAATTTACGGACGATTATTGCCTTATAACTATTCAGATAATACTTGGCACGCAACAGATGATGATAACTTTAAACCAATTGAAGGATATCTGGCCCAAGCAATTCGACTCAATCTTTACATAAATAGCTCTAACACCGTTAATCTTATTAACTTTCTAATTAATAACTATGACTTAACATATATTAGCCAAATGTTGGGCTTAAAGATTAAACCAAAGCTAGCTGACCGGGTTGGGGCAACAAGAATAGCGAGTCCTCTTGTATATCGGCCCACCACCTATTTACCAAATAGGGATTCTTCCAACCGAAGCACACTACTAAGTCCACACGGCAGCGCTGGAGCATTAAGTGCATCAGTATCCCAAGTTAACAAACCTGCATTATTTTGTATTGATGGAGAATTTAGCCAAGCGCTCACAGCATTTATTGTCGAAGAGTTAAACTCTGATACTGGCATGGATTTTGGCCAAAAAGACCTTAGTCGAATGGGGGATTTAGAGTTCTTGGTTTTTCCAACACTCGATGACAACGAGCAGGAACTCCTAAATGTCTGCCGGGAAGGCGGGATTTTTACCGTAAAGCTGAACCCGATACGAATTCCACACTACAATGCATTTCACGTCAGGTTATGCATCACCAATGACAGCCAAGTTATTTACTCAAGCATAGCAACTGTCAACCATTTAAAAGAAGATAAAATTAACTGCGAGTTTAAAATACCCGGACAAATAGCTGAAATTTCAGATGGAATAGAGGTCGAGATATATGGATTCGAAATAGATAATATATGCACAAGCACACTGTGTTGCAAATGGAGCAATACTTTCTGGCGGGAAGTGCTTATTAATGTCCAATCAGGAAATAATAGCGGTGGCTCGGTCCAAATGGATTGGCTTGAACGAGTTACCAAATCGACCGCTTCTTTAGAGCGATTGAAGGCGGCTCAAACAATTAATCAAGGGAACCCTGTGTTTTCAAGCCGCGCCGGTGGCCGAAAAACTGACTTATGGGTTCCTATCAATAGGGAGATTAAAACCTTATTTGCTAAGCTATATCCCCCACGTTCAGAAGGACGCTTTTTTGAGCGATTAAATGATGGTAATGATCAAGGGCGATTAGAGTTCGTGGAATGGATTAAAGACCAGTTAGTTAGGCATCAAAATCATCAAGTCTTAATTTTTGATCCATATTTTGAAGATGCTGGAATTGGCCTAATTGTTCCGAATGCAGGCGCTCAAAGTGACTATATTGTTTTTACAACTTTACCCAAATCTCCTAAAAATGAGTCTTGGTATAATTCACTATTCCTAACTTTAAAAAGTTTTTTTTTACTAGAAACCCCACCCATTAACAAGGATCGAAGGAATCGCATCAATAATCTGCTCGCAGCTTGCAAGCAACTCAAACCGCTTTTAAAAAAAGTTAGATTGAGAGTTTATGGCTTGAAAAATGGCGCGCTTCATGACCGATATTTTATAATAATTGGAAAAGATGGATTACCAGTTTCTGGATTTAACTGGTCAAATTCTATTCAAAAAGCTAATGAGAACTATCCATTACTAATTACACCAATACCAGCAGATGTTTTATTAAAAGTATGTAAATACGCATCTGAACTTGTAAGACGGGCATCAGATGAATTATCTGATGATCCCAAAGATTTAAAGATAAGTCTAATTTTTGATTCAGAACAAACTCGCGAATCAGCTCGCAGGTACTTTGAGCCTTTAGGATTCCTCAAAAAGCCTCTTGCAGGGAGGGTTTTAGCTGAATGGACAGGTGAACGATCACTTAAAGGATTGAAAGATGAGGCATTAAAGCAACGAATGCGGGAATTAGGCTTATTAAATAAGGAGTCGCTTTTTCTAAAGGATTCACCTGGTCTTAAAGGCTGTATTGATCAGCAGCCGAACGACTTTGAAAATTTCAAAGCGAAATGGGATGTAATTGGTGAGGTTTTAGCAAATACTCCTGCTGGCGATATGTTAGACATAGCTGAGTTATCATCGGAAACAGTATTCCTAGATTCTTTGGCAGGCTTTTTATGCGAATCATTTAGCCGAATACATACCGAAGAAGTCGATGCACCAATTACGCACATCGCTACTTCTTATTTTCAGGAGACCTTTGACAACCTATTAACTAAACCAGACTCATCTCATAATTTCCTTCACCCAGTGAAGTATGCTGTTCTTACTTGGGCAGAGTATTTTGCCGTAAAAATTCTATGGCTATATAGCCCAAATACTTTGCTGTTTTTAACAGAAAACTGCGTGGTAACATTATCAGAGGAACCTCAACAAAAAGATGCAGTCAAGCTGTCTTTACTTAGCCAGATAATCAATGAAATTGCACTTACAATAGAATATGGCATTCGCGACGCGCAGAGAGATTATCTAATTTTAAATGCAAATGGATTTCTAAAGTGGATGGGGTTAAATGCACTTAAATCTCAACTCAAGAAGCCAGATGATGTGCATAATATTGTTGGATATCTGTCTCGTTTCAGCTATCGAGAGAAAATTCAATTTCTAGGGTGGATGATCAATAACCTAGCAAATCCCTCAGATAAAATAGATATTTACCGTAGTTTGATTGATTCACTCCATCAAACTCTGCCGCAGCAATTAAATTCAACTGATACAAACCTTTTAGTAGATTCCTTGCGCGGGCATATGGGCCAATTGGGTTATTGCGAGCCATGGCTTGTTCAGGATGTTATAAGCCCCCTTTTAGAGCAATCTCGAGTTTCGATAGACGATCTCTGTGAAATTTGGTTTAAAGATATGACCGCCTATTTCAAAGAAAGTTTGAATAGCCATGTCAGTATTTTTAACCGAGATAGGGAAGGTCGCGTCACTAAGACAACTGCATATTTTCTCGCCCATAGTGGCATTAAAAAACAAGAAACAATCCTCAAATTCCTTCGAAATATATTTAGTACCGCACGGAGAACAGTGCAACAACCGCTTGCTAGCACTCAAAACTGGGCAAAATGGGATTCATCATTCTTTGTAATTATATGGATTTTAGGCTTCTTAAAATGGGCATCTTATTTTGTCATTAGACCAAGCATGATTGAAGCAGAAATTGAATCCTTCGCAACTGAAGCGTATAATATCGTGCCAACCCGACCTTTAACAGAACGTAAATCAAATCCATCTATCGCTGAGCTTATCTTTTTTATTGAAGAATTAGATGAGGAGAAATCTAAATAGCATATGCTTTTAATCGCTGTTCTAGCCGAAATTTAACCATTTAAAGTTAGGGTAGAATCCGGCTTTTTAACTAAAAATCCGGTAGGCAGGGTTTCCGTTGATCCTATATGGCGTTGCGCTGGGATATCCCAAACCGCTGACAAACTGGATACAGCGGCATTTCCTACCCACCACCGCGCCCCGCTACCGCACCGACACCGCCCGGCGTACCGTGGCCTTGGACACCCCGAACCGCCGCGCCGCGTCCTGCCGCGAAACCCTGGCTGCGAGCAAGGCGCGGATACGCTCGCGCAAATCCGGCGGGCGCTTGCCCACCCACACGGCATCGTTGCCATATTCGGCCCGCATCCCCCGCTCCACCTCCCAGGACACCTCTGGCGGAATCTCCACGCCCCGCGCCCTGAGCCGCGCCAGCAGGTCCAGGATAATAATATCCGGCCCGCGGTCGCTCACCTTCCCACCCGGTCGATCATCGCGGCCAGCTTGGCCGATGGGGCGCAGGGGGGCCGTGGGCGGGTGTTTGGCTTGGGTCTGGGTCTGGGTCTGGGTCATGGTTTGCCTTCCAGGTAGTCGATGAGGGTTTCCCTCGCGGCCTCCCAGCCCCAGCGGGCCACGGCCTTGTAGCCATGGGCGTTGAGGGCGTCGAGCCAGTCGAGTTGTCCGGGTTCCAGCCTGCCGGGTTCCAGGCCCGGCCCTTTGGGTGCCTTGAGTTCGATCCACAGCCCGGTAGAGTGGGTCGGTATTATTCCCGGCCCACCAGGATGCCAGCCAGTGGTAGGTTCCCGCCGCAAGATGCGCCGGCCCCGGTCGTGACTTGAAAATCCCGACCCTCTATCCAGCCGCGCCACGCCCATGCTCTACCTGCTGTTCACGCCCGCCGACCTCCTGAAGGCCGAACAACTCGGCCTCTTCGACATGCCCACCCAGGTCCGCGCCCACACCCGCAAGGACGGCGCGGTCGTCGCGCCGCACATCCGCTTGCAGAAAAAGCGCCTGCATCCGCAAGGCGGACAGCACGACCTATTCGGCCATGCCGAGCCCAGGACCGAAGCCCACAAATTGGGGCGGCTGGGCCAGTTCGTCCACAAGCACGGCGGCTATCGGCGGCTGCTGTCGATCCTGGCGGGCCTGCCCGAGCCGCAGCGCGACAAGCTCTACGAGAGCATGGCCGAAGTCGCCCGCAAGCCGGTGGCGATGGTGCGGGAATTTCTGGTGCTGGGGGCGAAGCATGAAGCACCGGCGCAGCAGGGGGATTTGTTCGTGGCGGACAAACCACAGGGGGTGCAGGAGCGGCGTGAAGGTGCAGGTGATGCAAAAGGGGTAAGCACGTCAGCACCGCACATCGAAGAACCCGTCACCGTCCGCGAAGCCGGGGAACCCAACGGCTATGCCATCCCGCCCAAACCCGCCGATAGCCCCACCACACCGGCCTTGCCCGCCACCGATCAGCCGGAAACCATCGATCATGTCACCAAAAAGGGCAAAACCATCCGGGGTGTCATCCGCACGGACTTGACCTATCCACAGGCCAAAGCCATCGACGAATTCACCTTCAAGAAGGATGGCGGCTACTTCATCCGCGACAAGCATCTGGAAGCCCTGGCCGCGCTGGACCGGGGCAAGGCATCCGGGGCCATCACGCCCGAACAGCATGAGGAGGCCAAACAAGCCCTGGCGTCCGGCGGTCCGGCCGCGGCGATGGAATCCCTCCAAAAGACCGAGGCCGACAAGCGCAAGGCCCAGGCCGACAAGCTCCGCAAGGTGGCCGACGGCCTGATGGGCAAGGCCCAGGAGGCGCAAAGCCGGGACCGCCAAACCAACACCGCCCGGCGGGCGCGGATGGCCGCAGGCGCCATCGGCGATGCCCTGCGCGACGAAGCCATCGCCAGGACCATGCACAACATCGCCGACGCCATCGAGGCGGGCGAGGCCAATCGGCTTGCCGGGGTGAATAGCCGAACCATGGTGGAATTGCTGGACCGTATCCTGCGGAGCGCAATGTTCGAGCGCGACCGGAACCTGCCCTACCGCGAACAGGAAAAGCGCAAAGGCCGTCCCGCCGAGAATGCCGACCTCAACCATGTGCGCTATCCAGCCCCGGCCTTGAATATTGATGGGGCAAAAGAACGCCTGTTGCGGGCTATCAACGGTCAGCGTGGGTCGGTCGGCCTAGCGGCCATCGTCCGCCGCAGTGGTCACTACATCCAGCCCGACGACTTCGACAAGCTCGAAGCCGCCATTGGCAAGGACGCCATGAGAAACGCCGTGGGCTGGTATGCGGTGGAGCAGCAGGCCAACGCCAAGCGCCTCATCCGGGCGGGCATCGAAAACGCCGACGACCTCCGCGCCGCATTGGCCGAATATCTCGATGTCCGCGCCGGGAGGAAGGCCGAAGACCCGGTAAAGGTGGCGGAACGCGCCCTGGTCGGCCAGAAGGTCGGCATCGATTTCTTTCCCACCCCCAAGTCCCTCGCCGCGCGCATGGCCGCCCTGGCGGGCATCAAGCCCGGCATGAAGGTATTGGAACCTTCCGCCGGGAACGGGCACCTGGCCGACGCGGCGCGGGAGGCTGGCGGGGATGTGGATGTGGTCGAGGTTTCGGATGCCCTGCGGAATGTGTTGGAAGCCAAGAAACACAACCTCGTGGGCCGGGATTTCATGGACATGAAGCCACGGTCCTTCACGTTCGGCGACAAATTCAGGGCCAAGGACGGCACCGAGGGCATCATGCGCGGGAGCGGTGGCATAGGCAGCAACCGGGTGGGCCTCGTGAACGAAAGCGGCGATCCACTGGGTTGGTACAACCGCGATGAGTTGACCCCGTTGGAGAAGCGCGGCACCGATAGCGGTTACGACGCCATCGTAATGAATCCGCCCTTCTCCAACGGCCAAGACGCCGACCACATCCAACGCGCCTACGACCTGCTCAAACCCGGCGGCAAGCTGGTGGCGATAGCCGGGGAAGGCGTGTTCTTCCGGGGCGATAAAAAAGCCGCGGGCTTCCGGGAATGGCTGGACGAGCATGGTGCCGAGGTCGAGAAACTGCCCGAGGGCACGTTCCAGGATAAGGCCCTGGCCGCTACGACCGGGGCCAATGCGCGGTTGGTGGCGATCCAGAAGCCGGTGCTGACGGGCGAGGAATTGAACGGCGAAGCCAGCCCCCATGATGCTACGCCAAGCCGTGCCGGTGATGGCCCACAGGAAGGCGACACGAAGGAAGAAAGCGGCCGGCGCTACGTCCTGCGCGGCGGGCGTTGGCATCGGATCGACGAGGAATCTACGGATGAAGCTACTGGACCTACCCACGGTGATGAAGAACAAGGTGCATCGGCTGGTACGGGCGGAACTGCGGACGGGGTATCTGGCGTTCCATCGGAAGGTGGCGCGGGCGCAGAACCGGAAAGCACTGAACCAGCGCATGACCCAGTGGCCCACGCCGAAGCCAAGCAAGACCTCGCCGACGAACTCCTGACCAACCCCGACAGCGAACGGGCGGCGGAGTTGGCGCGGAAGGTGGCGGATGGGTTCGACGCCAAGAAAGGCAAGGTCCGCGCCCCCAAACCCAAGAACACCCTTGAGACCGGCGGCGACTTTTCCGACGACGATCCCAATTCGCCCAACTATCGTTTCCGCGATACCGGCTATATCGGCGGCAGCCGCAAGGAACTGGCCGCGCAGATGATCCGGCAGGCGGGTCGCGAGGGACGGCAACTCCGCGCCACCGATATTGATTGGCAGGAGATCGAACAAAACCCCCGCGAGGCCAAGGAACTCATCACCAAGAGCAACCTGTTCGGCGCCGTCGATTGGGATGCGCTCAAGGCGGGTGGCATGGAACCGGGGGCCGGGTTCCTTGTGGACCGCGTTTATGCCAGCCTTGCGCCCGAACCCCCCGAAGACAGCGCCCAGGCCCGGCGGGATTATGCCGTCGGCCTGGAAAGCCTCCGTACCCGCCTTGAAGCCTGCAAAACCCCCGACGCGGTGACGGATGCCCTCAACACCCTGCGCGACGAATACGAGGGTGCGATCCTGAATGCCCAGGAAGCGGCGGACTACCAGAAGGCGCAGGGGATTTACCGGGGGATCGCCGACCGGCGATGGGCGCTTTCCAAAGAGCGCGATGCGCTGGTGCAGGCCATGATCAACCCCGGCCACGAGGCCAGCGCCCTGGGGTATAAGCAACAACGCCGATTGGATAAGGGCTGGAAGGCCGACCCGGCCTTGGAGGGGCAAATCCGCCAACTCAAGGCCGCTGCCGAGCAAGCGCGGGCCGACCTGGAAGAGTGGGATGCCCGGCACCCCGAGGTGGCGAAGGGCCGCACCGACAGCCCGATGGCGCAGGCCGTGGGCCAAGCCTACGGTGTGATGCGCTCCATCGTCGAAAAGGCCAAGGCCCGCAACAGGGAAGAAAATCCGGTCCACCGCGCTTGGAAGCTCATGGGGCCGCGCTTCCTCGGCATCCTCAACTACCGGCGGCGCGACGGCGCGGACGCCTTCCGCGAACACCTGGCCGCAGCCAAAATCGGCAAGATCGAGGACTGGTCCTGGGCCGAAAAGGAGCGCAAGACGGTCGATGCGCCCAGGGCCACGAAGGGCCAAGTCCGGTTCCAGCTACAGGTCGCCGAAACCTTCGAGCGCAAGGGCGGCCAGCCGGTCAAGGTGGCTTCCACGGCGGCGCTCAAGGCGATGTTCAACCTGCGCGATGTGCAGTCCGGGAACTGGGTGTTGTCCGACCCGGCGGCGGCATCCTTCCATGTCCAGAAGTCGGCGGAAGCGCTGTCCGACTTGGCCGACCTGTTGGGCGTGGACCCCGGCCAGATCGCGATGAATGGCCGCGTGGCCCTGGCTTTCGGGGCTCGGGGGCATGGCAGCGCGGGCGGAATGGCGGCGCGGGCGCATTACGAGCCCATCTATCGCACCATCAACCTCACGAAGTTGGGGGGCGGCGGTTCGCTGGGCCACGAAATCTTCCACGCCATCGACAACCTCGTCGGCGAGGTCGAAACCGGGCAGGCCAGCGGCAAGGACGTATATGCCAGCGAAGACCCTGCGCTACTCCCAGAGGGGGAATTGCGCGATGCCATGATCGCATTCCGCCGGGCCATGCTGGACGGCCCGCACCGGCTGGGCGAGAAGATCAGGTACACCGACAAGGACGTGAAGACGGCCCGCTACAACATCGACCGATCCATCGCGCGGGGCGTGGCCGGGATCATCAAGGCCGCGGGCGATATCCACGCCGCCGTGCGGGCGGTGGATGCCCATTTCGCCGGGCGCACGGACAAGATGTCCGAGAAGAACCGCAAGGACTGGCGCAAGATGGCCGCCGCCTATTACGACGCCAAGCCCGCCGGAGGGGAAGCCCTGGTTGAGTCCGGGCCATCCATGTCGGAATTCGCCTTCGAGGCCGCCAGGCTGGATGGCGGCGACCACGGCAAATATTGGAGCAAGCCCCGCGAGATGGCGGCCAGGGCGTTCCAAGGATGGTGCGAGGACCGGCTGGCCGGGCAGGGCAGGCGCAACGATTACCTGTCCTCGATGGCGGATAACCGTTATTACCGCCTATTGGACCAACGGCCTTTCCCGGAAGGCGAGGAGCGCGAGCGCATCAATGCGGCGTTGGATGGATTGATGGCGGCGCTGCGGGATACCGGGACGCTGGCGAAGGCGTTTGGGCTGCTGAAAGCCGCCTAGCGGGTCGTGACATTACGCTGGCTCCAATTTCGCACGGGAGACCCTTCCAATGTCCGACTCGCCACGGGATAACGCTCCGCTGAACGGGGGGTTCAAGTTCGCCGCGAAGTTCGTGGCCGGTGTGATGCACCTACGGACCCTCTGCCAATTCGAGGGCGTGGACGGCACGGCCGACGTATCGGCTGATAATCCGTTGCCGGTGGCGCTGATGGGCGGCGGCGGCATTGCCACCTCGGGGGCCGTCGCCTCCACGCCCGTCGTGGTCGATGTGTCCGGCTCGCCCGGCCCGGTCACCGCCACCCTGATTCCAGGCGCGGGCAACACCAGCAAGGCCGAATATTCGACCACGCCGGGCGCGGCCACCCACCCCGGTGCCGCGAACTGGCAGGCGTGGCCCCCCGGCACCGTCTCCGCCATCGCCACCGATGTCTTCCTGGGGCGGCTGGCGGCGCTGCGGTTCACCCGCGTCACCGGGTCCGCCACCGACACCTACGAGGTGCTGGCATGAATGGGTGGGCTTCCAGGATGGCGGCGCTACCGGCCTTCGCGTGGGCCACCCGGCCCCCGGCCTCGCTTTACGCGGGACGGTTGATCCGCGTCACCGACTACGGCGTGGGCCACGGCTCCCTGTGGTTCTCCGATGGTTCGGCCTGGCGCTTGGTCGGCCCCACGGAGGTCTACAACACCACGACCGATGTCGTCGGCACCTACGCCGGGGCCACGCTGGTGGCCCAGGTCGTGTTCCCGGCGGGCCTGTTGCGGGTGGGCGATGCGCTGGGGCTGGTCATCCGCACGTTGAAATCGGGGACCGCCGATGCGTTCGCCCGGAATATCCGGTTCGGCGGCACCGGGGATATCGGCGTCGATAGCAGCGTCTTCTCGCTGGGGTATGGGTCCACCAATACCCATACCGCCGAGAACCCGCGCCTCAAGATCGCTTCGGCCACGGCTATCCGGGTCACGACCATCGGCTCGACGACCTCGTTCAGCGGCGGCACGTCCGCCGTGGGCGCGTCCGACACGACCATCCCGGACATCGCCGCGAATGCCAACTATCTCAGCATCACCTTCAACAAGAATTCCGGGTCGGCGGGGGAAACCCTGACCATCAAGGAATTGACGATCACCCACCACCCCGGACCCTAGCCGCCATGCAGAACGTCAAGACCCTCCAAGCCCGCGACGCCCTCACCCCGGTCCTGGCCGTCCATGTGGAGGCGGATGATTCCTGGGATTGCTATCTGCCAGGGGATGAATTGCCGCCCATGCCGCTCCCCGCGCCGGTAGCGGCCTGTTCGCCCTGGCAGTTGCGCCGCTACCTCAATCAGAGCGGGTTGAGGACCGCGGTGGACGCCTATGTGGCGGCGGCGGACCAGGACATCCAGGATGGGTGGGCGGCCGCTTCGGCCTTCCTCAACACCGATCCCTTTGTCGTGGCGGCGGCTGGTGCCCTCGATCTCGACCCCTACGCCATCATCAAGGCCGCGTCGGAAATCGAGGGCTGAACCGGTCGTGACTTGAGAATGCGGGCAGTTTCCCACGGACTGCCCGCGCATGAAGACCTTCACCCTGAGCGAAACCCGCGAACCCGGCACTTACAAACCCTGCCGCACCGGAAGCGGGCGTAAGACCGCATTCATTGTCTGCCCCGACTGTGAACGCAGAATCCACCTAAACCCCCATGTGGTTTCCGATGACGGTGCGGTAACGCCTAGCGTGGTTTGCGGTGGGCCATGCGCTTTCCATGAGTTTGTGCGGCTGGAAGGGTGGACGGCATGACCATCACGCTGGTTTTCCCCTCCGGCAACCGCTACGCCCTCCCACCCGAGCATTACCGCTTTGACGCCAACCTGACCAAAGGGGCGTATGGTTCAATCCCGGCGGGAAGTCGCTGGATCACCGTCCATCCCAATGGGCACGACGAAAAGGGCGTGCCCGTCCTCGTCCAGGAACACAAACCCGGCTCCGGCGTGTACCACGTCATCGGCGGCGCGGGCGGCAAACTCAATCACCTACGCCTGCGCGGCCTCAAGCCGCAGTCCGACTACAAGCAACAATCCCGCGAGCGCTTGAAGGAAAAGCAACTCGTCGCCAAGGAACAGCGCAAACGCGACCAGGAAAGCGGCATGGCCGAGGCCAAGAAAGCGGCCAAGGCCGGTGTCCTGGACCGCAAGCGACAGAAGCAGGGCGAGTTCATCAATACCGTGGCCCAGGCCATGGGCTGGAAGGACCACGAGTTCAACGAAGCCGACCACGCCGACCTACCCGAGGCCGCGCAGAAGAAGGCCCGCGAACAGCATCACCGGGAAATGCTCAAGCGCGCCCACGAAGCCGTGAACCTGCAACGCGACCGGCTGGTATCGGATCAGGAGGCCCGCGCCGAGGCCGGTCTGGGCGGTGTGCCGCTGACCACCGAGGACCCCGACAAACTATCCGTCGCCGACATCGACCCGGTGAAGCCCGAGGGCGCGGGGGGTCTGGGTTATTCCACCGATTTCAAGGCCCGCGCCGAGGCCATGGGGGCGACCGACGAAGCCGTAAAGACCGAAGCCGCCCAGGTCAAGGCCGAACGGGAAGCCGGGAAGCCCAGGAAGGCGGAAGAGGAGGGTGGTGGCAAGAAAACCGCCGCCGGTGGAGGTGGGGGTACCGCCAAACCCAAGGGGACCGCCGGGAAGATCGCCCAGGCGTTGGAAACCCTCCGCGAGGAACCCGACACGGCGCCCTTGAAGAAACTGGTGGACGCCAAGACCGCCGTGAAGCTGATGAAGGCGCAGAAGGCGCTCAAACTCACGGAAAAAGCCGCGGTCGACGCCAACAAGGACATCGACAAATCCGACCGCATCAAGGCGTACAACCTTGAAGTGTCCGCCGATGATCCCGACCTTGATACCAAGGTCGCCGAAGACCTGGAAAACAACCTGCGCACCGCCGCCACCCGTTCATTCTTGGCGGAAGTCGCCGACAAGGACGAACAACAACTCCGGCGGCATATCGGTGTCGGCGCGTTCAATTCGATCAATTCCCTGGCCCTGGCCGCCGGGGGCGATGCGCTGGTGGACCGCTCCGTGGTGGATGTGTTGGGCATCGCTGGTGCGGCGCAAGTCTTGGCCCGGCGGCTGCACGCCGATATGTCCAAGGCGGAAATCGAACAACTACAACAAGGCTTTGAGGATTGGCACGTAAACCATTACATGGAGACCAGCCGCGCCGCGTTGGATCAGGCCAAGGAACTACAAAAGCAGGCGGGGGAAACGACTCTGGATGAGGCCCATGATGGCCATGACCTCGCCGCCGGGAAGGAAGTCATGCGGCGCAAGCTGGCCGCCCTGGCCGAATCCGACAAGATACTCGGTACCGCCCTGGGCGAGATGGAGGCGAACGCCGCCCTGGTGATGGCGCTACGGCAGGGCCGGGCCGACAAGCCGTTCGAGGCGCCCTTGGGCGGCGTCGGCGACGAGGACGCCATCCGGCAAGCCCGCGCCATTGGGCTGAGGCCGGGCGACTACAGCATCGACAAGGTTGGCACCAACACCGTGTTGACGGTGATGCCGGCAGGGCTGGACCGGTTGTCGAAGCCGATGGCCCGTGACGAGTTGACCCGCGTCCGGCGGAACCTGGACATCATCGAGGGTAAGCACGACGAGGACGACTGGCTACCGATGGGGGTGGCCAACCGGCCCGACCTCGGGATGCCGGATTTGAAGCCGGGCATCGCGCCCACCTTGGCGGAACCTTTCCGGCCCGGCCCGGACCTTGCGCGGTCCATGCGCGACTACATCGGCGGGCGGATCGCTGATGGCGACAGCCCGGCGGATATCCTGGCGGACCTGCAATCGCAACCGATGATCGACAAGGCCGGGGCCGACCGCTACCGGGAATACCTGGATGCCCTGGACCGGGTGATGCCGCTCAAAGACCCGGAGACCGGCAAATTCCGGCCCGTGGAAGCACTCAAGCCGGAACTCGAAAAGATGGCCGACGAGTTCACGGCGTCGCGCCATGGCGGCACCCTGGCCCCACTGCACCGGCAACGGTTCGAGGTGGACCAGAAGGCGGTGGACGCCCTCCACCGGGCGCTGGCCGCGCATCCCGAAGGCGTGGCCGCCTACAAGCCCATCGGGGAACTCACAAATCAGGATCAGCGGGCGCTACGGGAATTCTTCCATGCCAACATCGCCAAGGAGGACGTGGACGCGGCGGACTTGCGGCACCAGTTGGAGCGAGTCCAGGGCGAAGAACCCGAAAAGGAAGTCGAGGATATGTTCGGGGAGATTTCCGAGAACCCCGACTGGAGGGAATGGAAAGCGCACCGGGACCAACTCGCCGAAAAGGTCAATGCGGCCTCCCTGACGTGGCACAAGTACGCCAAGATGATGCGCGGCCACACCCACGCCTATGCCTCGATCCAGGATTTGATCCGGTCGAACGTCGCGCAGAAGTTCGCCGAGGAACACAACCGCCTGCGCCCCGACGCGCCGCTCAAACTGGGTCGGGAGGTGATCCGCGGCAACCTGAACCACCTGGACGCCGTGGACCCGAAAGCCCGCGACGAGCGCATCCGGCAGGAACGCGCCCTGGTGGATTCCCTGCGGAACCGCGAGGGCGGCAAATACGCGGCGGGGTCGGTGGCCGACAAGCTGGATGCGGCGCGGGAACGGCAGGAGGCGTTCGGACAGGCGCAAATCGGCATGTTCGGCGGGGAGGACGACCTGTTCGGCGATACTTCGCCCGCGACGAAGGCGAAACCACTCGGGGCCGATGAGCGCCACAGCCTGGGCCATGCCGCCGAGTCGCAAATCGCCCGGATGATGTCGATTGTGGGCCCGAATTTTCGGCCAGGGAAGCCCACCAAGATTTGGCGGCCCGTGATGGGGAGCCGCGATGCGGAAGGTGGGAAGAACAAGGATTTCGTGCGGCAGCGGGCCATCAAGCACATCGTCGCGAACAAGCGCACGGTGCTGGCCGCCGGGGTGGGCACCGGCAAGACGCTCGTGGGCCTGGGCGCGTTCACCCATCTGCGCGGCCAGGGCAAGGCCAAGCGGGGACTTTTCCTCGTGCCGTCGGCGGTGCAGTCGCAGTTTTCCGGGGAAGCCCTGCGCTACCTCGAACCTGGCCGGTTCAATTGGCACATCGAACCCGGTGCCAGCCAGGCCGAACGCATCGCGGCCTACAAGGACCCCGATACCCATTTCGCCGTGATGACCCATGCCGGTTTCCGCGACGACATGATCCACCTGGGCGCGAAGCACGCCGGCATCGACGAAAAGGCCATGTCCGAGCGCTTGGGCGCGATGAAGTCGGTGGAACGGCGGGCTTGGGCCAAGGGCGTGATGGACAAGGAAGGGATCAATTTCGATTACCTGAACGTGGACGAGGGGGACAACCTCCTCAACCGGCGCGGGAAAGAAAATTCCGCCCTCGCCAACGTGGTGGACTCGGTGTCGGCGCACACCCCCTACTATGTATCGGCCTCGGCGGACCCGGTGAAGAACGACGTGTCGGAGTCGTTCGACTTGTTGGCGAAGATGGACCCCGAGCGCTACAACGACCGCGCCGCATTCCTGCGCCGCTACGGCCCGAACACGGAAGCCGCGCAGGAGGGCTTGAGGCGCGAGATGGCCCGCTACTGGTTCCCGGCCTCGGTGGAATCCGGCGTGAAGGCGGATAAGCGGGAAGAACAGGTCGAGTTGACGCCGGACCAGCATGCCGCCCTCAAGGACGTGTCGAAATTGGCGGCGCGGGCCAGGATCGCCCGTATGGAAGGCAAGGTGGATGTGGACGCGGTCAGGCGGTTATCGCCCAATTCGTTCGAAGGCGTGCCGGAGGACCGTCACGAGGCGCTTTCCAAGCAATTACAGGCCGGGCTGGGCATGGTGAAGTCGGCGGCCATGCGGCGGATCATCGACGCGCATCCCCAGGGGGCGAAGGTCGAGCGCATCGCGCAGTTGGCGAAGGAGCGCAAAGGCAAGCCGGGCGTGGTGTTCGCGCATAGCCTGGACGCCGTGAACGCCATCGCCGACCGGCTCAGGCGGGAAGGCCACCGCGTGGTGACGCTGACCGGGGCGGATTCCGGCAAGGACAAGGACGCCAAGCGCTTGGCGTTCCAACCGGAGGCCGGGGAGGCGAAAGTGGATATCCTGGTGGCGTCGGACGCGGCGGCGGCGGGGGTGAACTTGCAGCGCGGACAATGGCTCGTGCATAGCGACGTACCCGACACGGCCCGGACCCACGCGCAAAGGTCGGGCCGGATCGACCGGGTGGGCCAAAGGAACGATGTGGAGTTGATCGACCTCGTGGCGAACCACCCCGCGGAACGGGCGGCGCGGGAACGGCTCAAGACCAAGTATGGTTTGCGGGAGTTGATGACTTCGCCGATGGAGGGGCTGGATGATAGTGGCCTGGGCTATTTCCTCGGGCGGAGGCGGGCGGAGCAGGGCGGGTAAGTCCCATCCCGATAGTTCCCCACCCCCCAGGTCGTGACATCACCCTACCCGGAAACCAACCGCCATAGCTTCCGGCCATGACCCCCGACACCCTCCGCCAAGCCCTCGCCCAAAACGCCCACCACCGCGTCCATACCTCCACCACACTGGCGAAGATCGACCGTGCCGGACGGGATCGCCTCGCCGCCATCAACCAGCGCTTGGATGTCCTGCGCCCCATCGCCCTGGCCGACCCCGAAGCCGCCGACGAGTACCAAGCCCTGGTCTTCGAGCGTGGCCGCATCGCCGCGATGTAGTGTCCCGCCCCGGTCGTGACGCCAGAATCGGCGACATGTCAACCGCACAACAACTCCTTGCAGCCTGCCCCGATTTCTTGAGCATCGACCTGATGCTCAAGGCTGAACTCGCGACCGAAGGCGAAAAGCGCTTCGTGTACATCGAGGCTAGCAACGAGGCCATGGATCAACAGGGCGAGGTGGTGCTGCAAAAGGCTTTACGGGACTCATCGGACTGGTATTCCCGGTTCGGCAATCTCGACATCGACCACTACAGCCTGATCGGCGCGAAGGCCGGCATCCCCGATTACATGTTGTTCGAGATCGGCCAGCCCCGCGAGGTTTCGTTCCATGGCGTGAAAACCTTCGTCAAGGGCGAGATTTATTCCGGCCAGGGGCCGGCGGCGGAACGCGCCAATTATTTCTGGTCCAGCCTGACCGATATCAATCCCCCGGCCCGCTGGAAGCCCTCGGTCGGTGGCGCGGTACTGGAAAAATCCATCGCGGTGGACCCGGAAACCGGCATGAAGAAGGCGATGATCGGGAAAGTGCGCTGGACCAATATCGGGTTCTCTAAGAACCCCGTCAACCAGGATGTCCCCATGGTGTCCACGGTGCCCTTCGACACCCTGGCGAAAAGTTGGGTGCCGGGCCTCGGATACGACCTATCGAAAGCCCTGGATTCCACGGGCGCAACCACGAATACAGCCAGCCTGACCGGCGGCGCGGCCCTTGGGCGGCAGTCCTTGGACCGGAAGGCGCGCGGCTATTGGGACTTCCGGGACGCCTTCGCGGGCGACCTCGGCGAGGACCACCGCAGATTCAAGACCCACGCCGATATGGTGCGCCATGCGGCCCACAAGTACGGCCTCGACGACGACCTGGCTTCCGAGTTCGTTGAGCGCTTCATGCACGACTGGAAGACAGCGAGAGAGAAACGGCAATGAACTTCGATTTCAACGCGATGATGGAAGAACTGGACCTGCTCAAGTCCCGGCGCGGCGACGGCGACGGCAAGATCAAGAAAGCCGCCGAAGAAGGCCACGAGGAACTGGATGGCGACGAGGACGGCAGCTACGGCGATGGCAGCGGGGACGACGACCCCATGGGCAAGTCCTTCGAGTTCGAGGTGGACGGCGAAAAGGTCCGCGGCTTCGACGCCACCGCGCTCGTCAAGTCCTTGCAGGACCGGCAGGCGGGCATCGCCGACGAAATGCAGAAAGGCTTCGGCCAGGTCGCGGCCCTGCTCCAGGCGCAGACCGACCTCCTGAAGAGCCAGGGCGCGGAACTCGCGTCCCTCCGGGCGAAGGTCGCCGACCTGTCGGGCCAGGGCAAGGGGCGCAAGTCCGCCGTGGCCGTGCATGGGCGCGAGTCCGTGGACCCGCTCGCCAAGAGCCTGGGGGACGGGCAGTTGACCCTGGACGACGTGATGGCGAAGGCCGACGCGCTGTTCGAGGCGGGCAAGCTGGGTAGCCCGGAATACCGCCAGTTGGACGCCTGCGCCCGCAACGGCATCCAACCCGACGCCAAATTGCTCCGCAAGATCGTGGCCACCCCGCTTTAACCAGAACCGATCCCATAGAGAGGAACGACACTTATGAATCCTACCGTCATCGCCCAATTGCAGGGCTTGGCCGCCGGCTCGCTCGGCGGTATGGGGGGGCACGGATCGGCTTCCGGTTCGCTGTCCGATTTCGGCGACCTGTTCAAAGCGCTGGACTCCGCCTCGGCGCAGTCGGATGTGTCGCAGTTGACCGGCGGCGCGGCCCTGGGCATCCAATCGCTCGACCGCGTCATGAAGTCCACGGTGTTCGACCAGAAGCATATCGTGTTCTTCAAGGACTTGATGTCCACCAACGCCACCAACATCGTGGACGAATACACCCGCATGAACTCGGTGGGTGGATTTCCCGGCGGTAGCTTCAACGCGCAAATGGGTACGGTCCGCTCGGCGACCGGCGACTACCAGCGCGAGGTCGGCATGGTGAAGTTCATCATGCAGCTCCGCCAGGTCGGGTTCGTGACCAACATCACGAACAACATCGCCGACGCCATGTCGGTCGAGGAAAACAACGGCGCCCTGTCCATCTTGCAGGATTTGGAATACGCCCTGTTCTACGGTAATTCCGCCGCCTGTCCGGTGCAGTTCGATGGCATTTTCAAGCAGATCGACGATAGCATCGCCAGCGGCTACATCTCCGGCGAGCATGTCTACGACATGCAGGGCGCCAGCCTGACCGATGTGGAGGCGTTCAACGCCATCAACTCGGCCATCATCGGCTATGGCTCCTGGGGCACGCCCACCGACGTGTACCTGCCTTCCAGCGTCCAAGGCGACCTCAACAGTGGGTTGGACCCCTCCTACCGCTGGAACCCGGACAACCAGAACCAACCGATGATCGGCGGCCATGTGCCGGGCATCCGCTTGACCCATGGCGTGCTGAAAACCCACATCGACACGTTCCTGCACGACGCGAACATGCCGATGATCAAGCCATTCGAAGCGACCTACCCGGCCTACGCGAGCGCGTTGTCCGCGATCACCCCGCAAGGCGTGGCCGCCGCCTGCGCCTCCGATGCGTCCTCGCGCTTCACCGCGGGGCGCGCCGGCAATTACTACTACGCGGTCGAGGCCATCGACGCGCAGGGCCAGGGCTACAGCCCGGTGGTGAAGACCACGCAGACCGCCATTTCCGCCGGGCAGAAATGCACGTTGACCATCACGGCCAGCAGCGCCGGGACCGAAACCGGCTACCGCATCTTCCGGTCCCGCCAGGACGCCGCCAACACCACCAGCGATATGCGCCTCGTGGCCGTGGTCCCGAAAGCGGGCTCCACCACGGCCTACGCGGACCTGGACCGCGATATCCCCGGCACCTTCTCCGCGCCCATCGTGGATTTGGAGCGGGCCTCCGACGCCATCGGCTGGCGGCAATTCCAGCCGATGATCAAGATTCCGCTGCCGTTCGGTATCGGGCTGATGCCGGTCTATTCCTGGTTCCAATTCTTGTTCGGCTATCTGCGGATCACCAATCCGAAGCGGCACGGGTATATCAAGAACATACTCCCGGCCAACGCGGCTTGGCGCCCGCACACGGACGAGTAACCGGTTCTGGCCACCGTCGGACCTTGCGGGCGGGGCTTGCCCCCGCCCCCTCTTTAACCACCGGAAGGACCGCGCGATGCCCTACGTGCTGTGTACCCGTCCGAACGCCTCGGACAACATCAACGGATTCCCATTTGTCCCCCATCCGGGTGGTGGCATGGTCAGCGCCGACGATCTGCCGGAGGATGTGGCCGCCAATTTCCTGGCCATCCCAGGCTATTCGCTGGTGGCCCCGGCGGGTGGATCGGCCCCCGAGCCCGTGGCCGCCCCGTCGCCCCAGAAACCCGCTAAATCCAAGTAAGGTAAGCCAGCATGGGAAGCACCACCAAGCGGATTCCGCTCCTCATCCAGCAATTGAACCGCGCCATACTCGCCGCCCGCGACGTGCAACTCGGTACCCTGCTCAACGACATCATCACCCAGTTCAATGCGCTCCGGGCCGATGTGGCCGCGCTCCGCACGCGCATGAACACGGTTTCCCTGGTATCCGCCGGGCTGGCGATCAAGACATCCAGTTCCGCCGTGGTCAAGTACACCGGCACCATTTCCGCCATTGTCGCGGGCGTGCCGATCCGTAAGACCGCGGGCGACATGCCCGCCCTGGCCGGTACGCTGGCGACCGCCAAGAGCGCGGCCTGGGCGTTCTATATCGACGAGTCCGGCACGCTGTCGGTGTCCGCCAAGACCGCCAATGCCAACTCGCACGATGCGGCATTGGCCTTGCTCCCGGCCAACCCAGATAACAAGGCGCTGGTGGGCTTCGTGGTCATCGACAACGCCACCGGCTCCAATTTCGTGGGCGGCACCACGGCGCTGGACACCGCCAGCCTGACCGTGACCTATTACAACGCCATCGGCATGACGGCTTTCGCCGCCGCGCTGGCTTCGGCGGATTTGGCGGCATTGAACGAGCGTTGATCGCCGATCACACCGGGCCATGAGCATCTTCACCAACCCCGACGACGTGGCCAGCCTCCTGGCGATGTCGGTGTTCAAGACGCACCCGGCCTTTTCGGGCGTGTTGCCCTCCGAAGATGAAGTGTGGGCCGCGCTGCTGGCCGCCGAGGCCGACGCGCAGCGCCGTCTGCGCGTGTTCCTGGAACCCACGGTCATGGTGCCCTCGCAGGCGCCGCCGCCGGAAATCGACGCCTTGGAAAACGCCGGGACCAAGTACGCCTTGGAGGCCCCGAGCGAGTACGAGGCGGAAACCTTCTCCAACACGTTCTTCGGCTGCGTCGAAACCAAACAGCGGCCCATCGTCCGGGGCTCCATCACCTCGATCCGTTTCGTCTATCCCGGCCCCGGAACGGCGGTGTTCGAGGTGCCTGCCGAGTGGATCAGGCCGGAACTCAAGTACGGCTTGATCCACCTGATTCCCACGGGGCTGGCGTCCTACGGCCCCATGAACGCCTTCGTGCTGCAAGCCCTGACCGGGCGCAAGACGGTGCCCATGATGATCGAGGTCCGCTACACGGCGGGCCTCACGGACGCGCACGGCCTCTGGCCGGACGTGGTGGACACCGTGAAGAAGATGGCGGTGCTAAGGCTGATTGAGGGAGCCTTCCCGGCGCAATCGGCTTCGATCTCGGCGGATGGCCTGTCGCAATCGGCCTCGGTGGATACTTCGAAGTATTCGGACATGATCGACAAGAAAATCTCGACTTTGAAGGATGCCCTGTGGGGCGTCCGAGTGGGTGTTTTGTGATGTGCTGGTGTACCCCGGACCTCCGAACCCCATCCTGCGGCAAGCCAGAATGCCGCCCGCTGGGCAAGCAAAACAAAAAAGCGGCGAAACCCATGGAAACCCCGCTCATCAAGCGCTTCGGGAATGATGAGGGGCTGGGTGTGTTGCATCAATCGCCGCTTCCCGAAGGTCGCATTCCATGAATATCTCTCCCGAACAACTCGCCGCCGCCTGCGGTTGCCGCCTATCGGTCGCCCGGCGCTGGCTCGGCCCCCTCGTGCAGGCCATGGCCCGCTATGGCATCGACACGCCATCCCGGATGGCCGACTTCCTGGCCCAACTCGGCCATGAGAGCGGGTCGCTGGCCTACGTGGAGGAGATCGCCAGCGGCGCGGCCTACGAGGGGCGCAAGGACTTGGGCAACACCCGGCCCGGCGACGGCAAGCGCTTCAAGGGGCGCGGCCTGATCCAGATTACGGGCCGGGCCAATTACGCCGCCGCCGGATCGGCGCTGGGGATCGACCTGTTGGCGAATCCCGAGCGCCTGGAAGAACCCGAGTTCGCGGCGCTGTCGGCGGCGTGGTTCTGGCGTTCCAAGGGGCTGAACGAACTGTCCGACCTGGGCGACTTCGACCGGATCACCCGCCGGATCAACGGCGGCACGAACGGCGCGGCGGACCGCCTGGAGCGGCGCAAGGCGGCACGGACGGCGCTCGGGCTGGATTCGCCCCCGGTGTTGCGGCGCGGGGATTCCGGTCCCGGTGTGCTGGCCCTGCAAAAGGCGTTGGCGGCGCGGGGCGTGCGGGTGGATGTGGACGGCATTTTCGGCCCCGCCATCGAGGCGGCGTTGCGGGGCTTCCAGGCATCGCAGGGCTTGGTGGCGGATGGTATCGCCGGGCCGCAGACCATGCGGGCCTTGGGGCTATGATTTTTTGTTCAACGAACGGAGATCGACCATGAAAAGCGCTACTTCATTCTTACAGAACGCGGTCGCCTTCCTTTGGGAACGCCTGAAAGAAGCCAGCACTTGGGCCGGGCTGGCCGCCGCGTGCGCGGCGATTCCCGGATTGCAGGCGGGGCGCTCATTTGCGGCGCCGTGGCGGCGGGTCTGAAGGAAAAGAGCGTTGCCGATCAGGGGGCTGCCCATCCAGCTTAGGCCATGCTCCTCAATCCACTCCAATTCAACGCCTTCCTCGCCCGGATGGGCCAGAACTTCGGCTGGCGCAAGTCCTACGCCTGCCCCTGCCTGAACCCGAATAGCGGCGCGGCCCTGCCGACCTGTCCGCTGTGCGGCGGCAAGGGGCGCGCCTGGGATGATCCGGTCGAGGGCGTGGCGGGCATCTCCGGCCAACAACTCCAACTCCGGTGGGCCAAGATGGGCCTCTACGAACCGGGCGACGTGGTGCTGACCCTGCCGTCCGATTCGCCAATCTATGACATGGGCGAGTTCGACCGGGTGGCGATGCTGGATTCGTCCGCGCCGTTCTCGGACAAGTTCATCCGTGGGCGGGACGATGTGCTGCTGCGCTACCCGAATGTCAGCATCGAACGGGTGTTCTGGCTGGTGGATGGGGAGGTGGTCGAGGGCGGTATCCCGGATGTGGGCGACGATGGCGTGCCGGCGTGGCTGTCCGGCGGCGAACCTCCGCCGGGCATGGTCTACAGCATCACCGGGCGGCGCAGGCCGGAATATTTCTGCTGGGGACCGCTGCCGCAGGACCGGGCGCATCATGGGGGGCGGGATTTGCCGAGGAAGGTCGTGCTGCGGGCTTTCGATTTGTTCGGGCGGTGACGCGATGCCAACCTACGCTATCCGGGTGGACCTGTCCGCCCTAATCGAAGCCCTCCCCGGTGTCATCGATGAAAGCGTGCTGCCGCGCCTGGCCCTAGCCGTCCGTAAATTTGCCGAGCAAGCTGAACTGGACTGGAAAGAGGATGTTCTGCAAGCCCACGGCGTCTGGATCGGCCACAAAAAACAGTATGCCGCCTCCATCCAATCCCGCCAACTCGGGCCATTCTCCTACGAGGTGTTCAGCGACCTCAAACTGGCCGGGGAAATCGAAACCGGGCGTCCGGCCTACGACCTCAAGCGGATGCTGGATTCCTCGCCCAAGGTCCGCCGGACCAAGGACGGGCGGCGCTACCTCATCATCCCGTTCCGGCACAACACGCCGGGCAACGAAGCCCTGGCCCGCCCGATGCCCCAGGACATCTACAAAATCGTGGGGAAGAAGGGTTTTGGGAAGTCGCTCATCACGGGCGTCGGCTGGCGCAACTCCGGCACGGGGGCGCTCTCCACCCAAACGCGGCGCGGCCACAACCAGACGAAGGGCGAAGTGGTGCGCGTGGCGACCCGGAAATATGTGTGGGGAGACCGCCTGCCCGCCGGGCTGAAAGAGAAGATGAAGCCTCATCATGCCGTGGACATCTACGCCGGGATGGTGAGGATGGAAACCTCAAGCGGCAAGCAGCGATCCTCGAAATATTTGACCTTCCGCACCATGAGGGAAGGTTCCTCGAAGTGGATCATCCCGGCCCGGCCCGGCCTCAATATCGCCCAGGGCGTGGCGGACCGGTTGCGGCCTTTGGCGGAGGTGGCGTTCCGGGAGGCGATGGGCCGGTCGGTGGAGGAGGCGTAAGGCGTGGCCGCGTCCTTGCGGCGGGGGTGGGTCAGCGCTTGAATCCAGGGCGCACCGCCCGCAATCCCAATGCCGGGTCGTGACGCCATCCTAGGCGCATGAGCATCACCCGCGCCGAACCCCTCGCCATAGGCAACGCCATCCGCCTATACATCGCGCCCCCGGCGGGCGCGTGGCGCTGGATCGTCCTCCGCAAGACCACCGACGACTGGCTGGACCCGCCCGAAACCGGCGACTGGGGCGCGTCCAACACCTACGCCCCGAACGCCTTCTATGTCGGCGACCCGCTGCCCGTGGACCCCGCCGCCTCGGTCGTCTACGACGGCGACGAACGGGCCGCGCTGGACTACCAAGCCCTGCTGAACGGCGTCACCTATTACTACCGGGCCTACTACTGGAACGGCCTCCTGTGGACCCTGGACGCCGAAACCACCGTCGCCATCCCCCGCGCGACCTTCCGCGACACCTCGCCCGACCCCATCGCCCTGGTCCGCGACCGCCTGGACGAGGGCTTGGCCGTCTACGTGGCCCGCCATGAACTCCTGCCCCAGGCCGGGACGCTCCAAACCACCCATATCGACGTGCTGATCGGCCCCCCGCAATCCAAGGACACCCGCTGGCCGGTCGTGACGGTAAAACTCGCCTCGGAGACGCCCGCGGAATACGCCATCGGCTGCGACATGGGCTCCGAGTGGTACGCGGCGTCCGGCGAGGACGAATTCACCGGACGCACCGGCTGGCTTTCGAATATCGCCATCGAGGTCGGCGCGTGGAGCCTCAACCCGGATGAGCGCATGGCCCTGCACCGGGCCTTGCGGGCGCTGATGGTCGGCAACCTGCCGGTGTTCGAGGCCGCCGGATTACAGGGCGCGGCCTGGAGCCCCGCCGCCATCGAGTACCTGGAAGGCGAATACGACGCCCCGGTCTACACCATCGCCGGAACCCTGGGCGGCCTCGTGTTCTCGGGCATCGACGATCTCCGCGCCGGCACCGCCATCAACCACGTTTACACATCATGAGCGACGACCCAGATATGGCAAAGACCCCCCCACTTCCCGCGGCGCAACCCGCCGGGCCGACGGCGCCGCCCCCCGCGCCCGCGCCGCCGCCGTCCACGCCGGCGGTTCCGGCGCGGTTCGCCACGTCGCTGGAAGAGGCGTGCCGGGCGCTATCCCGCAGGCACGCCCCGGAGGCGGTGTCCGCCTTCTATGGCGTGGAAAAACGCGCGGGACGGCTGCGCGATACCGAAGCGGCGTATGGCGCCCGCTTCGATGCCTTCATGCAAACCCCGGCCTGAGCGAGAGGTAAGCCGACATGGCGCTTTTTTTTGACGGCCAGCTATACGAAACCCCTACCGTCGTTTCCAGGATCGACGATACGGCGCTGGCAAACCGCAACCTGACCGTCGGCAACGTGCTTGCCATCCTGGGATCGGCCCCGGCCCTCGAACCCAAGGCCGCCTATCGCTTCGGCGGCCCGCAGGACGCCATCGACGCGGGCGTGGATGGCGAGGCCCTGGTGGCGGTCACGGCCTGTTTCGACCCCAGCCCCGAAACCGGCGCTCCCGCGACCATCGTGTTCATGAGCCCGGCCCCGTCCACCCAGGCGGCGCTGACGCTGCTGGATGCCGGTTCGGGCAACGCCATCGCCCTGGCCGCCACCCGGTACGGGCTGGGCGGCAACGCCGACAAGGTGAAGGTCGAGTCCGGCACCCACAAGGGCAAGAAGATCACCACCCAGGTCGGGACCCGCTACTACACCCAGGACGACATCCACCGGGATGCGCTGTCGGTGCAGTACCACGGCATGATGGCCGACGCCCGGCTGTCGGTGACGGATACCCAGGTCACGCTGGAGGCCCCCATGGGCACGGCGGTGGCGACCATCGGCCTGAACGATTTCGGCACCGTGCAGGCGCTGGCCGACCGCATCAGCGTGACCCCGGGCTGGCTCGCCACCGTATTGGACGGCAACGAGGACAAGCCCGCCCTCAATGGTTTGGATGCCCTGACCAACCAAACCCTGGCCTCCGCCACGGTCGCCAACGTCCAGTTCACGGGAGGGGCGGCATCGGCGGCGATTACGATCACGGGCACGCAAATCGTGCTGGAAGCCCCGGTGGGCACCACGGTCGCCACCCTGGACCTCGTGGCCGACAACCCGACCATCGCCGATGTGGTGGCGGCCATCGACGCCCTGGGGGGCTGGACCGCCTCCGTATCGGGATCGCTCGGGGCGTTCACGGCCGCGTACCAACTCAGGGCAACCCTCCAGCACGATGTGAAAACCTTGGCCTACGCGATCGTCGGGTTCACCCCGGTGACCGTGACCGGCGACCTACAGGCGTGCGTGGATTGGTTCAATTCGGGCAGCGAGGGCTTCGTCAACGCCCGCCGCGCCGGCACGCTACCCCCCGCCAACCAGGATTGGACCTACCTGGCCGGCGGCTCGAACGGATCGGCCACCGTGCAGGACTGGACGGCGGCCTTCACCGCCCTGCAAGCGGAGGATGTGCAGTGGGTCGCGCCGCTGTCGTCCAACCCCGCGGTCTGGGATATGGCCGACGCGCATTGCGCCTACATGAGCAAGGTGGCGCGCAGCGAGCGCCGGAATTTCGTGGGTGCCGCCACGGGCACCACGGATGCCGCCGCCATCGCCGCCGCCAAGGCGCTGAACTCCGACCGCACCGCGCTCGTCCACCTCGGGGTCTACCTCTACAACGCCAACGGCGCGCTGACGCTGTACCCGGCCTATGTCGCCGCCGCGATGATCGCCGCCGGCTTCGCCGGGCAGAACCCCGGCCAGGCCATGACCAACCGCGCCCTGAATGTCGAGGGCGTGGAGCGCAAGCTGCGCGTGCCCACCGATACCGACCCGCTCATCCGGGGCGGCGTCATCCCGCTGGAAAACCGCCCCACCGGCTACTTCGTCTGCAAGTCGATCAGCGCCTGGCTCGTCAACGACAACTACGACAAGGTGGAAATCTCGGTCGGCGCGGGCTACGACTTCCTGGCCCGCAACCTGCGCGAAGCCTTGCAGCCCATCATCGGCCGCACCGGGAGCCCGTTCCGCATGGCCGACGCCCGCACACGCTGCGCGGCGGTGCTGGACGAACTCTCGAAGCCCGAGCCGAACGGTATCGGCCTCCTGGTGGGCGATGCGGAAAACCCGCCCTGGAAGAACCTGCGGCTGGACCTTTCCGGCGATGTGCTGGCGATCCAGGTCGATGCGGCGGTCGGCATCCCGATCAACTACATCACCATCGTCGTCCACGCACGGGCCTATAGCGGCACGCT